>JAKLFG010000024.1 GCA_022711315.1 bacterium | reverse complement strand
CTGATGGTCGGCGCCTCGGGCGGTTCGGGGGCGCGTAGGCCGGGGATGATCTCTCCCTTGTCGAAGCCGGGGATAAATGTCTCCTCGGCCATCATCACGACGCTTGTCGTGAGCCCGCCGCCGCCGACGACGATGTTGACCTGCCCGGTTATCGAGCCGAGTTCCGGTTCGGTGACGAGTTCCAGCAGAAGATCGGTGATGTCGGCGTCGACCACCGTGACCGGGACCGGCGTGAAGCTCATGCCGCTTTTCAGGGCCGCTATCTCGTAGTCGCCCGGCAGGACATTGTAGAGAGTGAAATCGCCCTCGGCGCCGGTGTAGGTATAGGGGCACGGCGCGGTCGCGCAGCGGGCGATGACCAGCACGCCGCTCGTCGTCTCGGAAAGAGCGCCCGACACGATGAACCCTCCTTGCTCCTCTTCGGCCAGAGCGGCGAGCCCGATGTCGAGAAAGCCGCTTGACACATAGTAGCCGTCGTTCATGAGCGTGCCGTTGTCCATGAGTATCGGGAGCGCCACCTGCCCCGGTCCGGGATAGGGGGCGTGGTCTTTTGCGGCGGCCCGCAGGGTGTAGACCTCGCCCGTCGCCGGCATCCCGTTACGCTGGCGGGTGAGGGAAAGTGCTATCCGGTAATGGCCGGTGGTGTCGGTCACCGACACATCGGTCGCTTCACCGTTCTTCTGGTCCATCGCGCTGACCCGCGCCCCTTCGATGGCGGGATATCCGATCTCGTCGAGGTCGAACACCCGTCCCGCGATGATGACGGGAAGGAAACAGCCGCTCTTCGTGTCGCCCGCGACCGGTTCGCACCGTAGCCCTTCGGGGCAGTCGTCGGTCACCAACGGATCGCAGGCCTCCTCGCAGTAGTAGCCCGACAGTTGCGGGTCGTAGAGACATATCTCGGTCTCGGCGCACCCTTCGCCTGTTTCGAGACAGGGGGGGTTGGTGATGAGATCGTCGTCGGAGAGCAGGCCGTCCTCATCGGTCGGGGGAGTCGCGTCGTCGACCGGTGCATTATCGGCGACATCGGGAAGTTCGTTCTCCTTTTGGTCGGTGTCGCTGACAATGGTGTCGCCGTCGTCCATCGCGATATCGTCGTTCAGCGGTAATTTCTTGTTCTCTTCGCAGGAGAAACACAGGAGAACCGCGCAGAGGATAAGAAGCGATACTTTCTTCATGGGACCCCTCCTGAGCAAGAATGATCCGGAACGAAGAGATATTAGCACACGGGCGGAGAAAGTCTACTTAAAGCAAGACCCGTCCCGGAGCGCCATGATCGCCGCACCGTGCGCCCCGGAGAGCGATGCGTCGTCGGAGGTCTCGACCGGATGACCCAATATGAGCGACAGATGGTGGCGGACCGGAACGATGCGGGAGACGCCGCCGGTCATGAAGAAGGGCGGGCGGGCGTGCAGAGGGGCGGCGAGCAGGGCCGCCATGCGTGCCGCCATCGCGGCCACCGAAGCGGCAAGGACGATCGGATCGGCGCCTGACGCCATGAGCGACACGATCTCCGACTCGGCGAATACCGTGCAGGTCGCCGAGATGGGAAGCGGCTCGATATGCGCGACATCGAGTCGGGAAAACCCTTCCAGCGTGAGTCCGAGGCGGGGCACCATCACTTCGAGGAATCTCCCCGCGCCGGCGGCGCATTTGTCGTTCATCGCGAAATCGCGGATCCGGCCTTCCTCGAGGATGATGACCTTGGCGTCCTGTCCGCCGATATCTATGACGGTGGCGGCGCCGGGGAGTCGACGCAGGGCCCCGATCGCGTGGCAGGATATCTCGGTCGCGGTACGACGCACCCGTCCTTCGATCGCGGCCCGTCCGTAACCGGTCGCGGTGGAAGGCAGGCCATCGGGAAGGCCGGGGGGCAGAAGAGCACGCAGGTCCTCGAAGGTCCGGAGCGCGTTACCGACCGTTTCGACCGTCGCGGCATGCAGGATGGTCCCCTCGCGGTCGGTCACCACCGCTTTGCCGGTGCGCGAACCGATGTCAAAACCTGTTGCGGCGGGGGTGTTCATGAGGTTACGCTGGTCTCACGGTTTTGCGGGCGGCTCGATGACGACCCGTTTCTTCACCTTGCGCGACCGGTCGCCCTGCTCCGACTCTTCCTGAATGATGTGGTACTCGACCGTCCGGCGGCGCGGCGGCGCGGACACCTTTTTCGCCCGGTCCTGTCCGGCGGTGTTCGGGGTGTCGAGATCGGGCATCGGGAGCGCGTCAGCCGGCTCATCCGAAAGTCTGGTCATACCGGCGAGGGCGACGGCGTCGAAAAAGGTCTGTTCCCAGCCCCTGTTCGTCTCGTTGCTGGAAATGCGGACTCGGCTGGTCACTCCCGATCCATCAGCCCACAGGAGGGCGGCGACCGGAAGCAGGGTGAGAAGAAGAAGAGCGAAGCGCATCGGGTCAGATCCTCCGCTTGGGAAGCCGGTACATCGCCATGGTGAGCATCTTCCCGTTCGAGGTGAGGGTGATGCGGTGCTCGTGACGCCAGTCCCCGATATCGGCGCGGGTCCGTATCTCGCGGATCCCCGGCTTCTCGACCGTCACCATGAAGGGGATGGAATTGATCCCCTCGTTGAAACGACCTTTCCATGTATGGGAACGGGCGTCGGCTATCTCGCGGTAGTCGCTGTGAAAGACCACCCCCTCGTCGAGTTCGATGGTCACCGTGACCTCCGCGATGGGGTGAACGGCAAGGTATTCAAGGTCTATCGAGAGCGGCGTGTCGGTCGAGACCTCTTTCTGGGTCACCAGTTGCGGCTGTGGCGCGTCCTCGTGGAAATAGAAAAAGGTCACCGCGCCGACCGCGAGCAGAAGAAGCGTCGCGAGAAAGCCCAGTTCGAAACGGCGGAACCGTATCTGCGGCAGATAGCGGTACCACGAGGGGTGCCCCGCCCGCTCGCGGAGCCGTTCGCGGAGCCGTTCATTGAAAAGCGGCGGTGTGTCGATCTCCTGCGGGACCAGTCCACCCTTCAGGATGCCGATCGCAGTGTCCGACGCCGCGAGGTGTGCGCGGCATTCGGGACAGACAGCGGCGTGCTCCTTGAGAAAAAGCGCCTCGTCACGCTCCAGATCGCGCCCCATGGACGCGGCGACGAGTTGAACGGTCCTTTCACATGGCTTCATGGCGACCTCGCATCATATAAAGTGTTCTTTTCTTTTACGCACCAGTTCCGAGAACTTCTCACGGGCCCGCATCAGCCGGGTCTTGAGGGCGCTCATTGATATGCCGAGTAGTTCCGCCGTCTCATCGTACGGCTGTTCCCGGATGTCTATCATGACGATCGCCTCGCGGTATTTGGGAGGCAGGAGCGCGACCAGTTCGAGCACCTTGGCGCGCCGTTCGGCGGCTATGAGCGATTCGGCCGGCCCGGGATGGTCGCTCGGCAGGCGGGAGACCGTCTCGTCGTCGCCTTCCTGCCGGATAGGTCGCGATCGGAGCGCGACGCGGTAGTTCAGGAATTCGTTGTGGACGATGCGCCACAGCCAGGTGCCGAACGAACTGTCGCCACGGAACCGGCGGATGTTCACGAAGGCCTTGATGAACGCCTCCTGCAGGACATCGGCGGCGTCGGCGTGGTTGCCGCCGCTCATGGCGAGCGCGAAAGAATAAAGACGCGGCCGTTCAGCCATGATAAGTTCCTCGAAAGCCCGAATATCGCCGCCGGCCGCCCGTGCGGCCAGTTCCTTCTGTTCGCTGTTCCGGGTCTCGCGCCCCGTCATTGCAGGCATATCCTCTATCGGTTTTGACAGTCGCCGCTGTTCCGATGTTACGAAAAAGAAAGGACACTGCAACTTTCGGTGAAAAATATCCCGTCACGGCAGAGCGGGGGCTAGGGGAGTGGTACGCCGAGGAAGTGCTCGGCCACCAGATAAACGGCGATGAATATCACGAAGAGTACCATCGCTGGGACGATGCGGACGATGTTCTTCACGGGTGAGCCTCCGTAACAACCTCTTGTCCTTATGACAGGTGCCATCCGTCGGGGGTCACAGAAAAAATGGTTGACATCGGCAGCGGTATTTGTTAGGAACTAGACCGAAGTGTCATTTTTTTATGACAGTCATGGAGGAATTATGAGTAAAATCGTAGTCTTGGCGAAGCAGGTCCCGGACACCTCTAATATCCGGGGCAACGCGATGAAGGAGGACGGCACCGTCAACCGGGCCGCCCTGCCCACCGTTTTCAATCCCGAGGACCTGAACGCGCTCGAAACGGCGCTTGAGATCAAGGACCGGACCGGTCGTGAGGTCATACTCCTCACGATGGGACCCCTCAAGGCGGTCGAGATCATCAAGCAGGCGCTCTACATGGGTGCCGATGCCGGGTATCTGCTGACCGACAAGAAATTCGCCGGGTCCGACACCTGGGCGACGAGTTATATCCTCGCCGAGGCGATAAAGAAGATCGGCGGCGTCGATCTGGTCGTCGCGGGCAGGCAGGCGATCGACGGCGATACGGCGCAGGTCGGGCCGCAGGTGGCCGAGAAACTCGGCTTCGATCAGGTGACCTATGTGACCGCGCTGAACGAGGTGACCGACACGACCGTCACCGTCGAGCGCGACGGCGAATTCCAGACCGAGGTCATCAGGGCGCGATTCCCGCTCCTCCTCACCGTCACTTCGGCCGCCAATACTCCGCGCTATCCTTCGGCGCGTCAGATGCTTCGCTACTTCAAGGCCGACATCAAAGAGAACATCCCGGCTGAAGAACGGGCCGAATACGAACGCAACGGCTGGATCATCCCGACGCTCACCTTCGCTGACATCCCCGGCATCAATGAGGCGCATATCGGCCTCAAGGGAAGTCCGACCAAGGTGAATGCGATACGGGACATCGCGGTGCAGGGAGGCGATCTCAAGATGTATGACCCGCGATTGGACGGCGTCAAGGCGCTCGTCCGCGATCTGATGAAGCAGTATGTCGAGGTGCAGTCATGAAAACGGCGGTATTCATAGAAAAGCGGGCCGGCACCGAACGGCTCCGCAATGTGACGCTGGAACTCACCGGCAAGGCGGCGGCGCTCATGAAACCGTTCCACGGCGAGGTGGTCGGCATCTTCGTCGGCGACCGGCTTCCCGAGGACACCGACGAGTTGTTCAAGTACGGCATGCACCGCGTGGTCTTCTACAACAACGCGAAACTGAAGCATCTCCATTCGATAGCGATAAAACAGGTCGTCGCGCAGTTCGTGAAGCGCGAACAGCCAGATATCGTGCTCTTCGGCGCTACCCACACCGGCCGCGACATCGCGCCGCTCGTGGCCGCGCAGATACATACCGGGCTCACCGCCGACTGCACCCAACTGGTGATAGACGACTACCGTGACAAGGGCAAGATACTCTACCAGATCCGCCCGGCGTTCGGCGGCAACATACTGGCCACCATCGTGACGCCCGACCATCGCCCGATGATGGCGACGGTCCGCGAGGGGGTCATGCCGTTGCCGGAGCACAAGACGATGAACCCGGTGAAGTTCGAGGAGTTCACGCCCGACTTCCGCGACGAATGGGTGCGTCATGAGTTCCTGAGCATCATCCCGAAGCGGTCGAAGGTCGATCTCGGTGCCGCGAATGTCATCGTCTCGGGCGGTGCCGGGGTGGGGAACAAGGAGAGTTTCAAACTCATCTTCCAACTCGCCGAGGCGTTGGGCGCCGAGGTCGGCGCGAGCCGCGCGGCGGTCGATTTCGGCTTCATCGAGAAAGACCATCAGGTCGGCCAGACCGGGTCGGTCGTCCGGCCGAAACTCTACATCGCCTGCGGCATCAGCGGTTCGATACAGCACCGCGCCGGCATGGAGGAATCGAAGAAGATACTGGCCATCAATAAGGATCCCGACGCGCCGATATTCGGCATCGCCCACATGGGGGTCGTCGGTGACCTGCGGGAGATAATCCCGCTCATGATCAGATACCTGAGGGAGGAAGGCTAATGTCTGGAGCAAGCACGAACAAGAACAACTTCTATACCGCGGACCGGAAGTTCTATCTTTCGCAGATAGATCTCACCGATATCGTCAGGGACCTTGAGAACGGCTACACGGACAGCGGTCCCACTGCACTGCGCTCCTACGAGGAGGCGCAACGGTGGTACGACATGGCGCTTCGCAATGTCGGCGACATCTGCGCCAACTTCATCTGGCCGCGCGCCGAGGCGGTCGACGAGAAAGGCGCATCGTTCAGGGACGGGGTGGTCGAATGGGCCCCCGAGACCAAGGAGAACATGAAGGTGCTCGGCGCCGCCGGCTACATGGGGGGCACCCTGCCGCGTAAATACGGCGGGCTCAACATGCCGGTCACCGTCAATGTCGCTATCGTCGAGATGGTGTCGCAGGGCGACGCGAGCCTGATGAATCTCTTCGGTCTGCAGGATATCGCCGTCACCGTCTATAGATTCGGCAGCGAGGAGCAGAAGGACCGTGTCCTGCCCGGATTCTGCTCGGGCGAGGTGTCCGGTTCGATGGCGCTGACCGAGCCGGAGGCGGGGAGCGACCTGCAGGCGGTCACGCTCAAGGCGATAGAGAAGGACGGTCAGTGGTACCTCGACGGGGTCAAACGCTTCATCACCAACGGTTCGGGTGATGTGTCGCTGGTGCTTGCCCGATCCGAAGAGGGGTCGAAGGGCGGTCGCGGACTGTCGATGTTCCTCTACGAGCGCTACCGTGACAGCAACATGATCGTGCGGCGTATCGAGCATAAACTCGGCATCCACGGATCGCCCACCTGCGAACTGCAGTTCAACATGGCGAAGGCCGAGCTCGTCGGCCAGCGCAAGATGGGGCTCATCAAGTATGTCATGAGTCTCATGAACGGGGCGCGACTCACCGTGTCGGCGCAGGCGCTCGGCATCGCGCAGGCATCCTTCGACGAGGCGGTCAGATACGCAAACGAACGGGAACAATTCGGCAAGAAGATCATTCACTTCCCGGCGGTCTTCCAGATGCTCAAAAAGATGCAGGCCGAGATAGAGACCTCGCGACTCCTGCTCTACCGTACCAGTCTGGCGGTCGACTACTACGATATGTACGAGCGGAAGGAACACAAGGGAGAGGATGTCAAGGCCCCATTCAAAGAGGCCAAGGTGCTCGCCGACTTCCTGACGCCGCTTTCCAAGTTCACCCTCACCGAACTGGCCAACAAGGCCGCCTACGACGCGATACAGATACACGGCGGCACCGGTTACATGAAGGACTTCCCCGTCGAACGGCTCTACCGCGACGCCCGCATCACCAACATCTACGAGGGTACCACGCAGTTGCAGGTCGTGGCGGCGATAGGGACGATCACCTCCGGGCTTTTCTTCAAGTGGATGGAGGCGGTGAAAGAGATCAAGGCCGACGAACTGTCCGATGCGAAAAAGGAACTCGTGCGTCACATCGCACGCTTCGCCGAGGTGACCGAGCGGATGAAGAAGGTCGAGAACAAGGACTTCCTCGATTATGTCGCCGGCCATCTCGTCGAGGTGGCATCGATCATCTACCGTCAGTACCTGTTCCTGCCGGTCGCCGAGCGGCATGCGGAAAAGCGCGAACTGTTCAAGTTCTTCCGTAACGAGTCGGAGGCGCGGATCGACCATCTCATCCATCAGTGCGATCTCGCTCACCGCACCTACGGCGAGAAGATATCCGACCTCAAGAACGACCTGTTGAAAAAACACGAATAGGTTCTCCCGTTCCCTCATTGACTTCCGCCCCCGAAGGTTCTAGAATGGCCCATCCTTGAACGGAACGATGGAGGTCCGCATGCGTCATCTTTTTGCCGTTATCACGGGCGCGGCGCTGCTGCTGCTCGGCGTTTCCTGCTCCTCGGGCGGTAACGAGTCGTGTCCCGCCGGTTACCACTGGGACGATGCGACCCACCAGTGCGAACCCGACACGAGCGAGCCCGATAACGAACAGGATATCGATACGGCGACCGACGATTCCCTGCCGGACGATACGATCGATGAACTCGCCGACACGCTCATGCCGGACGACGATGTCTACACCGGCCCCTGCATCCTCGCGCGGGAAGGTGACGCGGTGGCGTTCGATGTGAAACTACACGCGGTGACCATCGGTGCCATAACGGTCGGCGGCGTCGATGATGATGCCCATGTCGCGGGTGAACTGTGGGGAAAAAATGAGGCGACCGGTAGCGATTTCAAGATAGCGACACTCGCCCCGTCACTTCCCGGCACGGTCATAGAATTCCCCGCGGGGACCTATGAACTATTCTACCGCGGACCCAAGAGCGCGCCGACCGATCCCGACAATACCGCGGTCGACATGGACAAGAAACTGACCGTCACGGCCGCCGCGACGCTCAACATCGATCTTCCGCTCTATGTCCTGCAGGGGAGCGTCACCAAGAACGGTGCGGCCTTTCCCGCGCTTGCGGCGGGGGAGGACACGGCGACCTCGATAACCTTCACCTCCGGCAGTTATTCCTTCACCGTACCGTACGCCGAGTTCGGGGCCTTTACCCGGGTCATGCCCGCCGGTTCCTACACGGTGAGTTTCACCGGCCATCTGGCGGGCGGCGCCCCGCTCTTCACCGGCCGGGTCTACCTCGGTGACACGGCGCTGAAACTCACGGAGGCGTTGAGCGAACCGATAGATATCGTGACCACCACGGTGGCCGGCCCGGTCGTGATGGATGGCGCGGCGGTGGACAGCGGCGTGCTCGCCATCGTGCGCAATCCCCCCTTTGATTCGATATCGCTCGCCCTGATATCCGATCTGGGCGCCGACCAGAACTACAGCGCCGAGGTCATCGCCAACGAAGGGATCACCTATGTGGTCACCTATCTGAACGATCTTGCCGACTATCCCTACAGTTTCCAGAAGATAGCCGAATGGAAGGATCTCGCCGCCGATAGCGGCTCGGTCGCGCTCGACATGGGTCGTATCCACGGCACCATCTCGCTTCGGACGACGGGCGGCCCCTTCCCGGCACTGACCTCCTGCACCGCCGCCGAGCCGCTTTGTACGCGCGGCAAGTTGAAAGTGATGAGCATCGCCGCCGGTACCACGACGATCAAGGACCTTGGCATATCGGGAGACGACTACACCTACGAGGCGCTCGTTCTCCGGCGCCAGAGGGTCTGTGCCGATATCGACTGCACGACCTACGACTACGCGCCGCTCTCCTTCTCGCTCATATTCGACGGCTATTTCAACGATGTCGCCGGCATGACCAACTACCTGCCGTTCAGCGTCAGACTGAATAACAACGGGACCGAGAATTTCCAGTTCACCGACGGTTCCGGCGGCTTCACCACCGACATGACGCTCGATCTGGTTGTCGCCCCGACGCAGGTGTCGGGCACCGTCACCTACAACGGTGCGGCGCTTCCGGAGACCGACGACGACCTGCTCTTCCTCCGCGATGTCGATACCCAGACCGAAACGCCGGTGGCGCGCCTCAAGGACCTGACGGGCGGTGCCTATTCGTTCTTTGTCCCCGCCGCCTCGTATCATGTCGTCTATAAAGGTGCGTCGCTCCTCGGCTACGAGCAGAAAGGGGTGGTCAACACCGACCTCATCGTCGGCGACACCGATATCACCGCCAAGGTAGTGGACATAGGGACGGCGAAGATGGGGCTCGACCTCACCGTGAACGGACTGTCGCTCGCGGAACTCCTGACCGCCTACCCGGCGATAGACCGTTACGACTTCTCGGCGGCGAACGACAAGAACACGCTCGGCTCGTCCGTCATCACCGCGACGCAGGCCGAACCGCACCCCTTCTTCCTCGTGCTGAGAAGCCCCAGTTGGGACCTCTACCTCAACCTGCATGTGAAAGAGGGGAGCGACGATTCGATATTCCGTTTCCCGATAGCGCAACTGGTCGATGTGTCGGCCGACACGGTCGTGCAGAGCGATCTCAAGGCGGTCGCCTTTACCGGCAACCTCACGGCGAACGGGGCCGCGGTCACCGGGGCCGCTTCGTCGCGCGGCTTCATCGAACTTTCGGGGACCGGGGGCCGCGCCAAGGCCTTCTTCCCGCCGACCGGCACGCAGGCGGCGCGGTTCTTCCTTGCGCCGCAGACCTACAACACGCCGACCCCGCAGATCACCGTTGCTGACGGCTTCGATGTTTCGCTGAAGATCGATGCCCCCTGCATACTGGTCGAGGAGTAGGGGATGGACGGGTACCTTTCGCTCGTCCAGTTCTTTTTCGCCCGGTATTCCTTTCTGGTCTTCCCGGCGCGCATGCTGGCCGTTGCCATCATCGCCTACCTGCTGTTCTTCATCGGCCGCCATTACATTCTCAAGGCGGTCGGCTACATGGTGCGCCGCAGTACGGCCGACTGGGACGACCTGCTGTTCGAAAAAAGGGTGTTCCATGCGCTCATCCACCTCATACCGATACTCGTCGTCCATAACGCCGCCTACGCCTTCGGCGGGCTCGAAACGGCGGTCCGCCGCCTCACCTCGGCCGCCATCGTGCTGGTCGTGGCGCTGTTCTTCTCGCGGCTCGTCGCGGTCCTTCAGGCGCTTTACGACAGGACCGACGCGGCGCAGGAGCGGCCGATAAAAGGGCTGTTCCAGATACTTTCCATCGCGGTGTACATCGTTGCGCTGATACTCATGGCGGCGGTGCTGATGGGCAAGTCGCCGGTGCTCATCCTGTCGGGGCTCGGCGCGATGACCGCCGTCCTGATGCTGGTGTTCAAGGATGCCATACTCGGGTTCGTCGCGAGTCTTCAGATGAGCGTCAATAATTCGATACGCGTCGGCGACTGGATATCGGTGCCCCAGTACGGCGCCGACGGCGAGGTCGCCGATGTGTCGCTCTACGCGCTCCGGGTCCGCAACTGGGACAATACCATCACCTCGATACCGACCCAGAAGTTCCTCGAGGAGGCGTTCACCAACTGGCGCGGCATGAAGGAGAGTGGCGCCCGCCGTGTCAGCCGTTCGATACCGATAGACCTGAATTCGGTGCGTTTCCTCGATGCCGTCGAGGTGGCGGCGATACGCGCCGACGAAAAGGTGGCCCCCTTCCTGCCGGATCTGCCCGCGACCGGCCCGGTGACCAATCTGACGCTCCTGCGCCGCATGTTCATGAACTATCTCCGGTCCCGTGCCGTCCTGCGGCAGGACCTGACGCTGATGGTCAGGACGCTCGACCCGTCCCACACCGGTGCGCCGCTCCAGATATACTGCTTTGCGGCGACCACCGTCTGGGAGGACTACGAGGCGATACAGGGGGAACTGCTCGAATATCTCACGGCGCTCACGCCGATCTTCGGCCTGCGCATCATCCAGATACGGAGCGATGGGCGAACGCCGTCGAACTAGTTATTTCGTGTACACCGCGCTCGTCATCGCCGGAACGGTGACCGTTATCTTGCCGCCCGACACGACGGCGGTGCCGCCCGATATGACATCGGTAAGTGTGCCGGTGAGCGTCGTGGAGAGTTGCCGCTGGGTCTGCGCCCCGCGGTTGAGTATCACGATGGCCTCATCGGCGTCCTTTTTCATCGCGTAGGCCCAGACATTCGATTCGGTGATGAGCGTGGTGCGGGTCCCGGTACGGAGCGCCGGATGCGCCTTACGGGCCGTGCCGAGTTTCTTGAGGTGGGCGAGGGTGGCGCGTTGATCGGTCGATAGCGACGGTTCGAACACCATCATGCGCCGGTTGTCGGGGTCGGCGTTGCCCTCCATGCCGATATCGTCGCCCTGATAGATGAGCGGTATCGCGGGCGAGGTCAGGAGGAAGGTCTGGGCCATCCGGACGCGGGCATGGTCGCCGCCGGCATAGGTGAGGGCGCGGATCACATCATGGTTGCCCATGAAGTTCGACATGATGGCGCCGCCCCATTTCTGCTGGTAATAATCGTCGTTGTCCACCACGAAGGAGGCGAGGTCCGAAAGAGGCGCCGTATGCTGCAGCAGGACATCGCGCACCTTGAAGTAGAGCGGAAAATCGAACTGCCCGTCGAGCCGGTCATGGCCGACATAGGCGGCGATGAGTCCCCGGTCCCCGTCGAAGGTCTCGCCGACCATGTAGAACGGTATACCGGTGAGTCCCGCCGCCGCGGTCACCCGCGTCCGGATGGTGGTCGAGAAGGCCATCGGCATGTGTTTGACCGCGTCGAGCCGGAAGCCGTCGAGATCGTATGCCTGCACGAGCCACGCGGCGTGGTCCATGACCGCGTCCATCACCGCCGGTTCGTCGTAATTGAGGTCCGGCAGGTAGTCGGTGAACCAGCAGTCCTCCGGGAGGTCCCAGCCGCAGGTGTAGCCGCCGTTGCTGTTGGCCGGTTTGCCCGACGGGGCCATGTTGAACCAGCCGTCGTTCTTGTGGGCGGTCCAGAGCGGGCTGTCGGTGTGGACATGGTTCGCGACGAGATCCACGAGTACGCGAATGCCCTTGGCGTGGGCCTTGTTGACCAGTTCCCGCAGTTCGGCGTCGGTCCCGAAATGGTCCTCGATAGGGGAGGAGAGCCCGGAAAGGGGCGCGGCGTCGGTCCAGCCGGTCGCGATGGGCCAGTAGGAGTGGTACCCGGAGTAGAGGAGCCCGTCGGTCATGCCGATCCCGCTCTGTTCGGTGTTCTTGACCGGTGAGGATATCCAGAGCGCGTTCACGCCGAGATCGGTGAAATAGTCGTCCTCAAGTTTTTCGATGATGCCGGCCCAATCGCCCCCCATCCAGTTGCGGATGGTCTCCACCCCGCCGACCGGCTGGTCGTTGCCCATGTCGCCGTTCAGGAAGCGGTCGTTCATTATCTGGTACAGGAATGCGTCACGCCAGCCGAACGGTGTCGTTTCGAGCCAGATCGGCACGAAAAGCGGGGGGAGCGACGAGCCCGAGTCGTTCTTGCAACTGAAAAGGTACGAATATTTGCCGGCGGAAAGCCCGCTTTTACTCACGGTGACGCTCTTGGTCGTCCCCTCGTAGGAGAGCGAAGGGGTGATGATGGCGCCGTTCAGCGTGACCTTGCTCGTCGCGAGCACGAGTTCGCCCGGCCCGACATAGCGGACCGTGAAGGTGTAGCCGTCGGCGGTGAGTTCGGGGGCGGTGTCCAGCACGAGCATGCCATTCTTGTCGACGCAGGTGTGGCTCGCCGTGTCGCAGGTCTCGGTATCGGTGTCGCAGTCGCCCACGACATTGCAGCGGCCCGGGAGCGGCACGCAGGTGTCGATGTCGCAGGTCTCCCACTCGAAGCAGGAAAGACCGCCGCAGTCGGCGCTGCCGCCCGATATCGTCGCGACGCCCGGCGCGATCGAGGCGGAGGTTATCTTGCCCGCCGTGTCGCAGTAGGTCCAACTGGCGCCGTCGTTGAGCGTGTAGCGATAGATATAATTGAACAGCCCGGCCCGGTCGGTCGGGAACTCCGCCATATATTCGTGGTTGTTGCCGAAATCGCCGGCTCCGGTGATGTTGAATTCGGCGGCGACCCACGAGAGGTCGGTCTGGATGACCGGATAGGTGAGCAACTTGACGCCGTAGCCGAGTTCGGCGCGGACGGTCGCGCTCTCCGGCTTGCCGCCGTCGGTGATGCCCGGCTGGTAAAGTTGGCTGTAGACGGTGACCGGCGGGGCGCCCAGCGTCGCTTCCATCGTTGGCGGCCACTGGACATTGCACCAGTCGATCGGCGTCGCGGTGTCGGTGATGCACGACAGGCCGCTTGTCATGTAGCCGTTAGGGCAGTTGCAGACCGGCGTAATGCCGTCGAGCGAACAGATGCCGCCGTTGCCGCAGGCAACGCCGGTGCAGGGGTTCACGATGCAGTCGTGTGCCGCGGTGTCGCAGACCTCGTCATCGCCGCAGTCGCCCGTTTTGACGCACCGGCCCGGGCTCAGCGCGCAATCGCCCTCGACGCAGACCTCCCATTCCTTGCAAGAGACACCGACGCACGGGTCGGTCACCGTATCGGCATCGGGAGGAAGTTCGTCATCGCTGAAGAGGCTATCGTCATCGGCAGGGGCGCCGGGAAGACATTCCAGCCCGACCGCGTGATAGTTCTCCTCGCAGTCGCAGAACACCTCGTCGCCGTAGCCGTAGCCGCTTGTGCATTCGCCGTGGCCCGAACAGTCCACCCCCTCACAGGGGTCGTGGGAGACGCAGTCGTGCTCTTCGCATTCCTCGTTGGCGGCGCAGTCGTCCTTGTCGTTGCATTTCCCCGGGAGCGGGTCGCAGGCGCCGTTGACGCAGGTCTCCCAATCGTCGCAATCGACCCCTTCGCACGGATCGGTGTCGGCGATGCATTCAAGGAGGCCGTTCGGGTGGTAGTTCTCGTCGCAGATGCAGACGGCGCGGCCGCTCGTCGCGTCGCAGGTCCCGTGGCCGGAACAGGTTATCCCGTCGCAGGGGCCTTTTGCGGCGTTCTTGTCGCAGGCGGCGATGAAGACAACGGAAAAAAGCACGAGGGGAAACAGCATGCGCATGAATATCCTCCGTTGCGGTGACGGAGCGTCAGCAGTCGCGCTCGTTGCAGGTCTCGTCGCCCGATTTGTCCTCGGTCGCGATGTCGCAGGTGCCGTTCTGGTTGAGATCCCAGCACTCGAAGGTCGAGGGGCCGCTCGTTCCCTGCGCGCTCCACTTGAAGTTGTCGATGATGACCAAGGAATCGCGGTCGCGGTCGTTGGTGTCCCAGATCACGAATTTGAGCGTTATCGTCTCGCCCGGGACGACCGGCGCGGCGGTTGAGAGCCACTTGGTGCCGCCACCCATATCGTAGTTCGTCGCGTCATAATAATACTTTTCTCCATAGCCGGTTCCTGCAAGAGCGGAGGCGCCGTCGGGGCAGGTATAGCCGCTCTTCATCTCACAGACGGTAAAGAAGGCGCTTGAGTTGACGCTGATGTAACTACTGTTCTGGTCGAACGATATGTTCTTGTCGGTCGGGATGCCAGTCGCGCCGGTGTAGAGCATCGCGATAAAGAAGTCGTTGTAGCCCTGGGAATCGCAGGTCCACTTCCAGTATTCCTGCGAGAAGAAGCGGAAGTTGAACGAGAAGGAGAGGGCGTTGGTCGGCACCTTGAGTTGCAGGGTAAGCATCACCGAATCGTTCGCGTAGGTCCCGGCGGGACAGGAGGCGCTCGTCTGTGGCAGGCCGCCGTGCGGAGTGGTGAAATCGACCGGTGCTGGGTTGAGGTTCGTTGTTTCGTAACGGTATGTTTTTAGTGCGGTGGCGTCGAGGTCGTTCATGTCGCGGGCCCGGCCCGACGAGAGGACCGCCATGGTGCCGCCGGGTACCCCGGGTGTCGGGGGTGGCGGGAAAATGGCGATGTTCGACGCATCGGTGCCAAACTGCTGGGAGACCGCTATCTGGAGGTTGTCTATCGAGCCAGCACCGTTGGCGCGGGTCAGCGTCGGGGTACCGACGATGCCCCACGAACCGTTCGCGGCGACCTGACAGATATCCATCGCGTTCACGAGATCGGTCGCGGTGGTGCCGCTGAATTTCGCAACCGTGCTGCAGCCGGTCGGGACTTCGTCGGTCTGGTCGTTACAGTCGTTATCCACGCCGTCGTCCGCGACCTCGATAGCCCCCGGATTGACCTTCGCCGGGTCGGCGCACTGGGTGGTCCGGTCACAGCAGTCGTTCTGGCAGACCTTCCAGCCGTCGAGGTCCTCGTCCAGCCCGTCGTCGGCGCCGCCGACGCAGTCATCGTTCTTGCCGTTAGAGCAAAGATCGCCGGTCTCGGTGACCGGGGTCACCTCGTCCTCGCAGGAACTCCACGCGGTGCCGTAGATGTTGCAGGTCCTTTTGCCCGCCGTACATTCGCCGACCCCTTCGGTCCCGGTCGGGCCGGTGTAGCAAGCGGTCTCCTCCTCCGGCGTGCAGATACAACCGGTGGCGCCGTCCGCGTAGCCGTCGTTCACCGTGCCGTTACAGTCGTTGTCGATGAGGTCGTTGCAGGGGTCGTTCTCGGCGGGAAGCACCTCGCCGGAACAGGTACTCCACGCGGTGCCGTCGGGAGAACACTTCTTCTTTCCCGCCTTGCAGAGCCCGACATTCTCGGTCAGCGGGTCGCCGGAGTAGGGGCAGGCGACCTCTTCGTTGGGGGTGCATATCACGGTGTCGGAATCGGTGTCGGGCCATTCGATGTCATCGGGATCCTCGTCGCTGAGGATGCCGTCGCCGTCGCCGGTCGGGGTGTCGTTCTCGACGGGCGGTGTGTCGCCATCGGTGACCGTGGTGTTATCGTCGACGACCGGGGCATCTCCGTCGATGGGGGGCGTATCGCCATCAGGTTTCGTGTCGGTCGCGGAGTCGGGAAGGGTCTTCTGGTCGGTGTCGACGACCGCAAGGCCGTCGCCGTCATCGCCCTCCTCGTCATTCGGCGTGCTTTTCACCTCGGAGCAGGCGAGTACGAAAAGGATCGATCCTGCCGAAAGCAGGTACAGGATACGGGTCATGCGTCACCCCCTTCTGTTTGAGATATCTTCTTTAGCAGTCGCGTTCGTTGCAGACATTATCGCCCGACTGGTCCTCGGTCGCGATATCGCAGGTGCCGTTCTTGTTGAGATCCCAGCACTCGAAGGTCGAGGGGCCGCTCGTTCCCTGCGCGCTCCATTTGAAGTTGTCGATGATGACGGTCGAGTCGAGTGCCTGATCGGAGGTGTCCCATATCACGAACTTGAGCATTATCGTCTCGCCCGGGACGACCGGTGCGATGGTCGAGAGCCATTTCGTGCCGCCGCCGGTATAATGGTCAACTGCGTCACAGCCGCTTTCGTCCACCCATATGTCGAACCCGGTACCCGCGAGAGCGGCGGGGCCGTCGGAACAGATATAATCGGTGCCGCCGCATCCGCCGCCGTCCTCTTTGCTGGTGCAGACGGTGAAGAACTGTTCGGAATTGACGCTGATGTATCTGCCGTTCGAATCGAACGATATGTTCTTGTCGGCCGGGATGCCCGCCGCGCCGGTGTAGAGCATGGCGATGAAGAAATCGTTGTATGTGGTACACTGGTATTCCCAGTATTCATGCGAGAAGAACCGGAAGTTGAACGAGAAGGAGAGGGCGTTGGTCGGCACCTTGACCTGCACGGTCAGCATCGTCGCGTCGTTGGCGCCGGAGCCGTTTTCGCAGTTGGGGTTGCTCTGGGGCAGGTTGGCCCCGCCGCCGTAGGGGGCGCTGAAATCGGCGGGCGGATTGCCGGTATAGTACTGGTAGGTGTCGGTGGTGGGGGCGTTGGGGTCGTTCGAGTCGCGAGCGCGGCCCGACGAGAGCGACGCCATCGTGGCGTTCGCGATGGCGATGTTCGACGCGTGAGTGCCGAACTGGGTCATCACCGCGATCTGCAGGTTGTCTATCGTCCCCGAGCCGCTGGCGCGGGTGATGGTCGGTGTCCCGACGATACCCCACGAGCCGTTCGCGGCGACCTGACAGATGTCCATGGCGTTCACGAGGTCGGTCGCGGTGGTGCCGCTGAACTTCGCGGCGCTCGAGCAGGCGGGTTGCGGGTCTTCGTTGAGTTGGTTGTTGCAGTTGTTGTCCACGGTATCGTCCACGACCTCGACCGCGCCGGGGTTGACCTTCGCCGGATCGGCGCACTGGGAGGTGTTGTCGCAGCAGTCGCCGCCGCAGGTGCCGTACCCGTCGCCGTCGGCGTCTATGCTTTCGTCGGTCTCGGCGTCGCAGTCGTCGTTGAGGCTGTTGCCGCAGATGTCGGTAGCAAGCGGGGTCTGCTCGTTGAGGCAGGTGCCGTAGCCGGTCCCCGAGACATTGCAGGTCATGGTGCCCGCGTGGCAGATACCCACATTGAGCGTCCCAGCGGGGCCGGTATAGCACGAGGTTGAGGTGCCCGGTAGACAGGCGCAGCCGGTGGCGCCGTCATCGTAGCCGTCGTTGACCGTGCCGTTGCAGTCGTTGTCGACGCTGTCGGTGCAGGGATCGGTCGCCGCCGGAAGCACCTCGCCGGAGCAGGCGCTCCACTCGGTGCCGGCCGGGTTGCACTGCTTCGTCCCGACCTTGCAGGGGCCGACATCTATCTTGTCCGGGTCGCCGGAGTAGGGACAGTCAACGATCTCCAGCGGAGTGCATATTTGAGGAAGATCCTCGTCGGGAAGTTCGGTATCGTTGTCGGGGGTGGTGTCGTCGGTGTTCTCTTCATCGGGCCAGAACCCGTCATTCAGTTCCTCGTCGGATATCTCGCCGCCGTCATCCGTGACGACCTCGCCATCGTCGTTGACGATCTGTCCGTCATCGTTGACGATCTGACCATCGTCATTGACGACCTGACCGTCATCGTTGATGACCTGACCATCGTCATTGACGACCTGACCGTCGTCGTTGACGACCTGACCGTCGTCATTGATCAATTGACCATCGTCGTTGACCAGCGGGCCGTCGTCTTGGGTGAGCCCGTCGCTCCCGTTATCATCAGGGATGTTGACGCCGTCGCCTATGAGGATGTCGTCGTTCAGTATCTTCGCCACATCGGAAGAACAGGCAAAAAAGAACAGACTCAGCACCGTGACCGGGAAGATGATCATTTTCATGGGTTTTACCCCCTCACACATGGTTAAATCGAACCGACGCGCCAATTATAGGTAAATGAAAGGGGAAAGTCAAACGAAAATATGGGGGGGGGGTCAGCAGTCGCGCTCGTTGCAGACATCGTCGCCCGACTTGTCCTCGGTCTCGGGGTCACAGGCGTCGTTCTGGTTGAGATCCCAGCACTCGAAGGTCGAGGGGCCGCTCGTCCCCTGCGCGCTCCATTTGAAATTATCGATGAGGACCAGCGAGTCGAGCAGGCGGTCGGAGGTGTCCCAGATAACGAATTTGAGGACGATCGTCTCGCCCGGTACGACCGGTGCGGTGGTTGAGAGCCACTTGGTCGCGCCTGCATTCGACGAGGGGTACCCGGTACCGTCGAGCGGGGCGGTGCCGTCGGGACAGGTGTAGCCGGTCTTCTGGGTGCAGACGGTGAAGAACTGGTCTGAATTCACGCTGATGTAGTTGCCGTTCGAGTCGAACGATATGTTCTTGTCGGTCGGTATACCCGATGCGCCGGTGTAGAGCATCGCGATGAAGAAATCGTTATACTTGGAACAGGTCCAACTCCAGTATTCCTGAGAAAAGAAGCGGAAATTGAACGAGAAGGACTGCGCGTTGGTCGGCACCTTGAGTTGCACCGAGAGCATCACGCCATCGTTCGCCCCCGAGCCGGTCGGACACCCCGCCTTGGTCGTTGGAAGGGAGCCACCGTGAGCGTTTATGAAATCGGCCGGAGGGGTACCGTCGTAGTAGGAGTAAGATATCTGGGTGGTCTTGTCGGGGTCATCGTGATTGTCGCGAGCGCGGCCTGAGGAGAGCGATGCCATGGTGGCGTTCGCTATGGCGATATTCGAGGCGTGCGAGCCGAACTGCGACATGACCGCGACCTGCCGGTTGCTGCTGTCTATCGAGCCGGAGCCGTTGGCGCGGCTCAGCGTCGGGGTGCCGACGATACCCCACGAGCCGTTCGCCGAGGTCTTGCAGATATCCATCGCGTTCAGCAGGTCGGTGGCGGTGGTGCCGCTGAACTTCTGGGCGGTCGAACAGGCCGTCGCCGGGTTCTCGTCCTTCTGGCCGTTGCAGTCGTTGTCCACGCCGTCGCCCGGCACCTCGATGGCGCCCGGATTGACCTTGAGGGGGTCGGTGCATTGGTCGGTGTTGTCGCAACAGTCGCCGCCGCAGGTGCTCCAGCCGTCGCCGTCCTCGTCCACATCCTCGTCGGTGAAGCCGTTGCAGTTCTCGTCGAACCCGCTGTTGCAGACCTCTGTCGTGGGGAGCACTTCGCCCGTGCAGGCGCTCCATCCCAGACCGTCGCCGTTACAGGTCTTGGTGGCCGCCTTGCAGAGACCGACATCCTTCTTTTCTGCCGGACCGTTGTACAGGCATTCGATCGTCTCGTACGGAGTGCAGATCGGGGTCGGCTGGTCAGGCATCTCACTGTCGTAGAGTTCGTCCCCGTCGGCGAGAAGGTCGTCAGGTTCGTAGCCGTCCGGTTGCGCGTCATCAGGGTATTCGTTGTCGGCATCTTCCTCATCCGGGTAGGTGAGTGTGTCGCCCGTTGTCTGGTCGGGGAATTGTTCGTTGTCGGTCGGGCCGTCCTCTTCATCGGTGGTCGCCCCGGGATCTACTTCCGAAAAGGGGTAGGTGTCGTTAGGAACGCCGTCATCGGAGGTGATATCGTTCGTGTCGCCGAAGATGATGTCGTCAAGCGGCGGTTTCGAGGCGTTGGAAGAACAGGCGAACGCGAGAAACACCAGGAACGCAACAAGGAGAAATAACGGTCGTCCCATGGTGTGCCTCCTTTTTTTACTAGCAGTCACGCTCGTTGCAGACGCCGTCGCCCGACAGGTCCTCGGTCGCGATATCGCAGGTGCCGTTGCTGTTGAGGTCCCAGCAACTGTATATCTCGACGAGGTCGAGACCGGCGGTGTAGGCGTAGGAGACATACTGCGAGAAGCCGTACACATAGAGGCCGACCGGCTTATCGGCGGTCAGTTTGTGGGCGCCGTCGGCCGTGTCGACATACTGGCGGCGCCACGAGGTGCCGGCTATCGCGGTGAAGGTGTTCGAACTCATCGAGGTGCTGTCGAGCGTGATGTTGGTGTCGGCCTGCGCGACGATGGTGAGCCGGTCGTAATCGTAGTTGGGGGCGACGAGGAAGATGTAGTCCTTGCGGAACTGTTCGTTCGGCGCCGTCAGCATCAGCGCCGGGTCGCCGGTGCCGGCCCCCGCATCCTGCGAGGCGAGTATCTGGGCGAGCAGTATCGGTTTGTCGGCGGTCACGACGAAATCGGCGGTCGTCGAGAGTTGATGGGCCTGCCCGGCATTGAGGGTCACCGAACCGGTCACGCCGCCGCTCCACGATACGCTCGTGCCGTCCTGCGCGGCGAGTATCTTCCAGTAATCGGCCTCGGAGCCGCGTGGTTTCGTGCGGACCGCGGCGTAGTTCATGCCCCACGAGCGAAGCGGGAATATCTGGTGTTCGAGGTGGTCGCAGGCGGGAGACCCGGCCGGCACATAGGTGCACATGTGGCCGCCGAAGACGGCGACCCTCTTATCGGCCTCGATGAAACTGCCGGTGAGGTCGGCGCCGTAACAGGTGCTGTCGCCGCAACCGGGACCTGCCGAATTGAGGTTGAGTACCTGATACTGATTGAGCGAGTAGATCGCGGTGCTTCCCGCCGCCTGCGCCACGACGCCGGTGCCGGCGCGTGTTGCGGCACTGTATTTGACCGTGACCGAGGTGGTGCCCGGTTCGGTCGCTATCACGGTCACATACCCCGGATAGTTGTAGTCGATCTCGTCGCAGCCGTCCTCTTCGTAATAATGCCAGTCGGGCCAACTCATCGCGTAATACTGGAGACCGAGTGCACCTTTGGGCAACAGCAGGGTCGCGTCGTTCGTATAGGTCAACACATTGCCGAAGGGATTCATCTGGGTCACCGTGACCGGCCGCGAGGCGACGACCTTGAAGGCATGGTTGAATATCCCGGGGCCGGTAAGATGCCGCGTGGTGTCGAAGGTTTGAGAGTTCAGCGCGCCCGCGTTGACGGTGAACTGGGCGAGTTGCACATTGCCGTTGCCGTACACCGTCACCGTCACCGCAGTGTCGTTCGGATTGGCAACGACCACCGCATAGGTGTCGGGCGAGACATTCTGCAGGAAAGCCCCCCAGTATTCGCACCCGACATAACTTTCCTTCGCCTCGGCCAGTTGGCATTCGTTGAGACAGTTGCCCTCGAAACACTCGGAGCCGGCGCTGCAGGTCTCGACATCCGCCCACAGCGTTCCGAGCGTGTTGCACTGCTGGACGGTGCCGAGGCCGTTGCATTTGCGGGTTCCCGGTATGCATGCCTGATAGTAGCAGTCGGGATAACCGACATAGCCGTCGGAACAGCCGTCGCAGGCGCTCCCCTCATAGCCGACGAAGCAGGCGCAGGAACCGTCGTCCTGGCAGGTGCCGTGGTCGGTGCAGACGATCGAGGGGTCGCAGGGGAAACAGTCTGGGTAACCGACATAGCCATCGTCACAGGCGTCGCAGAAGGTTCCTTGATAGCCCTCGTCGCACAGGCAGGAACCGTCGGGTTGGCAGGTTCCGTTATCGTTGCAGGTCGTCACCGGGTCGCAGTAGGTGTCGACATCGGGGATGATGATGTCGTCGCTGTCGGAGAGCAGGTTGTCTCCGGCCGGCGTGTCGTCATCGGGAAGTATGGGGGTATCGTTGTCACCGACCGGTATGTCGCTGTCGCCCGCCGGGCTGTCGTTGTCGCCGACCGGGGTGTCGCCGTCGCCGACCGGGGTGTCGCTGTCGCCGACCGGGGTGTCGCTGTCGCCGATCACCTGACCGTCGTCGTTGATCAGTTGGCCATCGTCATTTATCAACTGGCCGTCATCGTTTATCAGTTGACCGTCGTCATTGACGAGTTTATCGCTGTCGGGCAGGGTCTTCCCGTCATTGTCGGGGAGGACGATGACATCGTCCGGATAGTAGGGACTTTCAGGGGAACCGCAGGCGCCGAGGAGAAGAAGGACCGTGACAGCCATCATTACAACAACAGAATTCTTTCTCATGGGTATCCCCCGTTTTTTTTATGGTCGGTCAACACGCTATCGATTGTAAGAAAAACGCCAGTGAAGTCAAGCATAAAAACTTGCGTGGAGATTTGAGGCGCGGTACGATGGGGCCGCGTAAAGAACGGAGGTGCCCCGATATGCCCATGCATGGCGTTCCGCCGCGTTCCTTGAATTTGCCTCTCGTGCTCGCGGCACTCGCGGCGCTTGCGTTTGCCGGCTGGCTCGCGTGGCGGTGGTATCACGGCGTGACGCCCGATAAGGCGGTGTACGAGATGATGCCGACCGGGAAGGGGGCGGAAGAGGCGGCGCCGAAAGAGCCGTCGCCGGAGGTGCCGGAGGCGCCCGTGAAGGTTGAGATAAAAAGTCTCGCGCCCGCGCCGACGACGAACAAAGACCTCTACACCGAAGAGGAGATCGAGCGCCTGCGGGAAAAGAGAGAGACCCCGTCAAAGAAGAAGAACGCCTACACCAACGCCGACCTGCAGAAATACCGCACCCGCCCCGGGACGCCCGATGCGCAGAAGGTCAAAAAAGAGATCGAGTGGGCCGAGGATCCGAAGGACGACGCTACTCGTCGGCAAAATCCATCACATTGATGCGCTGGTAGGAGAACACCTCTCCCTCCTCGAAGAACCGTTGCAGTTCCTCGAGCGCCTCCTCGATGGTGCCTGAGGCATGCACGACATTGTTGCGTATCGATATCGAATAGTCGCCCCGTATCGTGCCGGGGGCCGCCTCGCGCGGGTTGGTGGCGCCGCTCAGGGTGCGGACGCGCCGCACGATGTCGTACCCTTCGAGCGCTATCGCGACGACGGGGGTCTCCATCATGGAAAGTTTTATGTCCCGGAAGAACGGCTGTTCGCGAAGATGGGCGTAATGTTCGTTGACGAGTTTCTCGGTCATCCGCAGCATCTTGAGGCCGACGATCTTGATCCCCTTGCGTTCGAACCGCGTGATGATCTCGCCGATGAGTTCGCGCTGTATCGCGCCCGGCTTGATGAGGACCAAGGTCCGTTCCCGCTGCATGATGGCACCTCCGTGAGTGGTTGTTAGGGTTTCCTGCCGAGCCGTGGCTCGAAGTGGAGCGCCACCTCGCGTCCCGTCTCGACCGATTCGTATATCGCGTTGAACAGTTCTATGGTCTTGCGTCCCTCGATGCCGTCGATGAGCGCGTGTTTCCCGTGCTCGAGACAGTCCACGACATGTTCGAGGAACCGCTGGTGGCCGTACCCGTACACATTCGGCGGCATCTCGGAGAACTCCTTCACGACCGCCGCGCTCTCCTCGGGCCGCTCGTCGATGAACCGCCAGGTGTCCATCCGGTTGACGGCGAACCCGCCGATGACGACCGACCCGCGTTCGCCGAGCACCGAGAGCGACCCTTCGAGGTCGTCGGGGCGCGTCGCGGTGGTCGCCTCGATGAGCCCGAGCGCGCCGGAGCGGAAGGTGACGATGGCGAGCGCCGTGTCGTCCACCTCGATCTTCGAAAAGTAGGTGGCGCTCTTGGCCATGACCGATACCGGCTCGCCGAGCATCCAGAGCAGGAGGTCTATGTGGTGGGAGGCCTGGTTGACGACGACCCCGCCGTCCATCGCCCAGGTGCCGCGCCACGCGTCCTGATCGTAGTACCGCTGGTCGCGGGACCAGCGGACCCGCACGGTGCCGAGCGCGATGCGGCCGAACCGCCCGGCGTCGAGCGCCTCGCGCAGTTTCTGCACCGGCAGGTTGTAGCGGTTCTGCTTCACGACGAACAGGTGGACCCGTTTGGCGTCGCAGGCCCGTATCATCCGGTCGGCGTCGGGGAGCCGCAGAGCCATCGGCTTCTCGCAGACGATCTCCTTGCCGTACCGCGTGACCACATCGATGGTGTGCTCGGCGTGCAGGCCGCTCGGGGTCAGTATGTTCACGATGTCGACGGTCTCCTTTTCAAGCATCTCGTGATAGTCGGTGTACCACGGCACCCCCAGTTTCTCGCCGACCGACCGCGCCCGCTCCGGCACGATGTCGCAGACGGCGGCCACGGATGCGTTCGGCATGGCGGCTATCGCCTCGTAATGTTTCTTCGCGATGCGGCCGCACCCGATGAGGGCGAACCGGAAGGTCTTCATGGCGTCGTCTCCCGTACCGCCTGCGCGGCACCTGCTTCTATCTCTTCAATGAACCGCTCGAGCGCGGAAATGTCAAGAGGCGCCGTCCGTCCGCGGAACCGCTCGACGCTCCGCTCGACCGCCCGGTGGATGCCGCGCACCGCGATGCGGCCCGCGAGGAACGCATCGACCGCCGTCTCGTCGGCGATGGCATAGGCGACCATCCCGGCGTAATCTTTGCGCCGCAGGAGGTCCATGGCGAGCGCGAGAAGCGGGTATTTGTCGAGATCCGGTGCCCGGAAGGTGAGCGCCCGGTCGTGCGGATAGGCGAAACGGGGGAACCGGTCGAGCATCGGCAGGAGATCGGGATAGGCGAGCGCTGCGGCTATCGGTATCGCCATGTCGCTCACCGCCGCCTGCCAGAGACTCGTGCCGTCGATGAGATCGACCGCGGCGTGCACCGCCACCTCGGGGTGGATGATGACGCCGAGTTGCTCCGGCTCTACCGGGAAGAGCCAGTAGGCCTCCATCAGTTCGAGCCCCTTGTTGACCATCGTGGCCGAATCTATCGTGACCTTCTTCCCCATGGACCAGACGGGGTGTTTGAGCGCCGTCGCGGCGTCGGCTTCAAGCATCTCCTCTTTCGAAAGCCCGAGCAGGGCGCCGCCCGACGCGGTAAGATGGACCTTGCGGATATGTTCGGGGCGGACGGCGCGCAGGAGTTGCATGAGCGCCGCGTGCTCCGAATCTATCGGGATGACCTTCGTCCGGTCGCCGGTCGTCGCGCGGCCGAGAAAATAGCCCGCGATGACGAGCGATTCCTTGTTGGCGAGCGCGACCGGTATGCCTCGGCGCAGGGCCTCCAGCGTTATCTTCCAGCCCGACTTGCCGCCGAGCGCCATGACGACGAGGTCGGGTGCGAGGTCGAGTAGCGAGCGCAGTTCTCTCTCGTCGGTGGAGCAGACCGAGCGCCTGAGGGCGGGGAGCCGGGGGGTTATCGCGTCGAGCGCCGCGCGGTCTCTGCCGGCCGAACACCCGATGATGGAGAACCGGTCGGGAAAGGCCTCGACCACCTTGAGAGTGCTGGTGCCGATGGAGCCGGTGATGCCGTAGACGAGAAGCGTTCTAGCCGACATGGTACTCCATGTACTTGAGGGCGATATAGGTCACGGTGACGCTGAAGAGCACCGAATCGAGCCGGTCGAGTATGCCGCCGTGTCCCGGGAAGAGCGTGCCCGAATCCTTGACGCCGGCGCCCCGTTTGAAGAGCGACTCGACCAGATCGCCCGCCTGCCCGGCGGTCGAGGCGAGCGCGGCGGTCACAAGCGAGAAGATGAGATACTTGCCGTCGAAGGCGAGATACGAAAATGCGGCCCCGGCGGCGACCGACGCGATGAGCCCGGCGACGGCGCCCTCCCAACTCTTATTGGGGCTTATCTGGGGCGCCAACCGGTGTTTGCCGATCGCGCTCCCGACAAAGAAGGCGGCGCTGTCGCAGACCCACGGCATGACGAGCGCGAACAGGAACCATTTTCTGCCGTCGGTCGCGTCGGGGTATTCCCGGAGCGCCGAGAAGAGCGAGAAGGGGATGACGAGGTAGAGGAACCCGGCAAGATGGATCATCAGGCGCCGGTGCTTGTCCGGTATCGGGTCGGAGCCGAGAAGCGAGAGGATCGGGATAAGGATGAATGCGGCGGCGATGTGGAGAAGGAACAGGTGCCATGCCGTCGCGTAGGCATAGATGGCGAACATGAGGAGCGCCGCCGCGGGGAGGAACACGAGCGCGCTGCGGCTCTTGTGCATCATGACGAACTCGGAGTAGGCGATATAGGCGAACACCATCGTCACGCCGAGAAAGAGCGGCGCCGGGGCGGCCCAGACGAGCAGTATCGCGAGCGGGATGGCGACGACCGCCGTGAGATAGCGCTTGAGGTGCTTCATTTCTTTTCCTCCGGTGCGAAGAAGTTGAGATAGCCCTGTGCGGCGGCGCAGGCGAGCGTCCTGATGCGGGCGATATAGCGCTGGCGTTCGGTCACCGATATGGCGCCGCGCGCGTCGAGCAGGTTGAAGGCGTGGCTTGCCTTGATGCAGAACTCGTAGGCGGGGCGCGGCAGACCCTTGGCGAGCAGTTCGGCGCTTATCCGTTCATAGGTGTCGAAGAAACGGAACAGATCCTCGACCGGCGCCTCCTTGAAGTTGAAGGTCGAGAATTCCACCTCGTCCTGTTTGTGGATATCACCGTACTTCACCTTTTCGTTCCACTTGAGATCGTAGATGTTGTCGACCTCCTGCAGGTACATGCAGATCCGTTCGAGTCCGTAGGTGAGTTCGAGCGGCACCGGCTTCAGGTCCAGCCCGCCTATCTGCTGGAAGTAGGTGAACTGGCTGATCTCCATCCCGTCGAGCCACACCTCCCAGCCGAGTCCCCACGCGCCGAGCGTCGGACTCTCCCAGTCGTCCTCGACGAAGCGGATGTCGTGGTCCTTCGGCTCGATGCCGATGGCCCGCAGACTGTCGAGATACAGCCCCTGCGCGTCGGCGGGGCTGGGCTTGATGAGGACCTGCAACTGGTAGAACCGCTGCATCCGGTTCGGGCTCTCGCCGTAACGGCCGTCGGTCGGTCGGCGCGAGGGCTGGACATAGACAGTGTTGATGCACCGCGGGTCGAGCGCATAGAGGAAGGTGGCGGGGTGGAAGGTGCCGGCGCCCATCTCAAGATCGTAGGGCTGCATCATGACACAGCCGCGGTCGGCGTAGAATCGCTGGAGCCGGAAGATGAGTTCCTGAAAGGTCAGTTTTTCCATCGGGTACCTCTTCGCGCAGTGGCGCGGTCATACTAACACAAAGACGGCGCAAGTCAAAAACAAAATTTGCCTTTCATTAGTGCGTTGCTATGATGCCCCCGACACGGAGGGATCGTGAAAGGACTCTGGCTGAAACTCAAAGATTGGGCGGTAAAACTCGCGACGCAGAACTCCACCCCGCATGAGATCGCGTTCGGGCTCGCGGCGGGCATCTTCGTCGGCTGGCTTCCCATCATGGGCATCCAGATGGCGGTGGTCATCATTCTCACCCTGCCGTTCCGTAACATCAACCGGTTCGCCGCCGCATCGGGCGTCTGGATAACCAACCCGGTCACCTTCATCCCGATGTATGCCTTCACCTACTGGGTGGGGGCCTTCTTCTGGCGCGTCGAGAATGTGCTTTCCTACGCCGATTTCACCGCCGCCTTCACGGGGCGCGACACGCTGACCGGCTTTTTCGCCCTGTTGAGCGAGGGGAAGGATTTTCTCATCGACATCTTCATCTGCACTTGGATAGGGGGAGCGATCGTCGGCGTGATAGCGGCGATACCGACCTACTACATCACGAAACGGGCGGTGGAGCGCTTTCGTCGCTCTCCTGCTTAGCCCCTTTCCGGTTCTCCTTCATATTCTCGTAGACGAAGTAGATGCCGGGGACGAAAAAGGAACAGAAGCCGAGAATGGCTCCCGGTATCTGGCCCACGAGATCCGCGAGGCCGAACCAGCCGACCGCCGCGAGGCCCAACGAGAAGACGAATATCAGGATGCTCGATATCAACATGTCGTTTCTCTCCATCGATAACGGTTGTCGAAACCCGCAACAAAAAACCCTTTTGATGCGGGGAACTATGAGGGAGAGGATGCCGGGGGCGGAGAATGTTTTGGAGAGACATGGAGGATGTCCGATGCGTTGCCGCGAGGGAAGGCGGCGATGGGAACGGTCATCCGGAGGGCAAGGTTCGACGAGGCGGCTATCGTAGGGGAAAGATGCGGGGCCGACGGGGGATCGCCGCGGTCGTCGTCCGAACGCAGGGCGTTCAGTTCCGTCAGGGTCTCGCGGTGGTATATCGCCGCCGCGTTCTCATCGGTCGCCGGTGAGGGCAACAGGCGATCGTTGCCGGCGGCAAAGGCGTTCGCGTCGTTCAGAAGAGCGGCGGTCGGGAAGGAAAGCGAGGACAGGTGCAGGAGCAGAAGAGAAAAAATGAGGGGCCGGATGGTCCTCATGAGGGTCGTCTTCCCCTCGCCTACAGTTTCCCGATGAGCGAGAACGAAACGACGAGCGCGTAGATGACGAGCGACTCGATGAGAGCGAGCGAGAGGATGAGGAGGATGAAGAGCCGCTTGCTCGATTCCGGGTTGCGTGCGGTGCCTTCCATCGCCGCCGCCGCCGCCCGGCCCTGACCGAGCGCGCCGCCGATCGCCGCGATGCCGATGGCAAGCCCGGCGCTGAGCGCGATCATGCCCTTGTCGAAGCCTTCGCCAAGACCGATAAGCCCCTTGTCGAGGCCGTTCTCGACCGTGACGGTCGTTACTTCGGTCGCGAAGAGCGCGGCGCTTCCCCAGAGGCTCGAAAGCAGGAAGAAGATTCTTTTCATGGTGGTCACTCCTTTGTGGTGGTCAGTGGTCTATCTCTATCGAAAGGAAAATGTATATCGCCGAGAGCGTCATGAACACGAAGGCCTGCAGGATGGCGGTGAATAGTCCGAGAAAGAGGAACGCGACCGGCAGACCGATCGGCAGGAGATGGCTGAACACCCCCATGACAAGGTGTTCGCCGCTCATGTTGCCGGTGAGACGGAGCGTGAGCGAGAGGATGCGGGCGAAGTGCGAAATGATCTCGATGGGGAGTATGAGGAAGGCGATCCACCAGACCGGGCCGATGAAGAGTTTGATGTAACTCACGCCGTGGTCGCGTATGCCGATGTAGTGGTAATAGATGAACACGACGAGCGCCATGGCGAGATTGATGGAGAGCGAGGTGGTGGGGGCGAGGAGTCCGGGGATGAGTCCGATCAGGTTGGCGCACAGGATGAAGAAAAAGATGCCGGTAAGGAGCCGCGCGAACTCGTGGGTGTACTGACCGAGTATGGACCCGAGGAACGACACGAGGGTCTCGACCAGATATTCCAGTACCGCCGGGAGGGTCGGACGGGGTGAGGGGATGGCGGCGTCGCGCCGCCGGTGATCGCGGCGGATCGCAAGCCCCATGAGCAGGACGAGAAGAAAGACGATGAGGGAGCCGGCGAGCGGTACCCAGCGTTCGGCTATGCCGAGCGCTTCGAACAGGAAGGGGCCTTCGTGCATCACTCCTCCCCGGGATCCTCGGTCTTTTCGACGAACTGACGCAGGCGGGAGAAGGTCACCCAGCAGAGGTAGAGGCCCGCGACGATGCCGACGCCGGCGACCACATGGGTGTCGGCGATGCCGAGCATCGCGTCTATCTGCGAGCCGACGAAATACCCGAGCACGGTCAGGAGCGGTATCTCGAACGCGAGCACCAGATAAAAAAGAGCGCGCCAGTTACCCTGCATGGACTCCTCCTCGGTCACGGGATGTGCGAGGCATCATACCGGGAGTGCCGGCAAAAGTAAAGAACTTGACTTATCGCGCGGGAACAATACCTTTTCGGCGAGGTTTTTGTGTATAACACACGCAGTCAACTCGGGAGCGTTACATGCAATTCTTGAGCAGGTGGCTCGGTGATGACGCCGCGACCATGAACGACCGTCGCACCGGCGCGATCAACAATCTCGACAAACTCTTCCTCATCGCCATCGGGGTGATCGGCGCCGTCCTGTACATGGTGAAACTCAACTACCTGCTGGTCGACCCGTGGGAAAGCCACTATTCGCAGGTCACCTGGGAAACGATACGCCACGGCGCCTTCTTCCGGCTCTGGTATCAGGGGAGCAACCATTTCTGGTCCAAACCGCCGCTTCTGTTCTGGCTCCAGATGCCGTTCATCGCGACCCTGCCGATCAACGAGTTCGTCTGCCGCCTGCCGATCGTCATCTTCTCTATCGGCGTGCTGTCGGGCGCCTACCTGCTCCTGTCGCGGCTCTTCACCCGCAAGATGGCGGCGGTCAGCGCCTTTGTCCTCATGCTGTCGCCGATGTATTTCCAGTTAAGCCGTCAGGTGATGGTGGACCTCCCCTTCATCGGGCTCAATTTTCTCGCGATACTGTGCATCGCCCTCTATTTCTTCGGCGACCTTCCGGAGAACGATACCGTCCGGATCGGCATCAAGAGATTCGCGCTCACCATGCCGCGCCGCGACCTGTTTCTGTACCTCTTCTACTTTTTCGAGGGGTGGGGCTTTCTCGCCAAGGGACTTCTGTCGCTCATCATCCCGGCCACCGCGTTCCTCATCTACCTGCTGATATCGGGTGACTTCGCCGCCTTCTTCGCGTGGCGCAACCTCAAAAAACACCTGCTCGGCGTCGGGGTGTACCTGCTCGTCGGCGGGCCGTGGTTCTTCTATGTCTGGGCCGATGCCGGATGGGATTTCGTCAACGAATTCATCATCTACCACCACTTCAAGCGGGTGCAGGGCGAGATACACAAACCCAACGATCTCTGGACGCTCTACCCGCGGGTGCTCGGCTATGCCCTTTTCCCGTGGATAGCGTTCATCCCGATGGCGCTGTACCGTTTCTTCCACGGCGACCGTGACACCGGGGCGTTCCGTCTCCGGCTGTTTCTCCTCAGCGCCTTCATCGGTCCGTTCTTCTTCCTCGCCTTCTCATCGACGAAGTTCTGGCACTACATCGCGCCGGTGGTTCCGATACTCGCCGTCATGGTCGGCTACTATCTGACGGAACTCTGGAACGCGAAATGGGGACTGTCGCGCAAACTCGAGGTGCTGACCGCGCTGTTCTTCGTCGGCATCGTGGCGCGCGACATCGGCGACAATTTCATGGTCTGGATGTACATGGTGACCTTCTATCAGGAGCGAAAGGGGCCGACGCTGCCCGCGTTCATACCGGTGATGGCGGTCATATTCGTGCTGTTCGGCGCGGTGATGCTCGCCGCGATGTTCAGCGAGAGATTCAAGAAATGGGCGCTCGGGCTCGTTTTCGTCCTACCCGCCGCGTTCATGATATATTTCTTCGTGGACGGCATGCCCAAGATAGCGACCTGGTATTCCTACAAGCCCCTCTGGGACGCCTATGTGAAGGACAGCCCCGAACGGGCGCCGATAGCACAGTACTACAAATGGCTGGAGAAATCGCTTTCGTTCTGGTCGTTCAACGAGATAACCTTCCTGGCGTCGGACAAGGAACAGGCCGTCCTGCGGTTCTTCGACCGCCCCGGCGTCCAGTACGCCATCGTCAAGAGTCCCGACAAGAACCGGTTCGAGAACATCATGAAGCGGGTCAACAAAAAGACCACGGTCGTGGCCAAGATACCGCAGAATTTCCTCTACAAGGTGTACGGCGGCGACCAGAAGAGTTTCAACAACAAGGAGAAATACATCATCCAGAGCGTGCCCGAAGAGGCCGTCAAGGTCGGCGCGGTGTTCGACAACGCCGTCGAACTGGTCGGGTACCGCATCCTGCAGGGCGACACGACCCCGAAGGAGAACGACCTGGTCCGTATCGAGGTCTATTTCAAGGCGCTCCGCGACAACATCCCGCGCGACTACACGGTGTTCGTCCATGTCGAGGGTGACCAGCGCGACAAGCGGACCAAGGACGACCAGCCGATGGCGATGGGGGAGTACCCCACCACCTTCTGGAAGAAAGGCGATATCGTCAAGCACCCCATCAATGTGCGCATCCCGACCAACAACAAGAACAACTACTACTGGGTGCTCGCCGGCATCTATCAGGAGGACATCCGCGCCAATATCAGCAATCCGCGCGATGTCGAGCACGACGGGGACAACCGCCTGAAACTCGTGAAACTCGATATCGAGCGCTAGGGGCGGCGTGAGTTGGCACCGGTTGGTGAGACTGCATAAGAAGGACAATGTGTTGCTCCACTACCTTCTCGAGTCTCACGAGAACGCCGGTCTTTCCTCGACCCTTTCGCGGGAGGGCGACATGCTGACGATACAGTTCTCGACGCCGCTGTCGGCGGCGCCCTATCTCGACCGGCTCGTCGACCACATCCTCGATGAGATCGCGCGGAGGGGCCGCCGGTGAACAGGTCTTTCGCCCTCATGCTCTTGTTGTGCGCCGCGTTGCCGTTGCAGGCGCATCTCGACGGGCGCATCGAGCACAAGGGGATACCGTCGCTCACCGCCGAAACGGGCATCGAACGGACCTTTTTTCTCTACAACGCGCCGGTCCACGAATACATCTCGCTCAACTTCGGTTACGGCTCGACCCGGTTCGAGTTCAACGGGCTTTCGCTCGGCGCGTCGTTCCAGTGGCTCGACGCCGAGAGCGCGGCGGGGATACTGCGCGTGCAGTCGCTCTACCTGCTCGACCGCGCCGCGTCGGCATTCATCATCGGCGGGTGGGCCGAGGCGGGCATCACGGCGGGCGACGACCGGAGCGGCTTCACCGGCGCGGTGAGCGGCCAGTTTCTCTGGTCCACGCGGAAGCAGATGTACGCCACCATAAACCTCCGGGCCGGCATCTACATCGACCCGCATGAACAGGCCCGGATATCGCTCGGCCCCGGCGCCGGACGCAACTTCATCACCAACGACACCTTTTTCTTCGACATCATCCTCGCACTGGAAGTCTATTTATGGAACTGACCACCTCCCTGCTCCGTTCGGTGGAACGGCCGGGCCGCTATTTCTCCCCCGTCATCATGACCGGCGCGCTTCAGCCGCCGCCGTCGGACGCGCCGAAGATACTGGTGGTGTTCCCCGACCTGTTCGAGATAGCGCGGAGCCACGAGGGCATCAAGATACTGCGGCACCTGTTCCGCCGGCATGGCGCGGCGGTCGACTACGGGTTCGCCTTCGCCGCCGACATGGAGGCGCGGCTGCGCCGTGAAGGGCGGCTGATAAGTTTCCTCACCGGTCGCGACTGGCGCGATTTCGATCTCATCGCCGTTTCGTTCCAGTTCCAACTGCAATTCCCGACCTTCCTGCGGATGCTCGATGTCGCCGGGATACCGGTGCGGTCCGACGAGCGCGGCGAAAACGATCCCGTCGTCATGGCGGGCGGACCGGTACTGTGCAACCCCGAACCGATGCGCGACTTCATCGACCATGCCTACATCGGCGAGGTCGAACCGCACGCGGCGCGTATCGTCGACATCCTGCGGCGCGAAAAGGGGCGTGCCGGGCGTATCGCCGCCTTTCACGCCGAGTTGCCGCCGCGGCGCGCCGTCGCGACCGACCTGAACGATATCGCGCTCGTCCCCGACGAACAGCCGATATTCGGCCTGCAGACGGTCCACGACCGCTACACTGCCGAGATACAGCGGGGCTGTACGCGGGGGTGCCGTTTCTGCATGGCGGGCATCGTGTAC
>JAKLFG010000023.1 GCA_022711315.1 bacterium | reverse complement strand
GTTCCTGATCGAATTCGCCGCGGCTTATCGACGCTTGGATATCGCGGATATCGTCCGCGCTCAAGGTGCCTCCCAGTAGCTTGTCCAAGCCCGTCGCCGTCTGCGCCTTCGCCAAGGTCCCATCTATGATCGCGTCCGCGAGCCCGATAACCATCCCTTTCGCGTAGAACTTATAGTACGGCAGGAACGGCTCCAGCGATGTATCGTAAGCAGTTATGAACCGGTCGCGCGCCCGTTTCTTCACGCCGTCCAGCCGCGCGTACTCGCTCGGATCCAACGGTATCCCCTCCGGCCGGAGCCGCGTCCCGATGAACCCGGTCATCTCATAGATCGTTTCGGTATGATCGAAGAACGATACCGCCCCGTACCCGTGCAGGACGAATTCCCCGTACGGCAACAGCATCAGTTTCTCCATGATGATCTCGCGGATACGCTTCTCGATACCCGTCATCACGCTTCCGCTCAATTCCTTCGCCTTCCCCGCGAGCAGGCCCGGATCGTTCGCGGCCGCTCCCAAGCCGGTCCCTATGTCGTCCAGATTACCGAGGACAGCGCCCAGCGTGCAGGTACTCCCGCAATCGAGCGCCTCCCGGAGCGCCGCGTTCCCGATCGGGTGGTTCGTGAGACTGGAGGGGATCTCGCTATCGGTAAGGCAACCGACGAGCGCCTGTTCTACGAACTGTTTGTAGTTGAAGTTACCGCTCAGTATCTCGTTGAGCACCTCGAAGTTGAACTGTTCCGCCGCCGCCGCGATATATATCTCCATGAGGGTGGACAGATTTTCGGTGTCGAGGATGCCGGTAAGCGCACTCTTTATATTTCCTTCATCGAACGCAACGGGGTCGCCCAGAAAATCTTCGATAGCAGCGGGTGTTTCGAGTTCGCCAGCGAGAGAGGAGAGGTCGATGTCATCAAGGGCCGAGATAAGATCATTGAAATGGTCACCGAAATCACTCACCTCATCTTCGAGGAGCCGCATGAGGGCGCGTTGGACGAGGGAGAGATGTATGTTCCTCACCTATGGTTGATAGCACTTCTCAGAGTTCTGGGAAGTTATGGTTTGTTCTGCAAAAACTAATTTCGAATTTCTTTTCTCTAGTTCGTCAAATTGAGAAAGATCTTTCACGCAATTGTTGGTCACATATAAGTAGTCTAAGCTCAACAAGCCATATAGGGGGGAGAGATCCTCGATAAAATTGTTATCTAGGGAAAGATAGCCCAACTCCGTCAACCCCGACAACGGTTCCAGATCCTTTATCTTGTTGTTATTCAGTTTCAGGAACTCCAATTTCGTCAAGGTGCGGAGCGGCTCCAGCGATTCGATCTCGTTGTCGACTATGGCAAGCCAGTCCATGTTAGGCATGTTTTCGATGCCTTTGAGGCTCGAAACCCCCCCCCATAACATTCTAAGCTACTAATCTTATTATACAAATCAGGATCATTCTTGTCCAATTCGGCATAACTGATTTTTTTCTCCACACACTTCGCGAACGCCGGGTCCTCGAATTCACCCGGTTTCAGCGGCCCGTCACCGTCACAACCGATGCAGGCGAGGAAGAAAAGGAGGAGGATAAAAAAGGATGACCTCATCCCAACCTTCTCCTTGGAAAAGGAGAAGGGGTACATGGTAGCGCCCTCGCCTTTTACAAGGAGAGGGCGGCTCTGCCGGGTGAGGTTATTGGGCGAGGTCCGCTTTTCCCTTTTCATCGTTCGCCTCCGGCGTTATCTCATCCCATTCATTATCTGACCCAGACTGAATAAGTCAAGAGAGAGCGGCGCGCCCCTACTTCTCCAATTCCCTCTTCCTCGACCGCGCCATTCTCGTCCCGAAGAGGTCGACGAGCGCGCCGATGAGCCGCTTACCGGGGCAGAGTTTCACCGGATAGTAGTAGGCGCTTTCGAACCAGCCGTTGTCGCGGAAATGGCGGTAGTCGCGCGAATCCTCCTCCTGCCAGAACCGGTGCATCGCCCGGACCACGCGGAATATCGCCAGCCGGAAAAGCGACGGCTGGGGCGCAAGATCGCCGTGGAGCGCCGCGTGGAACCGGTGCACCGCCGCGACGGCCGCCGCCGCGACCTTCTTCTCCTCGGCCTGCGTGAGCGGCCGGATGGTGGTCACGCACGCCCCTTTCACCACGATGAAACCCCAGTAACCGCAGACCTCGTCGAGGTAGGAGACGATCTTTTCGCCGCCGATGGCCCCCTGCGTGACCAGCGCGATGGACACTTTATGGAACAGCGCGGGGCGGTGGAATATGAAGGCGCAGCGGTCGAGGAAGTTCTTCATGATCGCCGTCACCTGCAACGAATAGTTGGGGGTGGCGAAAACGACGCCGTCGGCCGCATGCATCTTCGCGACGAGCGCCGGGATGTCGTCCTTGAGCGGACAGAATTCCTCGCCGCGCGAAAGACACGCGAAACAGCCGCGGCAGAACTGGATGTTCGCATCTTTGAGCAGAACATGCTCGACCTCGACCGGCCCGAGCGCCGCGAGTGCCTTTTCGAACTGCTGGACGAAGGCGTAGGTCTCTTTCCTGCGCGGACTCCCGTGGAACACGACGATCTTCTTCGACATAAGGCGCCTCCATCACAAACGGACAAAGATATAACAGGTGTCGTCGAAAGACAAGAGGCCGACAAAAAACTTTACGCGGCGGCAGGGAGCGTCTATGGTCTATCGGAAACAACTCTTTCCGGAGCGGAGATGACGCACGACCACGATCATCGGGGCCACGATCATGGCGATACCGGCCATATCGGCGTCGCGTTCCTTTTGAATTTCTCGTTCGCCCTCATTGAGGTGGCGGGCGGTCTGCTCACCAACAGCATCGCGATACTTTCCGACGCGCTCCACGACCTCGGCGACAGCCTTGCGCTCGCTCTGGCGTGGTATCTGCAGAAGGTGTCGGACCGCGGGCGCGACCGGCGATACACCTACGGCTACAAGCGTTTCTCGCTCCTCGGGGCGCTTGCCGGGAGCGGGATACTCATCGTCGGGTCGGTGGTCATCGTCTTTGCCGCCATCCCGCGCCTCATCGAGCCGCAACCGACCGTGACATGGGGGATGCTCCTGCTCGCGGTGCTTGGCATCGTGGTCAACGGCGCGGCGGTCCTGCGCCTCAAAAAGGGAACTTCGCAGAACGCGAAGGTGGTGGCGCTCCACCTGCTGGAAGATGTGCTCGGCTGGGGAGCGGTCCTCGTCGGGGCGGTCGTCATCCACTTCACCGGGTGGTACTGGATAGACCCGCTCCTGTCGCTCGGCATCGCCGCCTTCATACTTATCACGGCGCTCGGAGCGCTCCGGTCATCGGCCAAGATACTTCTGCAGGGGATCCCGGAGGAGGTCGACCTCGCGGCTATCGAGGCGCGGCTCACGGCGGTCGCCGGGGTCGCGTCGTCCCACGACCTGCATCTGTGGAGCCTCGACGGTGAACGGACGATACTGACGGTCCATCTGGTGCTCGACGCGCCGGTGACACCGGAGACGGCCTGCCGCGTCAAACGGGAGACGGCCGTCGCGATGGAAGAACTCGGCGTCGGCCATTGCACCATCGAACTCGAGGGACCGGACGAACCCTGCGCGCGGTGCTGTTCCTGACCCTGACCGCCGCCGTACCTTGCGCCGTAAAAAAATTCTCTGACTTTCTTTTTTGTTTGGTATATAGTACCCCGTTCACCGGAGGTACCGGCACCATGAGAAAGAAAGAGACCCCGCAGGGATCGGCCGCGCAGCGCGGCACGGCGTTCGTCATATCGGCTCCGTCGGGGACCGGCAAAACGACGCTCGTCACGGCGCTCCGCAAGCGGTTCCCCTTCCTCGAGCAGTCGGTCTCCTGCACCACCCGCCCGCCGCGCACCGGCGAAAAGAACGGCCGCGACTACCTCTTCCTGACCGAAGAGGCTTTCAAGCGGCGTATCGCCGAGGGGGCGTTCCTCGAATGGGCGCAGGTGTACGGCCACTACTACGGGACACCGAAGGACCGCCTGCTGGAGCGGATAGAGACGGGGCACCATGTCGTCTGCGCCATCGATGTGCAGGGAGCGGTCGCTCTCAAGAACCTGCTGCCCGACGAGGCGGTGCTCATCTTCGTCCTGCCTCCCTCGCTGGAGGAGTTGCGGCGGCGCATCCGGGGGCGCGCGCTCGACGACGAGGCGGTCATCCTGCGGCGGCTCGACGAAGCGAAGGCCGAGATGCGGCGCTATGTCCACTACGACCACATCGTCGTGAATGACGACCTCGAACGGGCCGCGTCGCTGCTCTCGGGCATCGTCGCCACCGAACTGTACTGCTCCACGCGCGGGAACCGCGAACTGATAGAGCGGATGCTGGGCTGAGACCATGGACCTGAAACTGTTCCAGCACATTGTCAAGAGGCCTCCGCACTTCGATATCCTGCGGATCATCCGCCCCACCGACATCATCCGCGCCGTCATGGAGGCGCACCCCTCCTTGACCGACGAGGAACGGATGAGGGCGCGGGAAAAGATCAACAAGGCCATCGTCCTCGCGGCCGCCGCGCACCAAGGGGTCCTGCGCGAGAGCGGCGAGCCGTACATCACCCATCCGTATGCCGTCGCCTATGTGCTCGCCAAGATGGGGATGAGCGTCGAATGCGTCATCGCCGGGTTCCTGCACGACACGGTGGAGGACGCGACCACCACGCTCGACGAGATCCGCGGGCTGTTCGGCGACGATGTGGCCAACCTCGTGGACGGCGTGACCAAACTGTCGCTCTCGCATATCGGCAAGGAGGAGAAGAAGGCGCAGGCGTTCCAGAAACTCTTCGTCTACGCGGCGCGCGACGGCATCTGGGTGCTGTTCGTCAAACTCGCCGACCGCCTGCAGAACATGATGACGCTCGACGCGGTGAGCCCCGAGAAACAGCAGCGGGTCGCCCGCGAGACCCTGCAACTGTACGCGCCGCTCGCCCACCGGCTCGGCGTCTACTGGATGAAGGAGGAACTCGAGTCGCTCAGTTTCTATTACTGCTATCCCGACGAGTGGAAACAGATAAACGACTACATCACCGAGCGGTTCCGGCAGGACCCCGCCAAGGCGCTCGAGACCCTGCAGAAAAAGGTGCGCGAGGTCATCGCCGAACACTGCCCGTCGGTCGCCGGGAGGATCGCGCAGGTCTACGGCCGCATCAAATCCTACCCGAGCATCTACCGCAAGACGATACGGCAGAACAAGTCCATCGGCTCCCTGCACGACATCATCGGCATCCGCGTGATACTCGATTCGCCCAACCGCGACGACTGCTATCTCGCGATGGCGGCGATCCATTCGTTCCCCGAATTCACCGTGATGAACGACCGGTTCAAGGACTACATCGCGCGGCCCAAGGCGAACGACTACCAGTCGATACACACGGTGGTCCGTTACCACGAGTATTCGATGGAGGTGCAGATACGGACCCGCGAGATGCACCGTATCGCCGAGGAGGGCGACGCGTCCCACTGGGCCTACAAGAACGAGATCGCGGGCAACGACAAGGCGGTGCAGTGGCTCCGGCAGGTGCTCGGTGACCTGCCCGATGTCACCGCGAACCCCATGGATTTCGTCCACGACATTGCGACGGCGATACCGCTCGAGAAGATATCGGTCTTCACCCCGAAGGGCGATCTCATCACGCTCCCCGAGGGGGCGACGCTCCTCGATTTCGCCTACGCGATACACGGCGACCTCGGCGATGCCTGCGCCGGCGGCACCGTGAACGGCCGCAAGGTCCCCATATACTACCGGCTCTCCAACAAGGACGAGGTGTCGGTCGAATCGTCCAAAAAGCAGGTGCCGCGCCGCGACTGGCTCAATTTCGTGGTCACCCACAAGGCGAAGATACATATCCGGCGCCATCTTACCCAGCAGGAGAAGGAGCAACTGGTCGAAGCGGGCCGCGCGACGGTGAAGCAACTGTTCGAGAAGGCGGGGCGCCCCGCCGCGTTCAACCGGATCGAGACGCTTGAAGGGTTCGCGGGGATCGCCGACACCTACTCGCTCCCCAAGGAGGGGCGGCTCGCGATATTCTTCCAGAAGGTCGCGTCGGGCGAGATAAAACTGCGCACGGTGCTCAAGAAACTCTTTTCCGACGACGAGGTCGAGGGGCTCATCCGGGAATTGCCGCGCAAGGTCGGCGCGCTCTTCCCCGAACGGCGCGCCAAGCGGACCACCGTCGAGGTCGTCCCGGGCACCGCGACCGTCTACATTCGCGGCATCGGGCAGGTGAAGGACTACGGCGTCGCCAAATGCTGCATGCCCGAGGAGGGCGACCCCATCGTGGCCTATGTCTCCTCCACCCGCGGCTACATCGTCCACAAGAGCGGCTGTCCGACGGTCCAGCGGCTCTCGGCCGAACGGATAGAGAAGAACGCGTTCTGGTACCACTACGCGCTCTATCAGGTCGAACTCATCATCGAGATAAAGAATGCCCCGGGGACGCTCCTCGAGGTGATACAGGAGATATCGAGCGAAGGGCTCAACATCGACAGCCTCCACATAGATTCACACGCCGCGAACGAAAAATCGGGACCGGTCTACATCACGCTCAAGGGGACCGACATCCGGCAGATCGAGCAGGTGAGTCAGGAGATGAAGAACAAACGCTCGATACTGTCCTACACCATCAGCAATGTGTCACGACTGTAGCAGGGAGGTAGCGGCATGAAAGGGGTCTACACCGCGATCGTCACGCCGTTCACGAAGAGCGGATCGATCGACGAGGCGGCGCTGAAAAAACTTCTCGAGGCCCAGAGGAAAGGCGGGGTCGCCGGCATCGTCGTCGCCGGGACGACCGGCGAGGCGGCGACGCTCTCCTTCGAGGAGAAACGCGACCTGTTCGCGTTCGTGAAGAAGGAAGCGGCGGGGCTCGACCTTGTCGCCGGCACCGGCACCAACGACACCGCCGGCTCGGTGAAACTGACCGAGATGGCGCTTTCGCTCGGCTATACGCAGGTGCTTGCCGTCACCCCCTACTACAATAAGCCCACCTGTCGCGGGCTTATGGCCCACTACGGCGCCATCGCGGCGACCGGCGCGAGGATCGTGCTGTACAATGTGCCGGGACGCACCGGGCTCAACCTCCCGGCGGCGTGGCTGAAGGAACTCGCGGCGATACCGGGGATCACGGCGGTCAAGGAGGCGAGCGGAAACCTGGCGCAACTGGTCGACTACCTCGAGCAGGTCGGTCCCGACCGGTTCGCGATGCTGTCGGGCGACGATTTCACGATAACGCCGTTCGTCGCGCTCGGCGGCGCCGGGGTCATATCGGTGGTCTCCAACATCGCGCCCGCCGAGACGGTCGAACTGACCGGCGCGGCGCTCGCGGACCACTTCGGGAAAGCGGCCGCCCTGCAGGTGCGTCTGAACGGGCTCATACGCGCCCTGTTCATGGAATCGAGCCCGATACCGGTCAAGACGGCGCTCCATCTCATGGGCTTCTGCGAAGAGGTGTTGCGCGCACCGCTCGCGACCATGGAGATACAGAACCGCGAAAAACTCGTCGAGACGCTCAAAAGATACCGGCTGATCTAGCCGTTACGGTTTCGGGACGAGGTTCTCCCCGAAGAAGTCGATCGCGGTCGCCGTGTAGTTCGGGAAATCGTTGTCGGTCTCGTAGAGCGTGATGGTCACCGTGCCGACAAGATCGGCCTTCGGCACCCCCATCGCGTCGAGCCAGCGGACATAATTACCGGCGCCGTCTATCGTCACCGCGTACGGCACATTCGCGGTGCGCGGCAGGGAGAGTTGGACGAGGATCGCCTCATCGCCCGGCGCGCCGCCGCCGTAGGTGACCTTCAGGAGTATGTTGGCTATGCCGCTGTTGTCCTTCTCGACGACGCTCGCGCCGAAATATTCGGCCGTCTCGCCGACCGAGAGCGCGGCGAATATATGGGCGGTCACCTCCGGATCCTCGCCCTTCCGGTAACTGTAGGTCAGAGAGGATTTCGGTATCGCATCCTCGCAGGCGCCGGTGAAGGCGATGTTCATCCCCGATATCCATGCGGCGCATTCGTCGAGGTAGGTGACCCCGTCGCACCCGCAGACCGGCACGCCGACATCGAACGAGAACGGGCAGGCCTCGGGTCGCGCCTCGCAGGCACCCGAACTCTGACCGCACACCCCTTCGGCCTTCCGGCAGAACTCGGTCTGGCCGCACTCGTCGTTGTAGAGGCAGATGTTCTCGCCGTCGCACTTTCCCGGATGAGCGACATTGACGCCGGCGGCGGCGGCGTGGCAGGGATGCAGGTAGGTCGTATCGTCACAGCCGCAGGCAAGGGCGAATTCGGTGAGGAGATCGCAGTCTATCGGGCGCAGGTCGCAGACCCCGGAGCTGTCGGCGTCGCATACGCCGAGCGGCTTGGCGCAGTATTCGGTCTCGGTGCACTGCTTGGTGGCGGTGCAGGGTATCATCGAGCCGCAGGGGCCTCCGTGCCGGATATTCATACCGGCCGCCCACGCCGAACACTCGTTGGGGTAACTCTTGCCATCGCACCCGCAGACCGGCGCATAATTCTCGTCGCAGGCGGCGGGCTGTGCCGCGCAGGTCCCGGAACCCTCGCAGGGCGTCGGCGCCCCGCGGAGACAGAACAGCCCCTCGGAGCAGTCGCCGTTGTCCAGACACATCGCCTCCAGCGTATCGCCGTCGGGTCGTTCGCCGTCGTCCACCGCCTCGTCGGGCATCGCTTCGTCGACGGTACCGTCGGAAAGAAGGTCGTCGGTATCATCGGCGATATCGTCGGCGACCATCGTATCGCCGTCAGCGACGGCCGCCTGATCGGCATCGAGCGGCCGGCTCAGGGTCCGATTCTCGCATGCGGCGGCAAGCAAGACCGCGACCACGCAAAGCGAACAGGTCACGAGCGTTCTCATACCGTCCCTCCACCATTCGGTTCGGGCGTCAGTATAGCGCGCCGCGACGAGTTCCGCAAGTCGGCGCGAAAAAAGAACGGTTTTTTCCGCTTGACTTCGGACGGCAATGTTCTACAATCGCTCCTGTTTCAAGCGTTCCACCACAACGAGGGAGGTCATCATGAGAGGGTTCCTGTTCTTCATCGCCTGTTTCGCGCTTATCCTGACGGCGGCGTGCGACAACGCGACGCGCACCTTGGTCGATAAGGACACGGCGGTCACCGACACGACCGGCGACACCGACACCGACACGGTCCAGACCGACGACATCCAGACCGACGATGTGCAATCGGACGACATCCAGACCGACGATGTGCAATCGGACGACATCCAGACCGACGATATCCAGACCGACACGCAGAGCGATGGCGACACCGTCCAGAACGACCAGAATGTCCCCGACAACGACATGCCCCCGAAGACCTGCGCCGAGATCACCTGCGACGACCCGAACAGCACCTGCGTCGAAGGAACGGGCGGCGCCGACGCGAAGTGCGAGTGCAACGAAGGCTACCATTGGAATTCGGGAGAGTGCGTCAAGGACGAACTCACCAAGACCGGAGAGTTCTCGTTCGACTTCGAAGGGGTCATCAACGAGACGACCGATCCCCAGCAGTTGCAGGGGGGCGACGGCACCGCGACCTTCTCGCACCTCGGCGACGACTTCTCCTATGTCAAGATAACCGTCCCTTACGGCAACATCGGCTTCCCGCTCGCCAATCTGCAGGAAGGGACCACCATCACGACCATCTGGCTCGAGAAACTGGCCATGAGCGGATCGGTCAAGTTCTTCGCCTTCTCGATGCCCGCGGCGCAGAACACCACCGGCACCAAACAGTTGGCGGACACCCAGTCGATGGTCATGTACGGCGACATGACGATGTCGGGCGGCGCCATGAACATCGAGTGCATCCGCGCCGTGTCGGCCGACGGCTCCTACACCGTCGCCGGCGATTCGGGCAACGGCACGCTCCACATCACCACGGCGAGCGGGAACATGTACGATCCCAAGGTGGCCGAGGCCAACCTGCCCGCCCCCATCTGCGAGGAATAACTACTCCGCTTTCGCGTAGATCGCCGCCGACCGCGGCGGGAGCGTCAGGTCGATCGATCCGTCCTTCACCCCCATCGTCCCCTCAGACAGCGCATCGGCATAGGTCCCGTCGGCAAGCGGCACCGCGAAGGTCCGATCGATCGTCTCTTCTCCGCGGTTGAAGGCGACAAGCACCGTATCGTCCCCGTCGCTCATCGTGTAGAGCCAGACATCCTCCTCGACATGGACCGTCGTCCGCGTGCCGCGCCGCAAAGCGGGGTGGGCCGCGCGGGCCGTCGCCAGTTCCTTCACAACGGCGAGCGTATCTTGCTGATGTTCGTTCAGGTCGTCGCCGAAGAGCATCATGCGGCGGTTATCGGGGTCGTTCGCCCCCGGCATCCCGAACTCGTCGCCCTGATAGATGGTCGGCACGCCGGGCGAGGTGAAAAGAAACGCCCACGCAAGGCGCAGTTTTTCATACGGCGCGGCGGCGGTCGGGGTCTCCGGCTCGTTCTCCCAGACCCGTTCGGATGCCCGTGCCCCGCCCTGCGAAGTGCCGTCGAAATCGCCATGCGCGGTCGAAAGGGCGCGGCAGAGGTCGTGGTTGCCGGGAAAGGTCGCCATGATCGCGCCGGGATGGTAGTCGCGCTGATACCGGCCGTCGTGGGTCAGCAGAAAAGAGGCGAGGTCCGACAGGCTTTCCGAGCCGATGAGGAAGGCGCGCGCCAGATGGTGGAACAGCGGGAAATCGAACTGACTGTCGAGTTTGTCGGGGCCAAGATAGCGGCCGATCTCCTCCCAGCCGGTGTCGCCGGTGAAGGTCTCGCCGACCATGTAGAACGGGGTGCCGCCCGCCGCCGCCTCGCGCTCGATGAAATAGCGAAGCGTTATCGTGAGGTCGAGGTTCATGAGCCGCACCGCATCGACGCGGAACCCGTCGGCGTCGAAGGTCCGGACCAGCCACAGGTAATGCGCGATGAGGGTCTCCAGCGCCGTCGCGTTGCGGTGGTCGATATCGGGCAGATAGTCGGTGAACCAGCATTCCTCGGGCCGTTCCCAGCCGCAGGTATAGCCGCCGAGCGCGTTGCGCGGCAGGCCTTCGGGCGCGTCGTTGAACCAGCCGTCGTAGCGGTAGGTGTTCCAGAGCCAACTTTCGGCGTGGACATGGTTGGGAACGATATCGAACAGCACGCGGATGCCCCGGTCGTGCGCCTTCTTCACCAGTTCCCACAGGTCGGCCTCGTCGCCAAAGTGCGGATCGACGGGCGACGCCAGCCCCGGCAGAGGCGTCAGATCGCTCCATCCGGTCGCTACCGGCCAGTAGGAATGATAGGCGGCGTAGAGCCGCGTGTCGCCTCCCATACCCTTCCACGCCCCCTGCGTATTGCGAAGCGGCGAGGATAGCCAGAGCGCGGTGACGCCCAGCTCGGTAAAGTAGTTCTCCTCCATCTTTTCGATGATGCCGCGCAGGTCACCCCCCTGCCAGTTTGCCTTCGTGTCGACACCGGCGACCGGGCCGTCGTTGGCGGTATCGCCGTTCACGAAGCGGTCGGTCATGACCTGATACAGGACCGCGTCGCGCCAGTCGAACGGCTCTTTTTCTACCCAGACCGGCACGAACAGCGGTGTCGCGGCGAACCCGTCGGTGTCACGGATCGTGAACAGGGCCGTATATTTCCCCGGCGCGAGGGTGTCGGCGGTCAGGGCGAACAAGCGTGTTGCCTCGTCGTACGAGGGGTTGACCGTCCCGCCCGAAAGGGTCACCGTGCTCTTTTTCAGGTCGGGCCCGGCGCCGCTCGCCCCGGGAAGATAGCGGACCGTCAGCGAGAGCGACGACCCGTCGGCGACCGGGCGACCGACCACCTCAAGGCGCGGGTAGCGACAGTCGGGAATAATGAGCCGGCTGTACCGTTTGCCGCTGTCGTACCGGGCGAGCGGCTTGGCCTCGTCAAGCCGCCACGCATCCTTTTTCCGGTCGTAAAAGGCGTAAGGATAGTCGCCCGGCGGCAGGGAAAGTTCGACCTCCCACCGGCCAGTGCGGAAACTCATCGGCGTCGAAAGCGACCAGTTGTTGAACGAGGCGCGCAGGTAGAGTTCCTCGGTGGCATCCCCGTCAGTGGTGACGGATATCCCCGCGCAAACGGCGGGGGCGCTTTTCTCCCCGCAGGAAAAAAGCAGCGGGATGACCAGTAGCAGGGACCATGCGCGCATCGGGACCCTCCGATCGGACGATCGAGTATAGCGATAAAATCTTGAAAAGCCAACCGACCCGCGATACGATGGGTCTTCTTTACGGGAGGGGACCCATGGCCGCTCACGACGAAGGCTCGATGCTGGAGACGATACTCGGCTACATGTCGAAGATAGAGGGGGTCCGCAAGATAGACGCGGTGCTCATACTCCTTTCGGAGATGGGGCGCGTGCTCGTCAACGCCGACCGCTGTACGCTGTGGCTGCTCGACACGCAGAAGAAGGAACTCTGGACCAAGGTGGCGCACGGCATCGACCGCGTCCACATGCCGGCCGGGAGCGGTATCGCCGGGGTCGCCGTCGGAAGCGGCGAGACGGTCATCGTCAACGATCCGTACCGCGACCCCCGTTTCAATCAGGAGATAGACCGGAAGACCGGCTACACGACCCGCAGCATCCTCGTGGTCCCGATAAAGAACAGCCGCGGCGAGGTGCTCGGCGCCTTCCAGACCATCAACAAGCAGACCGCCGCAGGCAAGTTCGAGGAGAGCGACATCAAGTACCTCAAACTCGCCTCGACCTACGCCGGCGAGGCGATAGAGGCGGCGAAGCTCAACGAGGAGATCGAGGAGACCCAGCGCGATGTCATCTTCGCGCTCGCCGAGGCGGGGGAGACCCGGTCGAAAGAGACCGGCAACCATGTCCAGCGGGTATCCGAATATTGCCGGTCGCTCGCGCTCCTCGCCTGCCTGCCCAAAAAGGAGGCCGAACTGCTCAAACTCGCCGCCCCCATGCACGACATCGGCAAGATAGCGATACCCGACGCGATACTGCTCAAGCCGGGACGGCTCGACCCGGAGGAGTTCGCCGTCATGAAGACCCACGCCGAGAGCGGCTACACGATACTCAAAGGCTCGGCGCGGCCCATCCTCAAGGCGGCGGCGACCGTCGCCCGCGAACACCACGAACGGTACGACGGCACAGGCTACCCGCGCGGCCTCAAGGGCAATGATATCCATATCTTCGGCCGCATCTGCGCCATCGCCGATGTGTTCGACGCGCTCGGCAGTGACCGCGTCTACAAGAAGGCGTGGCCCATCGAGAAGATAGTCGAGGAATTCACGGCCCAGCGCGGCGCCCAGTTCGACCCGGCGCTGATAGACACCTTCCTCGCCCACCTCGACCAGTTCACCGCCATCCGCGAACGGCTCAAGGATATCTAGTGGTTGACCATCTCATAGCAGCGCTATCTTTCATCGGACTTATCCTCTCTCTCATCGTGCATCTTTTGTCGGTGTTCAGTGTCGATGTGTCGCAATTTTTCCCTTCCGCGTGGCTATTACATCTTGGGGCATTCGTAGTCTTTGCTCCTCTTGTCTTTTATGCAAAAAAAGATTCTAACGGGAACTCTCTTATTTTCCCCCATGCTCCCGAATGGGTAAAAACTGCTAGCATAAGTCTCTTTACATATGTCGTTTTTAACTTTCTCTATTTTGCGATCAGCATGGAGGGTAGCCCCAGCATAGAAGAGGGCAAATACATTCTTCACGATCACGGAAGACTTATCAGAGAACTGACAGCCGAAGAATATCACCGTTTTGTAGCAAAAGAACTGCGTGGGTTCTCTGGACACTGGTTGATATTCTATTTTGCGCCATTCGCCTATTTCACTTTCCGAAGCAAAAAATAAGGATAAAACGGCCGCCGACCATTTTGTGTATGCCCATGAGATGGTCTGTTGAGGTAAAAAGACAATTCATGTTCCCCGCTTACGACAAACCGGTCATTTGGTTCACCCCTCGTTTTGCTTGACACCTATTCGGCTTCTCGTTACATAACTCCCCAGTACCTAGGCGGCAAAGAAAACATGAGGGGCATGCGATGGCAAAAAAGAACCTAAACTTAGTAATGAGTCCTGCGAATCTCGGTTCCCGGATCCATGTTGTCCGCAGTGTCCAAGTGATAACGGACAGCGATCTGGCTGCGCTCTATGGCGTCGAGATCCGTGTTCTCAATCAGGCTGTTAAACGAAACATGGATCGTTTTCCCGAAGAGTTTATGTTCCAGCTTACTAAGGCTGAATTTGAAGAACTGACCGCCCCTTCTGATACCGCCAAAGTAGCGGGCAACGGTTTGAGATCACAATTTGTGACCTCAAACACGGGACGCGGTGGCCGTCGTTATCTTCCCTATGCTTTTACCGAGCAGGGAGTTGCTATGCTTTCGGCCGTTTTGCGAAGCAAGACAGCGGTTCGAGTAAGCGTACAGATTATGAAGGCGTTTGTCGAAATGCGCAGATTTTTACAAAACAACGCTCAGATATTCTTCCGCCTCGATTCGGTAGAACGCCGGCAGCTAACCTTCGAGTCGGAAACGGCTCAGAATTTCGAAAAGGTTTTTGATGCCTTGGGACAACGCACGGAGCCTCCGAAACAGGGAATCTTTTACGATGGACAAATCTATGATGCCTATACCTTTGTCGCCGATCTGATCCGGCGGGCGCGAAAATCGCTTGTCCTGATCGACAATTATGTCGACGATACGGTCTTAACGCTTCTTGCTAAGCGTAAGGAGGAAGTGTCGGTAACGATATATACGAAAAACATATCCCAAGGACTTGCCCTTGATCTGAAGAAGCACAACGAACAGTACCCACCGATCACCATCGTGGAATTCAAAGATGCGCATGATCGTTTTCTGATCGTGGACGAAAAGGAGACATACCACCTCGGAGCATCTCTCAAAGATTTAGGTAAAAAGTGGTTTGCGTTTTCAAAGCTTGACCGCGGCGCAATGGAAATGTTGAATAAACTTAAGGTCTCCCAAGCATGAAAGGCGCCAGTACCCGACCGTGAGGTGAGTGCCGTCAGCGAACTGTTCCTGTTTTTTTGACATTGCCGCTCTTCCCGCATACCTTTTTGTTGAAGGGTCCCTCCGTGCGTGTGCCGTTTTTATCTTTTTTTAAGGAGACGCCCATGATCAAAGACCTTCAGAACATCCTCTCCCGCAGCGCGAAAAGCGCCAAGAAATCGGCCATCCGCGAACTGCTGAAACTGACCCAGCGCCCCGAGATCATCTCGTTCGCCGGCGGTCTGCCCGCCCCCGAATCGTTCCCGCTCGAGATCCTCAAGAAACTTTCGGTCGAGGTGCTCGAGAAAGAGGGCACCGCCGCATGCCAGTACAGCATGACCGAGGGCGACAACGGCCTGCGTAAGGCGCTCATCGAGAAATACCGCAAGGACGAAGGACTGGAACTGGCGATGGAGAACATCATCATCACGACCTCCTCCCAGCAGGCGCTCGACTTCCTCGGCCGCGTCCTCGTCGACCCGGGCGACGCGGTCGTCTGCGGGCTCCCCACCTATCTCGGCGGCCTGCAGGCCTTTGCGGCCTACGGGGCCGAGATGCACGGCATCAAACTGGACGACAAGGGGATGCGCGCCGACCTCCTGAAGGCGAAACTCGAAGAACTGAAAAAGGCGGGGAAGAAGCCGAAATTCATCTACACCGTCCCCGATTTCCAGAACCCGGCCGGCATCACGATGCCCGAATCGCGCCGCAAAGAGATACTGGCGCTCGCCCATGAGTACGATGTGCTCGTCGTCGAGGACAGCCCGTACCGCGAACTGCGCTTCGAGGGCAAGAATCCGCCGATGCTCTACAAACTCGACGGCAAGGAACAGGTCGTCGTGCTCGGCACCTTCTCCAAGATATTCGTCCCCGGCTTCCGCATCGGCTGGATCATCGGCAACAAGGACCTGCTCGACAAGTTCGTGACCGTCAAGCAGGCGGCCGACCTCTGCACCTCCTCGTTCGTCCAGAAGATCGGCGCTCTCTACCTGAATCAGGGACATTTCGACGCCAACCTCCAACGGGTCATTGCGATGTACCGCGAGAAACGCGACGCGATGCTCGCCGCCCTCAAGGAGCACATGCCGAAGGGCGTCTCGTGGACCTGCCCCGAGGGAGGGCTGTTCCTGTTCGTCACCCTGCCCGACGGGATGGACGCCGAAAAACTGTTCCCCAAGGCGATAGAGAAGAATGTCGCCTATGTGCTTGGCAGCGTCTTCCACTGCGACGGCTCGGGACGCGACACGATGCGGCTCAACTTCTCGTTCGCACCGAAGGAGAAGAACATCGAAGGCATCCGGCGTCTCGCCGAGGTCATAAAGGAAGCGATGAAGGGCTGACCGCCGCTTTTCCCCGGTCGGGGAGGTATCTTACTCGAAATAGAGCGCCCGCACGATCTCCTCGAACGAGGTCGCGCCGTCCGCGAGTTTCCGTATCGCCGCGTCGCGCAGGGTGACCATGCCGTCGAGCACCGCGTTCTGCCGTATCTCGTCGGTCGTCGCGCGGTTCGCGATGAGCCGGCCTATCTTGCCCGACACCGGCATGTATTCCATGATGGCGGTGCGCCCCTTGTAGCCGGTGTAGCGGCACTTGACGCACCCTTCGGAACCCTTGATGCGGTAACGGCTCTCGATGGGGAGTTTCAGGGCGATCTTCTCCTCTTCGGTCATGTCGCGGTCGAACGAGCAGGAGGTGCAGAGTTTCCGCACCAGCCGCTGGGCGAGCACGCCGTTGAGCATCGAGGAGAGAAGGAACGGCTCGACGCCGAGGTCGATGAGCCGCTCGACCGTGCTCGCGGTGTCGTTGGTGTGGAGCGTCGAGAACACGAGGTGCCCGGTGAGCGCCGCCTGCACCGCGTTGTCGGCCGTCTCCTTGTCGCGTATCTCGCCGACCATGATGATGTCGGGATCCTGCCGCAGGATGTGACGGAGCGCCGACGAGAAGGTGATGCCCGCTCTCGTGTTCACCCCGATCTGGTTGATCTCCTCTATCACGATCTCTATCGGGTCCTCGATGGAGACGATGTTGACATCGGGCTTGGCGAGTTCCTTGAGCGTCGAGTAGAGCGTGGTCGACTTGCCGCTCCCGGTCGGGCCGGTGACGAGCAGCATGCCGTACCCTTTCTGCATGCCGCCGCGCCACGCTTCCAGTTGCGCCTCTTCGAACCCTATCTCTTCGAGCGGCCGCACGAAATGGCCCGATTCGAGGATGCGCAGGACCATCTTCTCGCCGTACACGGCGGGCACGGTGCTCGCGCGCAGTTCGACCTCCTGCGCCTCGTCGAGCAGGAGTTTGATGCGGCCGTCCTGCGGGCGCCGCTTCTCGGCGATGTCCATGCGGGCGAGCATCTTGAGCCGCGACAGGAACGGGGCGTGCGCCTGTATCGGGAAGTTGTATATCGTCTGCATCACGCCGTCGAGCCGGAACCGGATGACGGTCTCGTCGCGCTTCGGCTCGATATGGATGTCGCTCGCCCCCTGCTCCACGGCATACCGGAGCATGTAGTCGACCGCGTTGACGATGTGTTTGTCGTCGAGTTGACCGCTCGCGACGATGCTCGTCAACTGCTCTATCGAGGCGTAGGCGTCGCGGGTCCGCTCCTTGGCGGCCGCCTTGATGGACCGCTTGAAGCCGAACAGGTCGCCGAGTATCTTCTCTATGGACGACGGCGCGGCGACCACCGGCACGACCGGCCGACCGGCGGCCGACCGCAACTGATCGACGATCTCCATCCTGAACGGGTCGGCCATCGCGATGACGACGGCGCCGTCCTCCTCATAAAGCGGGAGAACGAAATGGGAACGACCGTAGGGCAGCGATATGATCGAGGTGACCAGTTGCGAATCTATCTTGAGCGGGTCGGGCACGATATAGTCGCATCCGGCGCGACCCGCGACGAGCCGCAGGAGCGTCTCCTCCTCGACCGTCACCCCCTCCTCGCGGCACATGAAAAGCACAAGGTCGGTCACGAACGGGTCTTTTTTGAACCGGTCGCGGTACTGGGACTCGTAGTACCCGCGCTTGGCGACGAACAGTTCCGTCTTCTCGTGCGGCAGGATCCGGTATTCCTCCAGAAGGCCGCACAGGAACTCGAGCGTCAGCGCTATCTGCATATCGTTACGAAACGGCCTTCCGCACCGACTCGATGATCTCGGCAAGGCGCGTCGCCTCTTCCTTGGCCGCGGCGATGTCGGCATCCTTCGCCGCTATCGTCTTTTCGAGTTCGGCGATCCGGTCCACCTCCGCCGCCAACTCGGCGGCCTTCTTTTCCACCGCCCCTTTTTCGGCCTCCAGCGCCTCGATGCGGGCCGTGAGAGCGGCCGCTTCGGCGAGCGCGGCCTCCTTGTCCCTCAGGGCAGCGTCGCGGTCGTCGCTGAGCGACGAGAACTGCAGGACCGTTTCGCGCAGTTCGTTCAGTTCCTTTTCGGCCGCCTCGAGCCGCGTCTTCGATTCCCCGCACTGTTTCTCGGCCTGCGTCGCCTTGTAACGGGAGGTGGCGAGATCTATCTCTATGCTCTCCTTCTCGGCCTGCAGCAGTTCCAGTTTTTCGCTTTTGACCTTGAGTTCGTCGCTTATCGGCTTCAGTTTCTCCTCGTAACTCGCCTGCAGTTCGTCGAGAAGCCGCTTCGATTCGGCCTGCGCGCTCTTCTCCTTCTGCTCGAACTCCTCCTTGAGCGTCCGCGCCTGCTCGACGACCGCCTCTTCGGCTTCCTTCGCCTTCTTGAGGAGCGCATCCTTCTCCGCGGTGAAGGCCTCGTGTTCGGCCTTCATCTTCTCCATATCCTTCTCCGACGCCTTGACCTTGTCCTTCATCTCCTTGTTGACTATCCTGAGGTCGCCGAGTTCGTCCTTGGCCTCGTCGTACTTCTTCTTGAGTTCCTCCGCTTCGACCGACGCCCCCTTCATGGCGCGGTCCGATTCCTCCTTCAGTTGCGCTTTGAGTTGTTCGAGCGACCGGGACACCTCGGTCTTGTCCTCGTTCATCGCCTGCGACTTTTCGCGCTCGGCCGACAGTTCGACCTCGAGCCGTTTCACCTCGGTCTGGAGCGCCGTTATCTGTCCCGCCGCCTTGTCGAACTCGGCCGCGAGATCGGCACCCTGCGACACCGCCTTCTCGAGTTCCTTCGCCTGCGCCGCCTTCTGGGCTATCGCCTCCTTGAGTTCGCCCGCCTCGGCGGCGAGTCTCTCGTTCTCCTCGCGGAGTTTCTTCAGCGCGGCCTCCTGCGACGATGCCTCCTTGAGTTCGGCGTCGCGCCGCTGGAGTTCGCTGCGCAGTTTCTTCACCTCTTCCTGCAACATCGCGGCCTGCCCGTCGGCGACCGGCGCCGCCGCCGGGACCTCTTCGACCGCCTCTTCCGCGCCGTCGAGGAACGGCATGAGCATGTGGGCCGCCGCGAGTATCGATTCGGCGTCTTGCGGGAGCGACATGTAGTGATCGGCCGCGAAGTCGAGTGCGCGGTGCTTCTCAAAGGTCTGCTCGGTCGCCTCGCTTGAGAGGACGAGTATCGGCGTGGAGCGGTATTCCGATATCTCCCGTATCTTCTTGCACAGGAGCAGACCGCTGATGCTCGGGTTCTCGGCCCGGATGACGAACAGGTCTATCGCCCCGGTCCCGAGGAACTCCTGCATATCATCCTCCGACCGGGCCGTCCGTACGGTGAGGTCGAACTGCTCGAACGCCTTTCTGAGCGACTTGGCGTGTTTGTTGTCGTACTCGTAGATCAGCACGGTCTTAGTGGTCATGGCATCCTCTCCGCGTTCGTTATCCTTTCTTCCCTATACCCTTCAGCGCCGCCGTTATCGAACCGATCGAGCCGAAGCCTTTCGCGCGGAGTATGCTCATGAGCGCCGGGCCGCCGAGCGGTATGAGCCCGAGATAGCCCTTCATCGTGAGCCGGAACACCCCCGACAGTATCCTCAGGTCGATATGGTCGCGGTACTTTTCCTGATAGTAGTTCTCGGCGAAAAAGAGGATGATCGCGTCGGCCGTCTGCGGATCGGCGGCGAGGAAATCCTCCAGCATCGCGGCGGGGAGCGTCACCTCCATGTCGTACTCGAGGGCCCCGCAGGACGCGGCATCGGTCAGCGCGAACACCTCTCCCGCCTTGCGGAACGCGACATCGGTATCGGGGAGGACGCGGAGCCGCACCGCGGCGGCGGCGCTGAGCGCGTGGGCGATCTTCCGGGCGCCGGGGTTATCCCGGCAGAAAGCCTCAAGGCGTTGGCGCATGAACGATCGTACCGTCACCAAAAACCGTAAAGTTCTATCTTCCTACCATACAATAAAAAGGTTTGCAAGGAAATTAGCGGCGGCGGGCGTAGAGCCATTCCTTGAGGCGGTTGGGGGCGATATCCGGGCACATGCGGGTCAGGAGCGCCAGCGCGTCCTTGACCGAGAGCGCATCGAGGATGCGGTCGCGGTCGGCGTCGTCGGGCGGAGAAGTGCGCGGCGGCAGGATGCGCGGCTGAGCGACCACGGTGAATTCGCCCTGTTCCCGGACCGGGCCGCCGGCATAGATGAATATCTCCTCGAATTCCTTGGTCAGTTCGCGGCAGACGACGATGCGGTCGCAGCGCGGCTGAAGGAGCGTGAGCAGGTCGGCGATGCGGTTGGGCGATTCATACAGGACCACCGGCAGTCCGCCCGCGAGGAGTGCCTCGAGGTCGCGCGTCCGTTCGGCCCCCTTGGCCGGCAGGAAGCCGCCGAAAAGGAACCGGTCGGCCCGCATCCCCGACGCCGAGAAGGCGGCGGCGGCGGCCGACGGGCCGGGCAGGGGCGATACGCACAGGCCCCGTTCGAGCGCCGCAGCAACGAGGTATTTACCCGGATCGCTGACGGCGGGGGTCCCGGCGTCGGAGACGAGCGCGAGTCTTTTCCCGTCGGTGAGGAGCGTCAGATAGTGCGACAGTTTCCCCTTTTCGCTGAACTTGTGATACGACTCGACCTGCGTCGAGATGCCGTGCCGCACGCAGAGTTTCGCCGTCTGCCGGGTGTCCTCGGCGAGTATGAGATCGCACGAGGCGAGCACCGCGCGGGCCCGCTCCGAAAGGTCGCCGAGGTTGCCGATGGGGGTCGCGACGATGTAGAGGGTGCCGCTCATCGCAGTCCCGCCGCCGGGAAGGCGTCCTCGAGGTAATCCATATCGAACCGTCCGTTCTCGCCGACGAGCGCCGCGACATCGAACCGGATGCGGGTCCGTTGGAGCCGTACGCCGTGGGTCTGCGCCCAGTAGAGCGCGGTCTTCACGATATGCCGTATCTTCTGCGGGTGTATCGTCTCGGCGGGGGTGCCGCCCTCCCAGAACCGCTTTTTCCACGACCGGACCTCGACGAAGAGGAGCAGGTCCCCCTTCCGCGCCACGATGTCGAGTTCGCCGCCGCGCACCGTGAAGTTGCGGTCGGCTATCGTGAAGCCCTCTTTTTCGAGGTGCTTCGCGACGAATGCCTCGGCCTCGGCGCCGCGCTGGCGGGTGTTCCGTTCGGGCGTCGTCATCGCTCGCCGCTCCGCACCCGGTCGAGTTCCCGTTTCATCTCCTTTTTCCGCAGGGTGTCGCGCTTGTCGTGGAGCGCCTTGCCCCGCACGAGCGCCACCTGCATCTTGGCGCGGCCGTGCTCATCGAGGTACAGTTCGAGCGGGATGACGGTGAACCCGCGCTCCTTCACCTTCTGGGACCATTTGAGTATCTCCCGTTTGTGCAGGAGCAGGGTCCGCGGCCGGTCCTCGGCGTGGTTCCACCGGTTGCCGCAGATATAGGGCGCGATGTGGAACCCGGTCAGGATCGCTTCGCCGTTCTTTATCTCCACATAGGAATCGCGGAAGGCGACATTGCCGTCGCGTATCGATTTTATCTCGGTGCCGGTGAGCGCCAGTCCCGCCTCGAACTTCTCGAGTATCTCGTATTCGTGCCACGCCTTTTTGTTGCGCGCTATGGTCTTCCGTTCGGCCATCGTCTCCTCCGTGCCGGACCGATTATACACGGAAGCGACCGTTCGTGAAGTTTCTTCCCCCACTATATTGATTTCAGACCGGAGCGTGCTACTATCCCCGACGGTACGACTTTCAGGAGGTCCCGTCATGACACGGCCCGTTCTTATGGTCTGCGCCCTGTTCCTCTCGCTGTTCGCCGCCTGCGATAACGGCGCTAACGCCCCCGGCGACGCCGATGCGGCGACCGACGCCGCGACCGATGGCGATGCGCTCCTCCCCGACGACGACGAGGTCGTCGATCCCCTCGCGACGCTTTTCGGAGAACCGGTACTCAACCCCTCGGGGCAGGCGCCGCTCACCGCCGAGATACCCTTCACCCCCGACATCCCGGGAGCGCTCGCCCTGCGGATCGAATGTCCCGCTCTGGAAGGGACCGATCCCTACGAAAAGGAGTTCGCCTTCACCGGCGGCGCGACGATACCGATCCCGGTGATGGGTCTCTATGCCGACTGCGCGAATGTAGTCACGATAACCGTATTCGACGGCGAGGGTACGACCCGTGGCACCCGAGAGTTCACGCTGACCACCGCGCCGGCCCCGGAGGACTTCCCGACCGCAACTCCCGTCGGCACCTACGCCGGCGACGCCTTCACCTTCATCGTCTACTACCTCACCCGGGCCTCCGAAGAGGAACCGGAGGAGAACGGCGGGGTCGAGACGGTCCCGGGCGTCATCCCCGAATTCGTGAGCATCATGTTCGACAAAAAAGGGCATATCCGTTGGTATTCCGACCTCACCTACAAGAAGATCGCCGCGATAGAGATCATCGACGGCTACATCTACGGGAGCGACTGGGGGACCGAGGCGGGGGTGCTCTGGTGGCACGACTTCATGGGGAGGACCGTCGGCTCGCTCGACCTCGGTGAACTCGGGTTCCTCTGGATACACCACGATGTCATCAAACTGCCGAACGGTCATCTCATCCTGACCGCCGACCCGACCACCAACGAATATGTCGAGGAATATGTGATAGAGGTCGACACGGTCGCCGGGACGGTAGAGAAAGAATGGGACCTGCGCCCGGTATTCCCCGATGTGGCCGACCTCTACCGCGACATCCCGCCCACCAGCACCGAGACCTACGGCGTCACCAACGATCCGGTTCACCTGAACGGCGTCGTCCATGACCCGAGCGACGGCGGGCTCATCGTTTCCTCACAGCGCTCCGGCATCGCGAAGATAGCGGCGGACGGGACGATTAAATGGTTCCTCGCGCCCCATCTGACCCGCTACATCGACGACGCGAACAGCGACGGGGTGAGCGACAGCTTCATGGCCAACTACGACCCGGACAACCAGATGACCTGGATCGGCGACTACACCGGCGAGAACTACACCGATGAACGGATGCCGTGCGGCGGCGAACCGGCGGCGGGGACCTATCCTTTCGATTTCAGTTACGGCGAGTTCCTGCTGACGCCGCTCGACGGCGCAGGCGATCCGATCACCGACGAATCGGTCCTCCGCGGCTTTGCCGACGGCGCCGATTTCCGATGGCCTTTCCGGCCGCACGCCCCGCTCCTGACGGCCGACGGCACGCTGATGCTGTTCGACAACGGCCTTTCGCGCAACTTCACCATCATAAATCAAGACACCTTCAGCCGTGCGGTCGCCTACCGGATAACCCCCGACGGGGACGGCTACGGCGGGACGGTCGAGCAGTCGGCCGAATATGTCCTCGCCCACGACCCGATGTGGCACCGGTTCAGCGCGGCGGTGAGCGATGTGGATGTACTGCCCGACGGCTCGATCCTCATCACCTCTGGCGCCCTCGGGAGCGCGTTCTACCCCCCCATCATCATGACCCAGTACGGCGACGGGCCGATCGGCGCCTACATCACGCAGGTCGACGCCGATACCGGCGACGAGATACACTCGCTCCTCATCGAACGGGTCATTTCAGAGGATTATCCGAACGCCCCCTTCAGCGTCTATCGCGCCGAACGGGTCGATCCGTATGCGAACTTCACCCTGCCGGAAGGTCTTACGGCCCCGTAATAACGGCCCGTTCGCGACAGCGGCAGATTTTTTTCTTGACAACGACGGCCCCGCCGGTATCATCGCCTGCGTTTTTTCGGTAACTTTGATTTGAAAGGTGCGCCATGAACATTACCCGGAGCCTCAGAAAAGAGGACGCGCAACACAAGTGGTTCGAGATCGACGCCGCGGGCAAAACGCTCGGCCGGCTCGCCACCCGTATCGCCACCATCCTGCGCGGCAAGGATAAGCCCTTCTTTACCCCTCATGTCGACTGCGGCGATTATGTGATCGTCACCAACGCCGACAAGGTGGTCCTGACCGGCGCCAAGTGGAACGACAAACTTTATTACAGTTACTCGGGGTACCAGAGCGGCATGAAGGCGCACGCCGCCAAGGAGATGGTCACCCGCCGCCCCGATTTTATCGTCACTCACGCGGTGAAGGGGATGCTCCCGAAGAACAAACTGGGGCGCGCCGTCATCAAGAAACTCAAGGTGTACGCCGGGACGGAGCATCCGCATCAGGCGCAGTCGCCGGTGAAGATAGAGTTATAACCTAGGTCAGGAGCGATATACGATGGAACAGTGGTACGCGACCGGTAAGCGGAAAACGGCGATAGCGCGGGTATTCCTGCGTCCCGGCAACGGCGAGGTGACGGTGAACGGCAAGGACCCGAAGGAATACTTCTACACCGATACGAATGTCGGCAAACTGTTCGCCCCCTTCAAGGTGACCGGCACCGAGAAACGGTTCAATGTGTTCGTCACGGTGACCGGCGGCGGCGTGGTGGCTCAGGTCGAGGCGGTCCGCCACGGCATCAGCCGCGCCTTGTGCGATTTCAACAAGGAACTGCGACCCCCGCTCAAGAAAGAGGGTTTCATCCGCCGCGACGCGCGGAAGAAAGAGCGCAAAAAATACGGCCTCAAGAGCGCCCGCGCCCGCTTCCAGTTCAGCAAGCGCTAGACCCGGGTCTCATACCGAGATGTCGATCGTTTCTTTCTCCCCCTCGTCCCTTTGTGCGGCGAGGGGGATATTTTTTTCTTAGGAGGAACCGGCCATGAAAGAACGCGTTTTCACCTTCACTTCAGAATCGGTCACTGAAGGTCATCCCGACAAAGTAGCCGACCAGATATCGGACGCGGTGCTCGACGCGATGCTCGAACAGGACAAACATTCCCGCGTCGCCTGCGAGACCTTCATCACGACGGGGCTCGTGGTGGTCGGCGGTGAGATAACGACCGAAGGGTGGGTCGACATCCCGGCGACCGTCCGCAAGACGGTCCGCGAGATCGGCTACATCGACACCAAGATATGCGGCTTTGACGCAGACACCTGCGGGGTCATATCAACCCTCGACAAGCAGTCGCCCGATATCGCGATGGGGGTCGACGCCGGGAAGGACAAGGAACAGGGAGCCGGCGATCAGGGGCTCATGTTCGGCTACGCCACCGACGAGAACGCTGACTACATGCCGACGCCGATAAACCTCGCCCATCAACTCTGCTGGAAACTGGCCGAGGTCCGCAAGAGCAAGACCGTCCCCTTCATCCTCCCCGACGGCAAATCGCAGGTGAGCGTCCGTTACGAGGGGCGCAAGCCGGTCGCCGTCGACAAGGTGGTCGTTTCGACCCAGCACCTCGACAGCGCGAAGCACGACGAGATCCGTCATGCGGTCATCGAGAAGGTGATAAAGCCCATCATCCCGGCGAACCTCCTGCACGCGAAGACCGAATACCTCATCAACCCGACCGGTCGGTTCGTCATCGGCGGCCCGGTCGCCGACGCGGGGCTCACCGGTCGTAAGATCATCGTCGACACCTACGGCGGTTGGGGCCGTCACGGCGGCGGCGCCTTCTCGGGCAAGGACCCGTCGAAGGTCGACCGCTCCGCCTCCTACATGGCGCGCTACATCGCCAAGAATGTCGTCGCGGCGAAACTCGCCAAACAGTGCGAGGTCCAGATCGCCTACGCCATCGGCGTCGCCCAGCCGGTGTCGGTTTTCGTCAACACCTTCGGTACCGCCGCGATAGAAGAACAGCGCATCGAGAACGCCATCAACGAGGTGTTCGACATGCGCCCCGCGAAGATCATCGCGACGCTTGACCTGCTCCGCCCGATCTATCGCAAGACCGCCTCTTACGGCCATTTCGGCCGCGACGGCATGCCGTGGGAAAAGACCGACAGGGTGAAAGATCTGCTCGCCGCCTGCGGGCAGTAGCCGATCCGGCGGGGGGAGCCGGATGAGGGGTCTGTTCATCACCGCCACCGATACCGGCGTCGGCAAGACGCTCGTTTCCACGCTTCTGGTCCGTGGCCTTCTTTCGCGCGGCTGTCCCGCCATCCATTTCAAGCCGGTCCAGTCGGGTTTCATTACCGTGAATGGCGCTGAGTTCCCGGCCGATCTCGCCTTCTCGCACAGCATCGTCGCGCCCGATGAGGCGGTCGCCACCTACTGCCGGGAGCGGTCGCTCTACGCTTTCCGCGACCCGATAGCGCCCGATCACGCCGCCGAAAAAGAGCGGGTCGCCATCGATCCGGCCGCCATCCTGACGCGGGCAAAGGAACTCGAGAAAGAGCATCTCCTCATCACCGAAGGGGCGGGCGGCGCCGCGGTGCCGCTGACCGACCGGTATCTTTTCGCCGACCTCATCGCCGACCTCGGCCAGCAGGCGCTCATCGTCGCGCGGCCGGGGCTCGGAACGCTCAACCATACCCGGCTGACGGTCGAATTCCTGCGGCAACGCGGCGTCAGCATCGCCGGTATCGTCGTGTCAGGCTATGACGCCGGCGATCCTTCGGCTGAACGGAACCTCCGGATGCTCGTCGAGATGAACGGCCTGCCGCTCCTCGGCGTTCTGCCGCGCGTCCTCGGGCTTGACACCGAACGGCCCGGCTGGATGACCGGCTCGTCGGCCGACGCCCTGCAGGAGCGGTTCGACTGGCCCGCCATCCTCGCGGCCTGCGGCGCATGACCGACTTCATCGAAAAGGAACTGGCCGGACTCGCGGCGGCGGGGCTGACGCGTACCCTGCGCGAATTCGTACCCGCTGGTTCCGCCCTGCGCGGCGAGTTCCGCGGGCATCGCGTCGTCAATTTCTCGTCGAATTCGTACCTCGGTCTCGACAACCATCCGGTGCTCAAAAAGGCGGCACAGGACGCCTTGGAGAAGTGGCCGGTCGGCGCGTCGGCGTCGCGGCTCATCACCGGCACCGGGCCGTGGGCGCGCGAACTCGAAGAAAAAACGGCAACTTGGAAAAAGCGCGAGGCGGCGCTCTATTTCGGATCGGGCTACGGCACGAACACCGGCATCATCGCGGCGCTCGCCGACCGCGACACCGATATCTTTCTGGACAAACTCGACCACGCAAGCATCGTTGACGGCGCGATACTCTCGCGGGCGAAACTGCACCGCTACCGCCACAACGACCCACGCGACCTCGAACGACTCCTTGCAAGGTCGACCGCCGCACGGAAACTGGTCGTCACCGATACGCTGTTCAGCATGGACGGCGACATCGCGCCGCTGGAAGATATCGTCGGGCTCTGCGAACGGTACGGCACGCTTCTCATCGTCGACGAGGCGCACGCATCGGGGGTGTACGGCGCAACGGGCGGTGGCCTGATGGAGGAGCGGGGGCTTTCGGGGAAGGCGTTCCTTGAAATGGGGACCTTTTCGAAAGGACTCGGCGCGGCGGGGGCCTATGTCGCCGGCGACCGCGCGACCATCGAATATCTTGTGAACCGCGCCCGCAGTTTCATCTTCACCACCGCGACCCCGCCGATGGTCTGCGCCGCCTGCGCCGCCGCCATCGATGTGGTCAGATCGGAAGAGGGAGCACAACTCCGCGAACGGCTTCAACACCACATCGCGGCGCTCCGCGCGGTCGTTCCGGCCGCCGCGACACCGATAGTGCCGATAGTGCTGGGCGATATCCCGGCAACGATGGCCCGCTATGAAACCCTGCTCGAAAATGGGCTTCTCGGTCTGCCGGTCCGACCGCCGACCGTGCCGGAAGGGACGAGCCGTCTGCGCCTCTCGCTCTCGGCGGGACACACCGACGGGGAGATCGCGGCACTCATTAAAGCCCTATCGGCGATAAATTGACATCCGATCCGTTCTTTATTAGCATCGATCCATTAAGATGTTTTTTACCCGTAGAGAAAGGGAGGATATTCATGAAAAGGGTGTTTTTTGTTCTTTTTCTCGTCGCGCTCGTACCGTGCCTGCTTCTTGCCGAACCGGCGTATTACACCATGACCGTCACCAAGAGCGGTTCGGGTGACGGCACGGTGGCCGATCAGTTCAGCATCGACTGCGGCGAGACCTGTTCTTTTTCCTATGAGGAGAATACGGCCCTGACCCTGACCGCCACCGCCGACCTCATGAGCCATTTCGTCGAGTGGAGCGGCGCCTGCACCGGCTCCGGCGCCTGCGCGGTGACGATGAACGAGGTGAAGAGCGTTGATGCGAAGTTCACTTGCACCGATGGCAACATCCGTCTGCTCGGCACCGATTGCGGAAAGAACGGGAACGGCGTCGCCTACGAGGAATGCGTCACGGGGGATTGGGAAGAGAAATGCAACGATCCCGATATCTGCGTCGCCGGGGAACAGTACTGCGACAACGGCGATCTGGTGCTGTGTGAACTGCAGGACGGCGGCATATACGACTGGTCGACCATTGATTGCGACGACGATAACGAATGCACCAACGATGTGTGCGATACTGTCTTCGGCTGCGTGAACGGCCCCACCGCCGAATTCACCCCCTGCGGCGATCAGACCGACACCGACTGCGACGGCCCGAACTACTGCGACGGCGACGGCGCATGTCTCGACAACTTCGAGGTCAAGGACACCCCGTGCGGCGATAATACCAATACCGTGTGCAACAAGCCCGATACCTGCAACGACGCGGGTCAGTGCCTTGACAACTTCGAGCTCGACACCACCCCGTGTCGCGACCGGGCGATCGGCCACCTTTGCGATGCCATCGAATACTGCGATGGCGCGGGCGGCCCCTGCCCCGAGGACAAATACCTGACGGCGAATGACATCTGCCGCCCCTCGACCGGCACCTGCGATGCCCCCGAAAAATGTGACGGTTATTCGGACATCTGCCCTCCCGAGGACTACACCGCGACCAACGGTATCTCCTGCGAGGACCTCTACGACTACACCGACGAAGAGACCTGCGCCAACGGCGAATGCCTCGGCACCGAGATCATCGGCTCCTGTTCCGATGCCTACGACGCATCGACCTTCCCGTATGTGCTGGAGAGCACCACCGTCGGCCGGACGAGCCACCTGACCACCTACGGCACCAACTGCCCGACGAACAGTGCGCCGCTCGGCGATGTCGTCGTTCATGTCGACATGGACGGCGGGGTCGAATACACGATATCGATCGAACGCCACGGCGGCTGGACCGGCTTCATCGCCATCATCCCCATCTGTAGCGTCATTTTCACCAACGCCACCTGTCTCAACACCGGCGGCGACACCGATTCGTTCACCTATACGCCGCTCATCGGCGGCAACGCGACGCTCGTGGTAGAGTCACTCAGCGGCACCGGCGACTTCACCCTCACCATCGAACGCGAGGAGACCCCGGTCCCCGACGACATCCTGCCCGACGAGACCGTCACCGATGAGACCTTGGTGGACGAGATGGTCGTCGACGAGGAGGAGCCGGACGAGGAGGTCGTCGACGATGTAGCGACCGATGACATCCTGATAGACGAGGAAGAGACCGACGATGCGCCGGTCATCCTCGACGACGGCACCCCGCTCGGGGACGATACCGTGACCCCGGATGACGCCGCGCCGGCCGACAAGGATAGTGCTGTCGCCGACACGACGGTCACCGATACCACCGTCGTGGATAACGAGGTCCCCGACGAGGCGGGCGACGAACTGCTCGGGGACGAAGATGCCTTCATTCCCGGCGCCGACAACGACAAACCGGGCGACGACGGGTGCGGCTGTTCGCTGATTTTCTAGACAGGACACCTTTTTCTTCATCTATGAGGGATCCGATGGACCGCTCATGTCTTCTGCTGTTCTTGTTCCTATGCTCTTTGTTGAACGCCGCTGAATCCGATGAACGGTGGGTATCGATCAATAACGGGGCCTTCGGCAACGAAACAGTGAACGCCATGGTGTGTAAAGGAGAGGATCTCTACATCGGCGGCACCTTTGGGGCGGTGAACGGCGTCACGGCATCGAACATTGCCCGACTGGATATTTCGAGCGGTACATGGTATCCGCTCGGCACGGGAGTCGACAATGTCGTGTGGCATCTGGCTATGGATGGTGCCGGAACGCTGTTCGCCAGCGGCTATTTCCAGAACGCCGGGGGGATCGCGGTAGACGATCTCGCCCGGTGGGACGGCGCCGCATGGAGCGCCGTCGAAAGCGGGAATGTTACGGCTCTTGTTTCCAATGAGGAGGGAAACATATATGCCGCCATCGGCGATACCGGGGGATACCAGGGACGACAGTGGTTCTATGAAGTGAACCTTTGGAACGGTTCAACATGGACGACCATCGGCTCATTCAACGGCGAGGTGACCGCCCTTGCGAACAAGGGTCCGGGGTCTCTCTACGCCGCAGGATACTTCACCGCCGCCAACAATATCGCGGTGAACCATATCGTGAAACTCACCGGCACCACTGCGACGACCCTTGGGAACGGTTTGGATAATGCGCCGAAGATGTTGATGGTCGACAATGACGGCATACTCTACGCTGCCGGATATTTCGGGATAGATGGCGTCCCCGCGGCGAACCGGGTAGTGCGTTGGGACGGCACTGCATGGAGTGTTCTGGGCGGCGCGATGAATGGCGAGGTCGATACCATTGCGGTCCATGAGAATGGAGATCTCTATGTTGGCGGACATTTCACCACCGCCGCCGACATGGAGGCGGCCAGCATTGCCCGGTGGGACGGGGCCGCGTGGCATCCGTTGGGGAGCGGCGTGGACGGGAGTGTCTATGCCCTTGCCATTGACGAAGAGGGAGATCTTTTAGTAGGTGGTAAATTTTCGACCGCCGGGGGCAAAAGCAGTCCTTTCGTCGCAAAGTGGATGACTATGGATGATGAGCCGGCCATGCCCGATATTGATGAATTGCCCGAGGAAGATCTGTCGCCTTCAGATAAGGATATCGTTGACACCGATCCCGCCGTGACCGATAACGAGGTCCCCGACGAGGCGGGCGACGAACTGCTCGGCGACGAAGATGCCTTCATTCCCGGCGCCGACACCGACAAACCTGCCGACAATGGGTGCGGCTGTTCGCTGGCGTTCTAAATCCATAATGTTCTCTTGATTTTCTTCTCCTGAACAGCTATTTTTATTCCTGACCAGATATCGACGATGTTGTTGATATTAACAAGGAGGAAAACCCGATGGAAAAAAAGACAATAACGGTTGGGAAAGTGGCGTTCCTCGCCCTGCTTCTGCTCCTGCCGGTCATGACGCAGGCGGCGTCCGCGAATGACGGATTCAACCCCAACGCGAACGAATGGGTCAGAGCCCTCGCCCTACAGCCCGACGGTAAGATTCTCGCGGGCGGCGGGTTCACTTCTATCGGCGGTCAGACACGGAACTATATCGCCCGTCTCAATGTCGATGGCATAGTCGATACGACCTTCGATCCCAACGCGGACAAGTGGGTCAATGCCCTCGCCCTACAACCCGACGATAAGATACTCGCGGGCGGCGCCTTCACTTCTATTGGCGGTAAGACGCGGAACTATATCGCCCGCCTCAATACCGACGGCACAGCCGATACGACCTTCGATCCCAACGCGAACGACTGGGTCCATGCCCTCGCCCTACAGCCGGACGGTAAGATACTCGCGGGTGGCTACTTTACCTCCATCGGCGGTCAGACGCGGAACTATATCGCCCGCCTCAATGCCGACGGCACCGCCGATACGACCTTCGATCCCGGCGCGAACAACTGGGTCCATGCCCTTGTCCCACAGCCCGACGGTAAGATACTCGTGGGTGGTGAATTCACCTCCATCGGCGGTCAGGCGCGCAACCGGATAGCCCGCCTCAATGCCGACGGCACAGTCGATATGACCTTCGATCCCAACGCGAACAACTGGGTCAGAGCCATCGCCCTACAACCCGACGGTAAGATACTCGTGGGTGGCGACTTCACCTCCATCGGCGGTCAGGCGCGCAACCGGATAGCCCGCCTCAATGCCGATGGAACGCTCGATACGACCTTCGATCCCGACGCGGACAGCGGGGTCTATGCTTTCGCCCCACAGCCCGACGGTAAGATACTCACAGGCGGCGCCTTCACTTCTATCGGCGGTCAGACACGGAACTATATCGCCCGTCTCAATGCCGACGGCACCGCCGATACGACCTTCAACCCCGACGCGAATTACTGGGTCTACACCCTCGCCCTACAGCTCGACGGCGGGATACTCGCGGGCGGTAACTTCACCTCCATCGGCGGTCAGGCACGAAACCGTATCGCCCGCCTCAATATCGACGGCACGGTCGAGACGACCTTGGATCCCGGTGCGAACAATACGGTCTCTGCCCTTGCACTGCAGGCCGATGGCAAGATACTCGTAGGTGGTTCATTTACCACCATCGGTGGCACTACACGCAACCATATTGCCCGCCTCAATGCCGATGGAACGCTCGATGCGACCTTTGACCCGTCGGTGAACAGCACGGTTTATGTGCTTGCCCTGCAGGCCGACGGTAACATGCTTTTGGCAGGGGAATTTACCTCTATCGAAGGTACGACGCGGAATCGGCTGGCCCGCCTCAATACTGACGGGTCATTGGATACGGTTTTCGATCCGAATGCGAATGACGCGGTGTTCGGAGCGCTCGTTCAACCCGACGGTAAGATCGTTGTCTGTGGCTCTTTTACCACCATCGGCGGTGTCACACGGAATCGACTGGCCCGACTCAATGCGGATGGCTCGTTGGATACGACCTTTGATATCGGTGCGGACAACTATATCAGTGCTCTGGCGTTGCAATCCGATGGAAAGATACTGGTGGGCGGCGCCTTCGCAACGATCGGCGGACAGACGCGAAGCCGCATCGCCCGCGTGAATGCGGACGGCACCCTGGATACGGCTTTTAGCACAAACGCAGACAATTTTGTCCGTTCAGTAGCGGTACAGGCGGACGGCAAGATACTCGTGGGTGGTGCCTTTTCAACCATAGGCGGTGTGGCGCGCAACCGGATAGCCCGTCTCAATGCGGACGGTTCCGTAGATACGGCTTTCAATCTCAGCGCAAATGGACAGGTTTATCCCGTAGTTATTAGAACGAACGGCAAGATCGTCGCCGGCGGCAACTTCACCACACTCGGAGGTGTGACCCGAAACCACATAGCCCAACTCAACTCTGACGGGTCACTAGATGCCGCGTTCGACCCGAATGCCGACTCCTCTGTCTATGCTCTTGCGATACAGGCGGATGGTAAGATCGTCGCGGGTGGCGATTTCGCCTCCATAGGGGGAGAAACGAGAAACCGGATAGCCCGCTTGAGCGCTGATGAGGCGGCGCTGCAGGAGATCGCGGTCTCTTCAGACGGTACGACCGTTCAGTGGATAAGGAGCGGTTCGGGACCGGAGGTGCATCATGTCTTTTTTGAAGGATCGTCCGATGGGGTCAACTGGACCTTCCTTGGCATAGGCAATAGGATATCGGGCGGTTGGGAGATCGCCGGTCTTTCCCTGCCGTTCTATCAAAACTACTATGTGAGGGTGCGCGGTAATGCATACGGGGGGTTTATGAACGATTCGACCTCTCTCATAGGGTCGGTGCGGATGTTCTACCTGACCTGTGAGATCGACTATGTTTTTGAAGGGGACGCCTGCATCGATCAGAAGGATGTATCGTGCGACGAGGATAACGGCAATCCGGTGAACAGCAGCGACATCATCGCGAATGTCACCATCCACTACACCACCGAAGGCGGCTGGGAACTGCCCGCCGACTGCGACTGGGCCTGTGACACCGATTT
>JAKLFG010000022.1 GCA_022711315.1 bacterium | reverse complement strand
TCACGATCCGCTCGGCCGCCTTCAGCAATTCGGCAAGAGAAAATATGCCGTCATTACGAATAGTTACCTTATGTATGCCCGCTGACGCCATGCGGGCGACGCTCTCGACGGTCGCGACGACCGAGGGGGTGCGGGTGGTATCGGCGATCATCCACAACATGGAAGGGAATCTAGTCGTGGCGGAAAAAATGTCAACCGACGAAAAAAGATAACGGGGAAGAATTAAGGGAGAACTTGCCTAGATAAGCACCATCGAACAACCCGATCCGTCGCTTTCCTTGCGCGGAGCGGTCGTCCCTTCTTCGGTGCCGTCGCCCGCGGTATTGGTGTAGTCCTCGCCGCCGGTCTGGTCGTCGCCCGTGTCATCCTTGGGCTGATCGGCCGGGTTGGTGGTCGTCTCGTCACCACTCTCGGTCGTCCAGTAGCAGGTGCCATCCTTGCAGGTACCGCCGTCGGGGCAGTCGCCGTTCTCGGCGCACGGGGTGAGCGGTGTCGGATCATCGCCACCGCCGAGGCACTCCTCGCAGGACCCGGCGTCGAGGCACTCTTCTATTTCGGTCATCTCGGCCGTCAGTTCTTCGAGCGTTCCTTCCTGACAGCACTGATAAAGCATCTGTGACGCCTCGCCGATCCACGCGCCGGTCATAAGCGATTCTTTTTCCTCAACGGTGAGCGGCGTCATGCACTTATCGGTCACCAGCGTCACGCCATCGTAGCAGACATCGAACTTGTCACCGCACTCTTCCTTGAGGTCGGGCGCCGTCTCGCCGCAGTTCTCTACCAGCATCGCCATGCATTCGTCGCTCGTCGGCAGGAAGAACGGGGGCGGCGGCACTTCGCCATCACCGTCGCCATCCTCCACGGGGTCGGTCGGTTCACCAGGTTCGGCCTCGCCCCAACCGACCCCGGCGCCGGTGACGCACTGGCAATAGCCGCTCGTCTCGCCTATCACGCAGTAGCCCGCCTCGTTCTTGCAGGTCGTCTCGGTCGCGGGGTCGCCCTCATCGACGCAGTAGCCGCTGAAGCAGAACATCTCCTCGGGACAATCCTCGTCGCTCACGCAGGTCAACGGATCGGTATCGGGCACCTCCCCGTCACCGCAGGACACCTGCGGGGGGTACGATTCGGCCACCGCGCACTCGGCGGTGCCGCAGTATTCGCAGGGATCCTGATCGGCGGGCCAGCAGACCGCCGTCGGCATATCATCGAACTTCACGCAGGTCATCTGCTCGGGACAGTCGTTCAGTGCGTCGCACTCGATCCATGTCTGCTCGGGCGGGTCGGCCCGCAGTATCGCCGCGAGAAACAGGGTCGTCAGGAACATCGTCGCTTTCATCCTCTCCTCCGTCATAGTTATGAGCACGCGGTCAAGAACTCCCCTTTAGTGGGAGGAAGATAGCATATTTATTGAAGGAGGGCCAGCGGAAAGATGCCAAATAAGGATAACGGCCTACAATGACTTGATTATTATTCCTGTATGGAGGGCGGGACGATGACCGTCACGAGGCGCGACGAGAGGTACGAGCCGTTGCCAAGCACCGTCACGAGCGCCTGATAGGTCATCGGGTTGGTCGTCGTGTTCTTGCAGAAATCGTTGTAGAACCGGACATCGAACCAGACGATGGTCCCCTGCTTGACCGACTCGAAGGTGGTGGTGGTCTGATTGGAGATGCCGTCGGGCGGCTCGGCCTTGACGGTGGTCGAGGACTTCACGAACTGGGCCGCCGATATGCCGTCGCAGTTCTCGTCCGACATACTGCCGGTCGTCACATCCATGTCGATGTAGGTCGTCAGCGACACGACCGCCTGAGCGATCTGATCGGTCATCCCCGATCCGTCGGGGTTGGTGTTGTGGTAGTAGAAGGGCTTGCCGTCCTTGTCAAGCGACCCGGTCTGCTCGGCCATGATCGTGAAGCCCTCCTTCAGTTCGGTGGTCTGTTTCTGGTTATCGTCGAACCCGGTGTCGATGCCGATGAGTTTCGCGCCGATACCATTCATCGCCGCCACCGCCTCGGCGATGTTGACCGGATCGCCGATCTCCCACTGGCAGGTATCCCACGATGAGGTCGCTACCTTGGGACACTCTTTGACCGCCTCATCGGTTATGATTATGATGATGGGCATCGACTTGGCACGGAAACAGGCGCCGCCCTTGTTCCCCAACTGACCGGTGCAGTTCACCTTCGGGAAATCGTAGACCGCGTCGCCGATCATGGTCTGGTTGCACCCGCCGAACGCGGGGGGCAGACAGGCGCCGACCGTCCCGTGGAACTCGACGCCGCTCGCAAGAAGGAACAGCGCCGGGGTCAGGTATTCGTCGTCGCCGTTCGCATCACCGATGTTATTCACGGAGGCGGCGACCTTTTCGGCATCCTCGGTGACATATTCGAGCAGTTTATAAGGCGGGTTGGGGGTCCAGGTGAAGTAGGAGAGGGCAAAGGCGGTGCTGATGGTCAGCGTGTTGCGTATCCCGTCGATTATCTTCGGTTTTATCTCCGATTTGACCTTGCTTATCTCGTCGCTCATCGAACCGGAGCGATCGACGAGGATAGCGACATCTATCGCCTCGATGATGGTCGAGAATTCGAGCGTCCGCTGGACATCCTCCTTCGAATTGTACGGTAGCACCACATAGAACAGTCCGTCGGGTATCTTCTTGTCGGGGTCCTTCGGATCGGCGCCGCCCGGATTGTTCTGGTTGTACACTATCTCGGCGAGATCGTCGGAACCGTCGCCGTCGGTATCCTTGTCGTACGGGTTGGTCCCGAGCGTCGTCTCCTCCTTGTCGGCGAGACCGTCGTTATCGGAGTCCTTGTCGAGGAAATCGGGCGTGTCGTCCTTGTCGCTGTTCTGGCACGGCTGTTCGGGGCACTCGGTGCTGTCGAGGATGCCGTCGCCGTCCGAATCGGCGTCGAGCCAGTTGGGCATGCCGTCCAGATCGTTGTCACCGCACCCTTCCACGCTGTTGGGTATCCCGTCGCCGTCGTCGTCGCCGTTCGGGTCGTCCCACTCGCAGCCGCTCGACGAATCGTCGTCGGGTTGGGTCCCCTCATAGTTCGGGTCGTCGGGGATCTCCCCTTCGTAGTTCGGATCGTCGGGGATGATGCCGTCGTTGCCGGTCATGTCGTCCGGCTTGGCGTCGTCCACGACCGGCTTATCCTTGCAGACCGCCCCGCCCTCTTCTTCGGCGCACAGTTTGTCCTCGGCGGCGCAGTCCTTTGTCTCGGTCCACTTGCTGTCGGTGCAAACGACTATTTTGCTCCCTGAGCAGGCCGATTGCCCCTCTTTGCCCGTACAGTCGCCGTCCACCTCCTCGTCGGCGACGCAGGCGCCGTTATCGCACGCCTTGCCTGACGCACTGCATTCCTCGGCCACGACGAGCACGCCGTTATCACAACGGAGTAACTGGTCCTGCACCACATCGGAACAGATGGTCCCGGTCCCGGTGCAGGCCTCGCCGACCTGTATGACCGGATCTTCGTCCTCGGTCGGGGTGCAGGCCGCCGCAAGGAACAGGGACAGCACGACCAGCACGGTCGCGCTTAAGGAAAAGAAGCGGTTCATGGTAACCTCCGTATCGCTTTTGACATCACCGCAAGATATTGTTGCCGACATCCGCACTTTTTATCATTTCTCAGTACGCGCATTTCGGCTGGTCGTTCACCGCGCACGGGTAGTCCTTGCTCGCCTGATCGACGCACCCCTGACTGTCGAAGCCGCAGTTATTGTCCTGATCGCAGCAACTCACGATAAAGGTCCGCCACGCGTTGTATTCGCCCTTGCCGGCCTGCGAACCGAGCGCCTTACAGGTGTTCACGCATTCGCTGTCGGTGGTCGCCTGACCGCCCGAGCACTGATCGACGCAGAGTTTGACCTCGCCACAGGAGCAGAAGCCAAAACAGCCGGTCGTGCTCCAGCGGGTGCAGTTGACATTGCAGAAGGCGTTGGCGGTCCCCGCCTCGTACTTGTCGGGATCGACCTCGCCGCAGTCCTTCTTGTCGCCCGACTCGCAGATCTCGTACTGGTCTATCACCTTGTCGCCGCAGGTCGCGTGGGTCTTGCAGGCGTCGGTCTGGAACTCGCATTTCTCGGCGTAACAGCCGTTGTCGGTGTTGGCGCACTCCTCCTCGTAGCAGGTGAGCATCGTGTCGAGCCGCGTGTTGGCGTCGGCGTAACTCTGCGCCTTGCAGGCATCCTCACAGGTCGTGTCGCCGGCGCATTCACCGATGCAGGTGTAGACCTCGTAGCAGGTCAGCGCGTTGATGTCGATGCACATATAGACATCGAACGCGGTGCAGATGGAGTTGCAGAGCGCCTCCTTGCCCGGTTTGTACTTCGCCGGGTCGAGTTCGCCGCAGTCCTTGGTATCGCCCTTCTCGCAGACCTCCCCCTCGTCTATCGTACCGTTGCCGCACTTTTCGGAGGGGAAACAGGTGAAGTAGTCGGTCGGGCAGGCCGTTTCGGTGCATTCCTTGACATCGGCGCCGCTCGCGCAGTTCTGCTCGAAGCAGGCCATGAGCGCCTCATACCGCGCCTTGCCGTCGTCGGATCCGGCGTCAAGGCAGTCCGTTTCGCAGGTGATGTCACCGCACCCCGCGACGCAGTTGTATATCTGGGCGCAGGTATCGGTGCCGGCGAGCACGCAGTCGTAGGTGTCCCAGGTGCGGCAGTTATCGGCGCAGGTCGCAAGGTCGCCTTCGCGGAAATTGGGATTCTCTTCGGTGCAAGGCTTGGTGTCGCCGATCTCGCAGACCTCATAATTCTGGCTCGGCTCGACGATGCCGTTGCCGCACAGGTCGCCCGGGTCGCGCTCGATGCAGTTGCTCAGGTCGTAGGCGGAACAATCGGCGTTGCAGGTGGCCAACTGGCCGATGTGGTAGCGGCCTTGCGTGGAACAGTCGACCGGACCGTCGCAGACCTCGTCGCCGTTTATGACGCCGTCGCCGCAGCCACCGGTGGCGATGGTGTCACTGTCGGAGGTGGAGTTGTCGCTACCGCCGGTGTCTATCGGACCTTTGTCCTCGTCCTTTTTGCACGACACGCACAGCAACAGGGACAGAAGAAGACCCGGAACGATACTAAAGCGCAAAACGGCTGAATTCATCTCACATTCTCCCTTAACGATGTCTTTTTTCAACTCGCGGGAATGAGTGTAGTCGACAAAAAAGGATTTGTCAATAGGGCGTTACTGCAGCGCGCGGGCCCATGCCGCAAGGACGAGCAGAAGAGAGAACAGCGACAGGAGCACTCGACCGGCCGGCACCATGAGCACACCGCGACCCAGTGCGGGAAGCGCCGCGAGGCCGACGCCGAGACCGGCGACAAAGCCGAAAAGGTGCGCCATGAAATCGGTCCGTTCGCTCGTGCCGAGAAAGGCGAGAAGCGCGAGCCCCGCAGCGAACGGTATCCAGATGCGGGTGCGCGGCAGGCGGAACCGTTCGAGCACCTGCACCGCCGAAAGGACGCCGACCGCGCCGAACACGGCGGTCGAGGCGCCGATGGAGTTGTGCGCCGAGCCGTAGAACCACGCATTGAACACATTGCCGATCGCGCCGGCGGCGAGCACGAGCAGCCACGCCCAGCCGGCCCCGATGATGCGGCGAAGCGCCCACAGCACGACACCGCCGAACACGAGGTTGGACCCGAGATGGTCGAGATCGCTGTGGAGCGTCAGCGCCGTGAAGGCGCGCCACCATTCGCCGTCGCCGATGCGGATGGCCGAGGCGCGGCCCGCCGCCAGCCAGAATTCCCTGCCGGGCGGCGCGTAGGTGTAGGAATGGAACAGCGCGAGCAGGCAGAGCACCAGCACGAGTCCCGGTACCGCCACGGGATAGCGGGGGAACGACGGCGGCGGCGCGCGGCGGGCCCGCTCCTCCTGTTCGTACTGAGAGAGTTCCCGTTCCGCCCGCTCCCGGTCCTCCCCCGCGACATAGAGCGTCCATCCTTCGGGGAGGTTGGCGAGCGTGTGCGGTATCTCCTTGGCCTGCAGGACAAGACTCCACCGCTCGGCGATGCGGCGGTCGCGCGAGGTCGCGAGCGGTTCGTATCGTTCGGTCGTGTCGGTCATGCCGTATCCTCCGGGCCCAGTATACCGACGCATGCGGCAAAAGCCAGAAAGAGGCTGAGCCCTCGTCGACTTGCTTTTTCTTCCGTTTTTCCGTACGCTTCCCTCCGGACCCACCACCGCCGGGGAGGCATCCCGTGCCGTACGAACAATACGCCAGATACGCCAAATGGGCCGCGCTCGCCCTGTTCCTGCTCGTGGCCATGGGCGCCTCCTCGTGGGGCGTCGGCGGCGCGATAGCCGCCTTTCTTGCGCTCGCCCTGTTCGCGGTGCTCTACGCAAAGGACGAGATAACGGTCCATCCGGTGACCGAAGATGGGCCCGAAAAAGAGGTGTCGAAGAAAAAAGAAAAGCCGGCGGGAAAGGAGACGAAAGACGAAAAGACGGTGAAGCCGGCCGTGCGACCGGAGGAGCCCGTGCGGGTGAGTTCCGTACCGGGCGCTCTTCCTTCCGCCGGGAATTCGATAGAACTCAAGTCAATGCTGTTCGACCGGGTCGGCGAGGAAAAGAAACTGCTTGAAGCGGCTCGAAGCGGCGACCTCGCGCTCGTCACCCAACTCGTGGAGCAGGGAACCGCGCTCGACGCCGAGAACCCCAACGGCGTCACCCCGCTCATGTTCGCCGTTCGCGGCGGACATGCCTCCGTGGTCTCTTATCTCATCGAGCAGGGGGCCGATGTCAACAAGAAGACCAAGAGCGGCGTCACTCCGATGAAGATAGCCCGCGACGCGAAGGCGCAGGAGATGATGGACCTTCTCGCGGCGGGCGGCGCGCTCGACTGAAAAATATTTTTTGACACGGGGTGCGCTTTCGCTTATCATGCCGAAGTATCGAAACGAGGTTTTCCGATGAAGAACATCGCGCGTAGCGCCGCCAGACATCATCATATGAACAGTGGTGGACCGTTGGCGTAGCTGACCGCGCGGGTATGATATCCACGGGCCGTCGGCGAAAGCCGGCGGCTTTTTTTTTGTCCGGAGGAGGAGACGATGGGAACAGTGAGATTGGTGATCCCGAAGGGGCGGATCTACGAAAAGGTCGTGAAACTGATGAACGACGCCGGCTACCGGGTGTCGGTGCAGGGGCGCGAACTCAAGCCGGTGTCGGGCGATCCCGACATCGAACTCAAGATCATGAAGCCGCAGAACATCCCGCAACTGGTGGCGCTCGGTTCGCACGACGCCGGGTTCGCCGGGGTCGACTGGTGCCGCGAGACCGGTTCGGCGGTCGAGACGGTGCTCGATCTCGGGTTCGACCCGGTGCGCATTGTCGCGGCGGTCCCCGAGTCGTTGAGTGATGCCGACCTGCGCCGGAAAAAGATCGTCGTCGCGTCGGAGTACGAACGGATAACCAAAGAGTGGCTCGACCGCGAGAAGTACGATTATCATTACCTCCGTGTCTCCGGCGCGACCGAGGTCTTTCCGCCCGACGACGCCGATATGATCGTTGACAACACCGCGTCGGGAAGCACCCTGCGCGAGAACAAACTGCGTATCGTGGCCGAGATCATGCGCTCTTCCACCTGTTTCATCGCGAACAAGGCGGCGCTTGCCGATCCGTGGAAAAAAGAGAAGCTCGCCGAGATGAGACTGCTGTTCGCATCGGTGCTCACCGCCGCGAAGAAGGTGATGCTCGAGATGAACATCCCGGCCGACAAGGCCGATGCCGTCATCCCGAAACTGCCCTGTATGAAAGCGCCGACGGTCGCCGAACTCGCGGGCGGCGCCGGATTCGCCGCGAAGATCGTCGTGAACCGCGACATCGTCGCGACGCTGATCCCGGAACTGATACGGCTCGGGGCGACCGACATCCTCGAGTATGAGATAAACAAGGTCATCGTCAACTGAGGGAGGCGCCGGTGCTGCCGATACGAGAGACGATAGCGCGGATGGAGCCCTACCAGATGGAGGAGGATCGCACCCCCTTCGTGCGGCTCGACGCGAACGAGAATCCCTACGGCCCCTCGCCGCAGGTGGCGCGGGCGATCGCCGCGATCCCGGCGGCCGACCTCGCGCGTTATCCCGACCGCCGACCGCTCCGCGAGGCGCTGGCGGCGCGCGAAGGGCTGCCGGTCGAACAGGTCGAGGTGTCCAACGGCTCCGACGATATCCTGCGCAATCTCATCGACCTTACGCTCCGCCCGGGCGACGCGGCGGTCGTGACGGCGCCGACCTTCTCGATGAACATCCTTTTCCTCATGGTGCGCGAGGCACGCATCGCGAAGGTGCCGTTCGGTCCGGCCGACCCGTTCCCCGAAGAGGATATCATCGCGACGGTGAAGAAAGAAAAGGCGAAACTGCTGATGCTCGTGAATCCCGGCGCACCGCTCGGCCAGCCCATCGACCCTGCGGCGATCGAACGGGTCGTCGCGGCGTTGCCCGGTACGCTGGTGGTGGTCGACGAGGCCTACGGCGAATTTTCGGGGGTCACCGTCCTGCCGCTGGTGCGCCGCTATCCGAATCTCGTGGTTACGCGGACCTTCTCGAAGGCGTGGGGGCTCGCCGGGATGCGGGTCGGTTACTGTTTCGCCGATCCCGCCCTCATCCGGCCACTCCGGACGGCGCTATCGCCCTATCCGCTCTCGGCGGCGGCCGTCACTGCGGCGCTCGCGGCGCTTTCGGACGAAGGATGGATGCGCCGGTGCGTTGCGAAGATCACTGAAGAACGGGAACGGATGCGATCGCTGCTCGCGGCGCTCGGCTACACGGTCTTCCCCTCGGCGGCCAATGCGCTCGTCGTCACCGGCGGCGGGCTCGCCGCGACGGCGGCCTACCTCAAAGAACGCGGCATCCTCGTGCGTCATTTCGCCAAACTGCCGCCGCTTGCGGGCGACATCCTGCGGATATCGGTCGGCAGGCCGGAGGATACCGACCGGCTCATCGCGGTACTCAAAGAACGGAGGCTAACATGAAGGAACGAAAAGCGCAGGTCGCGCGGAAGACCGGCGAGACCGACATCACCGTGAAACTGAACCTCGACGGTACGGGAACGGCGAAGATCGCGGTCTCCGTGGGAATGCTCGCCCACATGCTCGAAAGTCTCTCGCGGCACAGCGCGATCGATATCGACCTGAAGGCGGCGGGCGACACCGAGGTCGACCAGCATCACCTCGTCGAGGACATCGGCATCGTGCTCGGTGACGCGGTGCGCAAAGCGCTCGGCGACAAGTTGGGGATCAACCGCGCCGGTTTCTTCGTCTTCCCGATGGACGAGGCGCTCGGGGTGGTCGCCCTTGACATCGGCGGCCGCGCGCAACTCCAGTACGAGGCAAAGTTCAAGCGGCGCTTTTGCGGCGAACTCGACACCGATACGCTTCCGGACCTCTTCGGCGGCTTCGCGCAGGGGCTCATGGCCAATGTCGCGGTGCGGGCGATCACCGGCCGCAGCGACCACCACAAACTCGAGGCGCTCTTCAAGGCCTTCGCCAAGGCGCTGAAACTGGCGGTGTCGCGCGACGCGCGGCTGAAGGAATATCTCCCGAGCACCAAGGGGGCGATCCGATGATCGGCATCGTCGATTACGACGCGGGGAACCTTCGGTCGGTCCTCAAGGCCTTCGAATATCTCGGCCTGCCGGCGAAGGTACTCGCGGCGCCCGCCGACATGCAGGGTGCGTCGCGCATCGTCGTGCCGGGGGTGGGCGCCTTCGGGGCGGCGGTGGACAAACTCGACGCGTCGGGTTTCCGCGCGCCGCTCACCGACTGGGTCGCGGCGGGGCGGCCGCTCCTGGGCATCTGTCTCGGGATGCAGCTCTTCCTCGATTCGTCGGAAGAGACGCCGGGCCCCCGCGGCCTCGGTATCATACCGGGCGGCAACCGGAAGTTCACCGCCGGCAAGGTGCCGCAGATCGGCTGGAACCGCATCGCGGCGGCGGCGGACGAGCCGCTCTTTACGGGGCTTCCCGCGGCGGCGTGGTTCTATTTCGTCCACAGTTACTACGCGGCGCCCGACGATCCCTCCGCGGTCGTCGCGACGGCCGACTACGGCATATCGTTCCCCGCCGCACTGCGCCGCGGGAGCGCCGTCGGGGTGCAGTTCCACCCGGAGAAGAGCGGCGAAGCGGGGCTCGCACTCCTGAACAATTGGGGGCGCTCATGAACGCGATACGGATAATACCCTGCCTTGATGTCGACGCGGGGCGGGTCGTCAAGGGGGTCAAGTTCGCCGGCATTCGCGACGCGGGCGACCCGGTTACTCTCGCCGAACGCTACAACGCCGGCGGCGCCGACGAGATCACCTTCCTCGACATCGGGGCGACCCACCGGTCTCGGGCGATACTACGCGACATCGTCGAGGCGGTCTCGCGCCGCGTCTTCGTGCCGCTCACCGTCGGCGGCGGCATCCGCACCGCGGGCGACATGCAGGACATCCTGCGCGCCGGGGCCGACAAGGTGTCGGTCTGCAGCGCGGCGCTCTGCGATCCGGCGCTCCTCACCGAAGGGGCGCGCCGTTTCGGCAGCCAGTGCATCGTTCTATCGATAGACGCCAAACGGCACGGCGATTCGTGGCACGCCTACAAGGGCGGCGGCCGGACCGATTCGGGCCGCGACGCGGTGGCGTGGGCGGTCGAGGCGGTGGAACGCGGCGCGGGCGAGATACTGCTCAACTCCATCGACGCCGACGGGACGCAGGCGGGCTACGATCTTGACCTGCTGCGGCGTGTCGGGGCGGCGGTGCCGGTGCCGGTCATCGCCTCGGGCGGCGCCGGGAAACTCGAACACTTCGCGGCGGCGGTGCGCGACGGGAAGGCCGACGCACTGCTCCTCGCGTCGCTGCTGCACGACGGCGTGATGACGATACGGCAGATAAAGGAATACTTACGGAACGAGGAGGTGACGGTGCGATGCTGATACCATCGATCGATCTGATGAACGGGAGGGCGGTCCAGCTGGTGCAGGGCCGCGAGAAGGTGCTCGAACGCGACAACCCCGAAGAGCTCGCCGCACAGTTCGGCCGGTTCGGCCGCATCGCGGTGATAGACCTCGACGCGGCGTTCGGCGAGGGAGACAACAAAGCGCTCATCCGGCGGCTTTGCGTTATCGCCGAATGTACGGTCGGCGGTGGCATCCGGACGGTAGAGAAGGCGCAGAAAATGTTCTCGTACGGCGCGGCGCAGGTGATACTCGGCTCGCGGCTCTTCGAAGGGGGGAAGGTCGACATCGAGTTCGCGAAAAGTGTCGCCGCGGCGGTCGGTCGCGAACGGGTGATCGCGGCGATAGACGCCCACGACGGCATCGTCACGGTGAAAGGATGGAAGGAATCGGCCGGTCTGCCGGTGGCCGACGCGGTGGCGGCGCTCGACCCCTATGTCGGCGGCTACCTCTTCACCGCGGTCGAGAAGGAGGGGATGTTGCAGGGACCAGCCTTCGACCGCATCGAAGCGGTGCGCGCGCTGACCAAAAAGCCGATCACCGCGGCGGGCGGCGTGACCACGGTGGCCGAGGTGGCGCGGCTCGACCGGATGGGGGTCGACGCGCAGGTCGGGATGGCGCTCTACACCGGGAAGATGACGCCCGAGGAGTGTTTCCTCGAAACGCTCGATTGGAAAAAAGCGCCACTCATCCCCGCCATCACGCAGGACGAAGCGGGGCAGGTGCTGATGCTCGCCTACATGAATAAGGAGGCGCTCGCCAAGACGCTCACGACCGGCAAAGTGACCTACTGGTCGCGGTCGCGGGGCGTACTTTGGACCAAGGGGGAGGCCTCGGGCCACTGCCAGACCTTCCGCGCGATACGGCGCGACTGCGACGGCGACGCGCTCCTCGTCACCGCGGCGCAGGAAGGGCCCGCCTGCCACACTGACCGCTACTCCTGTTTCGGCGATCGGCGTTTCTCGCTTACCGAACTCTACGGCGTCCTCGCGGCGCGTATCGCATCGGGCGACGCGAAGAGTTACACGGCGAAACTGTCGCCCAAGGAACTGCGGCAGAAACTGCTCGAGGAGGCGGCCGAGGTGGCACTCGCCGACGATCGCGACAACAAGGTCTGGGAGGCGGCCGACCTGCTCTATTTCCTGACGGTGCTGCTGGCCAAGGAGAAGATAGGGCTCGACGAGGTGATGAACGAACTGCAGAGACGGAGACGGAAATGATGAAGATAGTGAAGGCGGCCGACATCCCGGCATCGTTCTACGAATACCGCGAGATCGCCGAATCGGAGACGGTCCGCGCGATCATCGACGATGTGAAGCGGCGCGGCGACGCGGCGGTCCGGTTCTACACTGAGACCTTCGATCTGGTGAAGATAGATGACCTGCGGCTGCCTCAGGCCGAACTGCAGGCGGCGCTTTCCGAGATAAGGCCCGACCTGCGCGCCGCGCTTGAACTGGCCGCCGGGAACATCCGCCGGTTCGCCAAGGCGCAACGCGAAGGGATCGCCGATATGACGATGGAGACGATGCCGGGGGTCGTCGCGGGCCAACGGATCATCCCGGTCGAGCGGGCCGGCATCTACGCGCCGGGAGGCCGCTTCCCGCTGCCGAGTTCGGTCCTCATGGGGGTCATCCCGGCGCTCGCGGCCGGGGTGAAGGAGGTCGCGCTCTTCACGCCGCCGCGACGCGACGGCACCGTCCACCCGGCGATCCGGGCCGCGGCGCTCATCGCGGGCTGCGCCGAGGTCTACCGCGTCGGCGGGGTACAGGCGATCGCCGCGATGGCTTACGGCACCGAAAGCATCCGGTCGGTGCGGGTGATCGCGGGGCCGGGGAACCGCTTCGTCGCCGCCGCCAAGAAACAGGTCTACGGCGCGGTCGGCATCGACTTCATCGCGGGCCCCTCCGAGGTGCTCGTCATCGCCGACGACACAGCTGATCCGCGCGTAGTGGCGGCCGACCTGTTGGCGCAGGCGGAACACGACCCCGACGCGTCGGCGATACTGCTGACCGTTTCGGAAAAACTCTCGCAGGCGGTGGCGGCCGAGGTGGAGCAACGGCTCGCGACGCTCCCGACCGCCGCGACGGCGCGGCCGAGCATCAATGACAACGGACTCATCGTCCTGTGCGACTCGCTTGATGATGCGGTGGCGGTGGCGAATAAAAAGGCGCCCGAACACCTTGAACTCGATATCCGCGACGCCGAGAAACTCGTTCCGCGCCTTACCGATTACGGCGCCCTCTTCATCGGGGCGCGGTCGGCCGAGGCGCTCGGCGACTACGCGGCGGGACCGAACCACACCCTGCCGACCGGCGGCGCGGCGCGCTACACCGGCGGGCTGTCGGTGCTCAATTTTCTCAAGGTGGTGACGACGCTGTCGGTGACCCCCGACGGGTTGAAGGCGATCGGGCCGGCGGCGGTGACGCTCGCGCAGGCCGAAGGGCTCGCCGCCCATGCCGAGGCGGTCACTGCGCGGCTCTAGATCTTACTTCTGCGACACCGGCTTTCCCGGCAAAGAGAACTCCAGCGAATCGTACACCGTCCCCTCGTAAAGATAGTGGTAGGCGGCGTAGTTGGACAGCACCTTCTTCACATAGTTGCGCGTCTGGAATATCGGGATGTTCTCTATGAGTTCGTCGAGGTCCATGTCGCTCATCCGCTTGAGCCAGCGGTCGGCCTTACCCGGTCCGGCGTTGTAGGCGGCCGCCGCGAGCGCCATGTTACCCTGATAGCGTTTCAGCAGGCCGCCAAGGAACTTGACGCCGAACCGCGCGTTGGTGAACGGCTTTTTCAGCAGGTCGTTCGTCACCTGCCCGCCGTACCCTTCCTCCTTCGCGAGCAGATTCGCCGTACCGGGCAGGAGTTGCAGGAGCCCGACCGCGTTCGACACCGACATCGCACCCGTCTCGAAGTTACTCTCCTGCCGCGCGAGCGCCGCGACGAACAGGAGCGGCACCCGGTACAACGCCGCGTGCGGCACGATCTCCCGTTCGTACCCGACCGGGTACTGTATCTTCGCTATATCGCCGGAGAACTGGTAGTCGGTCGGCAGCGACCGCGCGAACATGCCCGCAAGCCCGAACAGCGACAGTTCCTGCGCCAGATGGGCGGCGAGCAACCGATCCTCCGGCGCTCCGGCGCCCGTCACCGTCCCCTGCGCAAGGTACAAAAGCCCCGCCGCCGCCGCCGGCTGACCGGCGGCCCACAGCGCGGTCACCCACTGCATCTCGGGCAGGAACCGATGGCCACTCCGTATCGGGAAGGCCGAAGCCCGCGTATTCGAGGGGATGTCGCACCCGATGTTCTTCACGCGAAGCCGCGACGCCGCGAGCATGCCGTAGTAGGAGAGCGGCTGTTCGCGCGCGATGTCGCAGAACGCCACTATCGCCTCGGGGTCCCGGTCGTTCTTCTCGTCGATGCGTCCCTGCCAGTACCGGGCCCGCTGGGCGTCGTAACTGTTGCGGAGCGAACTCTGCAGGATGCCCGCGAGCGCGGCGGTCGCCTCGTCGTAGCGCTTCTGCAGATAGCGTATCCAGAACACGAGGAACTCGACGGTGCTCCGGTGGGTCGACAGGGGATATTCGGCGAGGATACGCAGGTACAACTCCTCGGCGCGCGGCCAGTTCTCGGTGAGCCGTTCCATGTCGGCGGCGTGGTACAGGAACGAATCGCCCCTGTCGGACGCGGCAAGCCGCCCGTAACCGGTCAGGTAGGCGGCGATCGCCTCGGGGTTCTTCCCGAGCGCGGCGTACGAGTAGCCGCTCCAGCGGTACAGGTCGGCGATGTCCTCCTCGAGCAGGTCGAAGGCGCTCATACGATCCTCGAGGTTCCGGTATATCTCTATCGCGTCCTGATGGTCCCTTTTCCGGGTATGCGACATCGCCCGCAACAGACCGGCGCGCCAGTCGGTCGCGTCCTTGACCGCATCGCTCCTCGGGAACTGTTTCCCTATGCGCAGGCACCGGTCGTACCGGAAGGCGCGGTAGTTGACATACATGCGCCACAACTGGTAGTCGCGCCGGGTCTCCTTTTTGCCGGACCACGCGGCGGTGAACAGGCCGTCTATCTCCTCCTCGAGTCCCTCCGAGAGTTTGCCGCGCACCCCCTTGAGGAATACGAACGCCTCCTCCGGATCGCGTTTCACGAGTTCGCGCACATAGATACGCAGGACCTGCTCGTTCTCGGTCATGCGGAATTCCCGCAGGAACTCCGCCATGCGCCCCGCCTCGGCGAGGCGCCGCAGATACAGCGGGTGCAACCGCGAGAAATAGGGCTCGCCGATATCGCCGATAAGGTCGCGTATCATGCCGGGGTCCATCTGCCGCCAGCGGTTCGATACCAGCAGGTACACCGCGACGGCCCGCGACGACTTGGCCTCCTCGCTCACAAGGATGCGGGGGGCGAACTGTCGGGGGCGCGGAGCGGCGACCCCGACAGTTCGCCGTAGATATCCTCCAACGGGGTCGTATCGTCGAGGATGCGCCGCGCCGCGAGGGTCAGGCAACTCTGCGTGTCGCCGCTCGCGCAGAACGACTCGCGGTCCGTATCCTCCATCGTGCGATACATCGTCAGGAAGCCGGTAAGCGGGCTGCCGGGCGCGTCGCGGGACGGAAGTTCGAGCGAAAGCGACAGCAGGGCGGCGAGCAGCACGGTCATGGTATCTCGATGTGCGACACGGAGGTGAGGATATGGCCCGCCATCACCTGACAGACCTCCCACAGGAGGAGCACCGCGGTGCGCGGATCGTCCCTGACGAGTGACTCTATGAGCGGCCGGCGCAGGACGAGAAAGGTCGAGTCGCGGTCGACGAACAGCGTGTAGTTGACCGGACGCTGGGCGAAGAACACCACCTCGCCGAGTATGCTGCCGGTAGCCACGCTCTCTATCTGGCGCGACCGGCGCAGCACCGACACCTGCCCTTCGAGCATGACGAGCAGTTCCCCCTCGGGGTTGAGCGGGAACTGGATGATGTCGTACTTCTTGAGGGTGCGCACCTCGGCGGCGTGGACCACCCGCTCTATCTGCGCGTCCTCGAACCGGGCAAAGAGCGGCAACGCCCGCGCGACGCTGAACAGATCGAGGAACCGCTCCGCGACCGCCGTCTCCGGCTCGGCCTCTCGCGCCGCGACGAGTATGATGGAAAGGTTGTCCTCGGCCCCCGCCGCGTGGACCTCGTCGGTGAGCCGCTTCACCTCGCTGTCGAGGAACCGCCGTTCCTCGGCGGCGTCGACCCCCGGCACCGAGAGGTGATGCGCGATCTCCTCGATACGGCCGGGCGAGATATAGCGATGCACCCCGTCGGTGCACAGCAGCAGTTTGTCGTTGACGCGGACATCGATGGCGCGGACATCGACCTCGACCGACGATGCGAGCCCGACGGCGCGGGTCAGCGTGTTCGAAAGACCGGCGTCCATCCCGCGCACGGCGCCATAGGTCTCCTGATAGTCGCGTTGCATGGTGTGATCGGCGGAGAGTTGTATCGTCATCGCGTTGCGGATGAGATAAAGCCGCGAGTCGCCCACATGGAACAGGAACCCCTCCGTATCGACAAGGAGCAGGCCCGTCAGCGTGGTCCCCATCTTGCCGGCGCTCCGGCTTTTTTTCGCTTCCTCGTACACCGCCGTGTTGGCGTGGCGGACCGCCCCGGCGACGAGATCCATGACCTGCCGGCGGTTCTCCTCGCTCCGGGTCAGGCGGAACGACTGCACGACCGGGAAGTGTTCGGTGAGGAACTGTTCGACCGCCTCGACCGCCAGATGAGAGGCCACCTCGCCGTGCTTGCCGCCGCCCATGCCGTCGGCGACCACATAGAGCCCCCGGTCGGGCCACTCGAGCAGCCAGTCCTCGTTGTTGGAGCGCCGGCGACCTATGTCGGTGATGCAGGAGGAGACGAAGTGCATATACGCTCCCTTTTCGTGCCCGGAAAAATATCGTACGGGGAGAGCAAAGTCAACTTTTGGTCTTGCGGGGAAAAAGAAAAATGGCGCGGTCGACCGGACTTGAACCGGCGGCCTCCGACGTGACAGGCCGGCGTTATAACCAACTTAACTACGACCGCGCCTCAAAGAACCAAATGGTGGGTGCTACAGGACTCGAACCTATGACCACCGGCGTGTAAAACCGATGCTCTACCAGCTGAGCTAAGCACCCGACCAACGGCGCCATTGTTACCGGAGAACGCCGTTTTGTCAACTTATTTTTTATCGCGCGCGGGTGGACTTTTCCTCTTTTTATGTTATCATGCGCCAGTCTGACCGAGGTATGGCATGCAGGAACTCCGCGCCCTTTCGGTCCTCGACGGTCGCTATGCGAAACAGGTCGAGGAACTTCGCGACATCTTTTCCGAATACGGACTGATACGGCGGCGCGTGCTTGTCGAGACGCTCTGGCTCGAGTTCCTGCTCGGCGATCTGAAACTCGCCCCGGCGACCGCCGGCGATATCGAGGCGATCCGGCAGGTCGCGGCGGGGTGCAACCTCGAGGCGGCGAAACTCGTCAAAGAGTACGAGCAGAGGACCAACCACGATGTGAAGGCGGTGGAATACTTCGTGAAGGAACAACTCGCCGCGGCGGGACTCGCGCGACTCGGCGAGTGGACCCACTTCGCCTGCACCTCGGAGGATATCAACAACACCGCCTACGCCCTGATGCTCCGCGACGGCCGCGACGCGATGCTGAAACAACTCGGGGAACTCCGCGACACGCTCGCCCGGTACGCGAAACAATGGCGGGCGGCGCCGATGATGGCCCGCACCCACGGCCAGCCGGCGAGCCCGACCACCGTCGGCAAGGAACTGGTCGTGTTCGCCTCCCGGCTCGACCGCGAGATCGCGAAACTGTGCGACTGGCGCCCCGAGGCGAAACTGAACGGCGCGACCGGCAATTTCAACGCCCACGCCATCGCCCTGCCGCAGGTCGACTGGATCGCCGCTTCCGAACGGTTCCTGCACGAAAGACTCGGCGTGACGCCGCTCCTCTACACGACCCAGATAAATCCTTACCACCACATCGCCGAACTCCTGCAGATACTCCTCCGCGCCGCGCGGACGGTGATCGATCTCGACCGCGATCTCTGGGGGTACATCTCTCTCGGCTATTTCCGCCAGCGGCCCGTCGCCGGCGAGGTCGGCTCCTCCACGATGCCGCACAAGGTCAACCCGATAGACTTCGAGAACAGCGAGGGGAACTGCGGCGTCGCCGCCGCGCTGATGGAGCATCTTTCGTCGAAACTGCTCGTGAGCCGCTTCCAGCGCGATCTTACCGACAGCACGGTCCTGCGCGACCTCGGCGCGCTGTTCGGCCACCTGCTCATCGCGCTGAAAAGCACCCTGAAGGGGCTTGGTAAACTGGAACTGGACGAGCCGGCCCTGCGTCGCGACCTCGACGCGAACCCTGAACTGCTCGCCGAGGCGATACAGACGGTGATGCGGGGGTACGGCGAGGAGCGGCCCTACGAGCGGCTCAAGGAACTGACGCGCGGCGAACGGGTGTCCCGCGAGACGCTCGCGGCCTTCATCGACACGCTCGCCAAGATACCGGAAAAGGAGCGGAAGCGCCTGCGGGCGCTGACCGCCGCCGACTACACCGGCCTCGCGACGGCGCTCACCGACCGGTACCTCGCCGGGCGGGGGAACCCATGATCGGGCGGTTCATCGAGTTCGGGAAGCACCTCATCGAGGTAAGCCGCTACGATCCCGAGATAGACCTCGACCGCTGGCGCGAGCAACTGTTCACCGTCATCTATCCGCTCACCTGGGTCGTGGGTCTCGCCGCCTGCGCCGGCACCCTGCACAGCGCGTTCGCCGAGGAACGGTATCTCTACCCGCTCCTCGCGGTGTCGGCCTACCTGCTCGTCATGGGGGTCATGGGGTTGAAGCGGCTCGGCGTCCGCACCCGCATGACCATCGCCCTGCTCGTCTTCTTCTCCAGCGTTTTCTACCAGAGTTCGCCGCTGATCGGCTATCTGTTCCTCTTCTCGTTCCCGCCGCTCGTCGCGACGCTCGTGAGTTTCCGTGCCGCGCTGTCGGCGATCATGGCGAACATCCTGCTGTTCATCCTGCTTTCCTACCATTTCGCCTCGATGGACCTCGACCTGACCCGGTTCGGCGTCGGATCGATCGACCAGTGGATACTGTACGGCATCGTGTTCCTGTTCCTCGACATCATCATCACCGCCTGCTTCGGCCTGCTGACCAAGGGACTCGCCCAGATCATCGTGCTCGAACGCGATTCGCGCCGGATGATCGCCGAGAAGGAACGGCGGCTCGAGGAGGAGATACTGCGGAGCGCCCGGATACAGGAATCGCTCTCCGAGACCGAGCGCAAGGCGGCCTTCTACATCTCGCATGACCGGCTCACCACCCTGCCGAACCGCGAGGCGTTCATGCAACGGGTCAGCGTCGAGATCATGCGGGCGCGCAATCGCGGGCAGGTCTTTTCGATCGCCTCGGTCGGCATAGACAAATTCAAGCACATCAACAGCATATACGGCCCGTCCGGCGGCGACGCGGTGCTCGTCGCCTTCACCGAGCGGCTCCGGACGCTCGTACGCGACAACGATGTCATCGGCCGCACCGGCGACGACCGCTTCATGCTCCTGCTTTCCGATCTCGCGCGGGTCGAGGATGTGCTCGCCGTGCTCGCCAAACTCTGGGAGACCATCGAGCGGCCGTTCCAGGTCGTCGGGCAGGAGATCCGCATATCGGCGAGCATCGGGCTCTGTTTCTTCCCCCACGACGCCAAGTCGCCCGAGGATCTGCTGAAGAATTCCGAGACGGCGATGTTCGCGGTCAAGGATACGGGCGGCGGCGCCCACCGGTTCTTCGACGCGCAACTCAACACCGACATGACCGAACGCATCAATCTTGAACGGATGCTCCGCACCGCAGTGTCGCAGGACCAGTTCGTCCCCTTCTTCCAGCCCAAGGTGGACCGTTACGGCTACCTGCTTGGCATGGAGGCGCTCATCCGCTGGCACGCCCCGACCGGGCTCATCATGCCCGACCGCTTCATACCGCTCGCCGAACAGAACGGCATCATACTCGACATCGGCGAACGGGTGCTGTACCGCGCCTGCCGTCAGAACCGCGACTGGCAGGAACAGGGGCTCGTCCCCAAGAAGGTGTCGGTCAACCTCTCGCCGTTCGAGTTCCGCCATCCCGACCTCGTCCGTTCCATCGAGAACACGATACATAAAAGCGGGCTCGATCCGATGTGGCTCGAACTTGAGATAACCGAAAGCGGCATCGCGCGCAACGAGCAGGACGCCATCGTGAAACTCGCGCAACTGCACGATATGGGCATCACGCTCTCGATAGACGACTTCGGCACCGGGTACTCGGCGCTCTCGCGGCTCAGGGATTACCCCATCGACACGCTCAAGATAGACAAGAGTTTCATCGACAACATCCCGCAGGACAAACGGTCGGTGACCATCGTCGTCTCGCTCATCAAACTGGCGCACAACCTCGGCTTCAAGGTGGTCGCCGAAGGGGTCGAACGCCCCGAGCAGTTGGAATTCCTCGTCCTGCAGGGGTGCGACCAGTTCCAAGGCTACTTCTTCAGCAAACCGCTCTCCGCGGAGGAGTTCGAGAAGAAACTCCAGCCGCAGGTGATCATGTCGTAATTCGCCTCTCCCTAGATGTAGGGGCGCGATTCATCGCGCCCGAATAAAAAAGATGTCGCCTAGGCAGGGCGCAATGAATTGCTCCCCTACGATTTTTCGTGCCGGAGCACCGGTTTGCGCGCGGCAAGCGTTTCGTCGGGGCGCTTGATGAGTGATAAAAACAAATACTTCTTTCGAAATGATCGCTTGACATTCTTTTCCTTGTCTTTACAATGTTTTCGTGTTTTCAAGAGGTGCTTCATGCCAAGAGAAGCGACCATTATTGTCCTGTTTCTAGTGCTTGTTGTTGGGTGCCAAGGCACTAATAATCTCGCAAAAAATGACGACGCTCTTTCTTCTCTCGAAAATGACTCAGCCGACGAAGAGAGTGAACCGAACCTGAACGACGAAGCCCTTTATGACTCGGCCGACGAAGAGAGTGAACCGAACCTGACAGACGACACCGTATCTCAACCCGATAGCGATTGCCCTCAAGGACCGATCATGATCGACTGCGGCGTTGGGGTCTATCAGTCGATCTGCAACTCAGACACCGGCTACACCTACTGTGAATTTGTAAGTGAAGAGTGTTTGCAAGGTTCCGACGATGCGTACGGGTCCTGTGAGGGGCAAACGATCTGCACGGAATGCGCTCGCTACGGCGAAACCTTTACCAGATGTCTTCCCGAAGATGATTTTCTGCAGAATAAGGAAAAATATTCCCCGTTGACCGGCTCATGGACCGAGATCGAACGGACAGAGTGCGGCACCGATCTGGCCAACACGCCAAGCATGGAAGAAATGATCACTCTGCTTTTTGGCGATTATCACAGAGGAACTCAACAAGTGACTGCCTCTAGCGAAGTAAAAAGCGATTTTTTCAATTACACTTTTTGTGCGGGGTTCGATGAGGGTCGTTATGACTGGCTTCCCTCTTTCCATTTTGACGAATCGGGCCGTCTTGTCATGGAGAATCTAAAGGAGGCGGACCCCTCTTTCGGAGATTTCTGCCTCTTCGTCTTCGCCAGAACGAATCCCTGAAGAAGTCTAGGCAGGACGCAATGAATTGCGCCCCTACCCTTTTTCGTACTTGAGGACCGGCTTTCTTGCGGCGAGCGTTTCGTCGGGGCGTTTGATGTGGGTCTTGGTCGGGGCGCTGAGTATCGACTGCGGGTCTGAGGCCGCCTTCTCGGCGATATCCTTCAAGGCATCGATGAAGCCGTCTATCGTCTCTTTGCTCTCGGTCTCGGTCGGCTCGACCATGAGCGCGCCGTGGACGATGAGCGGGAAATAGACGGTCGGCGGATGATAGCCGCGGTCGATGAGCCCCTTGGCGACATCCATCGTGGTGACATGATTGGGCATAAGCGAATCATCGAACACCGTTTCGTGCAGGGTGTCGTTCGCATACTTCACATTATAGACGCCCTTGAGCCGCGCCTTGATGTAGTTCGCGTTGAGGACCGCCTGCTCGGCCACTTCGGCGATGTGTTCCCTGCCGAGTTCCCGCAGATAGACATAGGCGCGCAGGGCGATGCCGACATTGCCGTAGAACGAGCGGACACGCCCCATCGAGTCTCTGAGGAGCGCGAACTCGTAATGGTCGCCGTTCTTGCGGACGACCGGGTTGGGAAGGAACTCGACGAGGTGCTTCGCGACGCCGACGGGACCGGAGCCGGGACCGCCGCCGCCGTGCGGGGTCGAGAAGGTCTTGTGCAGGTTGAAGTGCATCACATCGATCCCCATGTCGCCGGGACGCGCGACGCCCATGATGGCGTTCAGGTTCGCGCCGTCGCCGTAGACGAGCGCGCCCGCATCGTGACACGCTTTGGTTATCGCGCAGATATCGGTCTCGAAGACGCCGAGGGTGTTCGGGTTGGTGAGCATGAGCCCCGCCACCTCGTCGCTCAGCATCCCCTTGAGGCAGTCGAGGCATATCTTGCCGTCGGGGCCCGATTCGAGGACGACCGCCTCGAAGCCGTTGACGGCGCAGGAGGCGGGGTTGGTGCCGTGGGCCGAGTCGGGGATGATGATCTTTTTGCGCTTCAGGTCGCCGCGCTTCTGGTGATACTTGCGGATGACGCCGAGCCCGGTGTATTCGCCGTGCGCGCCGGCCGCCGGGTTGAGCGACACCTCGGCGAAGCCCGACACCTCGGCGAGCATATGCTGAAGGTCGAACATCATCCGGAGCGTCCCCTGCGCGCGGTCGAGCGGCGTTTCGGGGTGCAGGTCGGCGAAGGCCGAAAGGCGCGCCATCTTCTCGTTGATCTTCGGGTTGTACTTCATCGTGCAGGAGCCGAGCGGATAGAAGGTGTGGTCTATGCTGAAGTTGTAGGTCGAAAGACGCGTGTAGTGCCGCACCACATCGATCTCGGAAAGTTCGGGCAGATCGAGTTCTTTCCGGCGCAGGTCGACCGGCAGCAGGTCCTCGGCGCCCGTCAGGTCCTCGGCGGGCAGCGAATAGGCGGCGCGGCCGGGGCGCGAGCGTTCGAAGACGATCTCCTCGTGGAACTTGATATCGGTGAAGCCGTTGGATGTATAACTCATGTCAGCCTCCTATGACCTTCGCGAGGGTGGTGGCGAACCGCGCGGCGTCGGCGCAGGAATGGAGTTCGGTCGTCGCCGTGATGAGGATGTCATCGAGCGCCGGATAGTAGCGCGCCGCCGGGACGCCGGCGAGTATCCCTTCGGCCGCCATCTTCTCGATGACCGCATCGGCCTTCATCGGCAGTTTCAGCGCGATCTCGTTGTAGGTCGGACCGGTGAAGGCGGGTTTCGCCTTGGTCTTCGCGAGCGCCCTCACGAGGCAATCGCGCCGTTTGAGGTTCATGAGCGCCACCTTGCGCAGGCCCTCCTTCCCCATCGTCGCGAGATACATGCCGGCGGCGAGCGCCATGAGCCCCTGATTGGAGCAAATGTTCGATGTCGCCCTCTCGCGCTTGATGTGCTGTTCGCGCGCCGAGAGCGTCAGGACGAAACATTCCTTCCCCTCGCGGTCGGCCGTCTTGCCGACGAGCCGTCCCGGCATCTTGCGGACATGCTCGCTCTTCACGGTGAAAAGCCCCACGCCGGGGCCGCCGTAGTTGACCGGGATGCCGAGCGGCTGGCCTTCGCCCACCGCGATGTCGGCGCCGATCTCTCCGGGGGCGGCGAGGATGCCCAGCGCGGTCGTTTCGATGACCGCCGGGATGAGCCACGCATCGACCGCCTTGGCCGCTTTCGCGATGGCGTGGATATCCTCGATGACGCCGAACCAGTTCGGATACTGGAAGAGCACCGCGACGGTATCCTTATCTATCTTCGCCAGTTCCTTGTCGGCTATCCGGCCGGTCTTCGCATCGAAATCCATCAGGGTCACTTCGCCCGCGAACCCTTCTAGGTAGGTCCTGAGCGTCTGGATGTAGTGCGGATGGAGCGTCGAGGCGACCACGATGCGGGTCCGCTTCTTGCGGTCGTTGCGGAGCGCCATCATCACCGCCTCGGCCGCCGCGGTCGCGCCGTCGTACATCGAGGCGTTGGACACATCCATCGAAAAGAGGTTCGCGATCATCGTCTGGAACTCGAATATGGCGCGCAGGGTCCCCTGACTCGCCTCGGGCTGATAGGGGGTGTAGGCGGTGTAGAACTCGCTGCGCAGGAGCATCTGATCGATGAGTGACGGCGCGTAGTGACGGTAACAGCCGCCGCCGAGGAACGAGAGCATCGCAGCGCCGGTGTTCTTTTCGCCCAGTTCGGCCATGTGCCGCTCGATCTCCATCTCGCTCATCGCGGGGGGCAGGGCGGGCGGCTCTTTGAGCAGGACATTCTTCGGGACGCAGGTGAACAGGTCGCGGATCGAGTGGACGCCGATGGCGGCGAGCATCTCCTTCACCTCGGCCGGCGTGTTCGGAAGATATCGCATCGGGGCCTCCGTAAAAAAAAGGGGAGAGCGGCGCCCTCCCCGAAAATCGGTTCGCGGGAGGGTGTCTAGTCGCCCAGTTCCGCGAGGAATTTCTCGTAATCGGCGGGGCTCATGAGCGCCTTGAAATCGTCGGCCGAGGCCGCCTGTATCTCGTACAGCCACCCTTCGCCGTAGCAGTCGTTGTTGATGGTCTCGGGATTGTCGTTGAGGATGTCGCCGTTCTCGGCGATCACCTTACCCGTTATCGAGTTGTAGACATCCTCGGACGATTTGACCGTCTCGATGACGCACCCGCTCTCTTCCTTGCCGATCTCGTCATCGACCTGCGGCAGTTCGACATAGGTCACATCGCCGATGTGTTTCGCGGCGTAGTCGCTGATGCCGACGCGGAACTTGTTGCCGCCGAGATCCTTGATCCATTCATGCGTTTTGCTGTACCGGAGATCGCCGGGTACCAGATAGTTAGCCATGTTCTTCTCCTCGTTGATCAGTTGCCCATACTATCATAAAAAAGCGTCCATCTTCTTGCGCGAGGTCCCCTTCCAGAGCGGGTTGTCCATCACTTTTGCCGCGAATTCGGTCCCCTGCTCGTTCTGTATCGTCACCGTGTCGCCGCTCTTCAGTTCGCGGGTCGTCCGGATGAAGGCGGCGGGCTTTTTATCGAGCGAGACGGCGAGGATGTCGCTGACCACTTCGCCGCACGCCGCGCCGTCGGCGAGAACATGGGCGTGCGCCCCGGGTTTGCGCCGACCCTCGACGATGACCGGATAGACGAAAAGTTTACCTTTGTTGGCAAGGAGCGCACCCTTACCGATGAATTCGTGTTCGTAGTTGATGGCGAACTCCCACGGGGTGCCGACCGCCGGGATGCCGGGCGCTATCTCGTGGCCGTGGAGCGGGAGCCCCGCCTCGAGCCGCAGGGTGTCGCGCGCCCCGAGCCCCGCCGGAGTGATGCCGAACTCGGCGCCGACCGTGATGAGGATGTCCCACAGTTTTTTGGTGTCGCCCATCGGGCAGTAGATCTCGAAACCGACCTCGCCGGTATAGCCGGTGCGCGACAGCAGGCACTTCACCCCTCCGATCATGATCTCGGGGATGAACCGGAAGAACTTGAGGTCGGCCAGTTTCTCCCTGCCGACCAGTTTCGCTATCACCTTGGGCGCCGTCGGCCCCTGCAGGTCGAGTTTGCCGGTCGCCGGGCCGATGTTCTCTATCTTCACATCGCCCGTCGCGTGCGCTTTCAGCCACTCGTGATCGCCGTCCTGCGTCCCGGCGTTCACCACGAGCATCCAGCGGGTCGCGCTGAAGCGGTAGACGATGCAGTCGTCCACGACGCCGCCCTGCTCGTTCAGCATGAAGTTGTACATCGCCTGCCCGTCGGTCATCGAGGTGACGGCGTTGGTGAGCAGGTGGTCCCAGAAGGCGAGCGTGTCGTTGCCGGTGACGATGAACTCGCCCATGTGGCAGATGTCGAACAGGCCGCAGGCGGTGCGGGTCGCGACATGCTCCTTGAGTTGGCCGGTCTTATACCAGAGCGGCATGTTCCAGCCGCCGAAGTCGCCCATCGTGGCGCCGAGTTCCCGGTGTGTGTCGAACAAGGGTGTTTTCTGTGACATGGGACGCTCCTTTTCTTTCGGTTCGTCGCCTCTTATAACGGAGCGAAAACCGTTTTGCAAGATTTTTACCGTTTAGCCGCCGTTAGTATTGACCGGCGGGCCCGAACAGGGTATGGTCGCCCGGTCGGTGTGCACGGGGAGTGAGCGTGAGACCCTTGATACCTTTCATACTTTTTTCTTTCGCCCTCCTCCCGACCGGCTGTTTTCCCGCCCGCGAGGGAGGCCCCGACACCGCCGTCCGGCCCGACGACGGCACCGTCCTTGTCGAACATGACACGCCGGCCGTCGATGGGGACGGCCTCCTGCCCGACGACGAAATATCCGACCTGCCCGATCTGTCCGACACCTCGGACACGCCCGATGCATCTGACGGGCCCGATCTGCCCGATGACACGGTGACCGACGACGCCTCGATCCCCGACGAGGACCTGCCGCCGGTCGCCGTCTTCTTCGACGATCAGGTGCGGGCCCGGACGCTCGCCGAACTGGGCCGCGCCGCCGAGCGGGTCCGCTTCGTGTCCTACACCTTCTCCGACGACGGCGTACTGGCGACGCTCAACACGCTCCACGGGAAGGGGGTCGGCGTGCGCGGCGTCACCGGCACCGCCATCACGGCGGGCGCGCCGCTCTTCCCGGTGCGCACCTATACCGAAAGCGGCGACAGCGGCATCGTCCACACCAAATTCTTCGTGGTGGACGGCGCGACCTCGCTCCTCTCCTCGGCCAACATCGCCTATCAGAACATCCGCAACTTCCTCGTCATCATCCGCGACGACCCGGCGCTCGCCGCCGCGCTCGAAGAGGAATTCCGGCAACTCGACGAGGAGGGCCGCGGGAATGCGAAGACGCGCCACTGCGACCCGTCGTGCCCGACCGCCCACGGCGAACTGTTCTTCTCTCCCGGTCCTTCCTGCGCGGCGGTCGAGGACACGCTCGACGCGATACCGGCCGACACCGTCGCGTGGCTCGTCATGTACGGCATCACCGACAACGCGCCGATGTTCGACGAACTGCGCGGGCTCACCGGGCGCGGAGCGCCCCTCCACGCCCTGCTCGACGACTGGGCGACCGGGAGCACGCCGGCCAATCAGGAGGCGTTCGACGATCTCGCCGCGGCCGGGGCCGATGTCGCCTATTACGACGGCTCGATGACGCTGCATCACAAGTTCCTCGTGACGCCTGATATCGTGCAGTTCGGCTCGATGAACTGGACCTACGCCGGCTGCCTCCGGAACGACGAGTTCTTCTTCATCAGCGACGATGCGGCGCTCGTCCAGCCGTTCCTCGACCACGCGCAGGGACTCTTTCACTGACCGCGATCGGACCCGCGAAATTATGTTGACAACAGGACCGTTTTAATTATAAACACCCCGCGTGGGGCTGTGGCGCAATTGGGAGCGCACTTGAATGGCATTCAAGGGGTCGACAGTTCGAACCTGTTCAGCTCCACCATTTTTTTGTTCGGTGTGTCGATCGTATAGACCAAGAAACGGAGGATCCTATGGGAAGAGGCGATAAACGGTCCAAGAAAGGCAAGATGTGGCGCGCCTCGCACGGCAAGACGCGGCCCTCCTCTCAGAAGATCCGCACCATAAAGAAAAAAGCGGAAGAGAAGTAGTTCCCCGCCCCGCATACCGGCCGTCACGGCCGTTCTCCCCTCCTAGAATCCCAGCGCGGCGCCGACCGCGAACGATGCAAGCCAGTGTTCGCCGCCGTACCCCGCATCGTTCATATCGGCAAAGCCCCGCTCGCAGTGCGCGCCGGCGAGACGCTCATAGGCCGCTTTGCGCGGGTCGTTCTCCGGGAGCACCGCGGCGATCCCCGAAAAACTCCACGCCCGCTGGAGCGACAGGCCGATGAGATGGCCGATGGCGTAATCCTTTTTGTCCAGCACCACCGGCGGCGCGGCGAGATTCCTGAAATCCGGTGACGCCGTGGCGGGGAGGAACTTCGTCAGCCACGCCGCGAAATCGTCCTGCCGCAGGATGCGCCGCATGAGATCGGCCTCGGCGAGACAGGGCGACACGAAATCGACGCCGGAGGGCTCGTAGGCGACCGGACAGTTCGTATCGGCGAGGTAGAGTTCGCGCGACCGCGAGACGATGACCTTCTCAAGTTCGGTATCGCCGACGACCCGCGCGTAATCGAGCATATGGTTCAGCGAAAAGGCGAGATTGCCGTGGATGCCGGTCCGCACCGGGAACGAGAGGCGCGGCAGGTAGTCGCGCGTCTTTTCGGCGATGTGCGCGGCGAGCGGTTTGAGCGCGTCGCGCCACCGCGCGGCATCGGGATCGCTCCACCCCTCCAGTTCGGCGGCGAGCCGCAGGAGCCACGCCCAGCCGTAGGTCCGCTCGAAGGTCCTGCCGGGGTTCGACCGGAAATAGGCGAGCTCGACCGCGATCTTTTCGGAGGTCAGGTGCTCGTTCAGTTTCGCCCGCACGGCGGCGGCGTTCGGCATATCGGGGAACTTCTTCAGCAGTTTCGCCATCGTCCAGTGGCCGTGCACCGCCGAATGCCAGTCGAAACAGCCGTAAAAGGCGGGATTATTGAGCCGCGTCGGCTTCAGGTCCTCCTCCTTCTCATAAAGGTAACACTGCTTGTTCGGGTACTCGGTGTCGCTACACTTCAGCGTGAGCGCCGCGAGTTCGGCCGCTTTCTGCGCGTCGATGACGGGACACGAACCGGCGGGGAGCGGCGGCGCCGCCTCGGCCTCCTTCTTTTTCGCCGGACCGCATCCGACCGCTAACACAAAAATAAAAATGCCGCAGAAGAACCGTCCCATCGCCCTCCTCCTTTTCACGACCACCGTTGTCCGTTTTGCATCATCGCCGGAAAGACGAGCGATATCAAGTTATTTTGCTCTTTTTTGCCGGACGCCCTCCCGACTGTTGACAAAATCGTTGCGCCCCGCTATAGTCGCCCCGCTTTTTGAAACGGAGTCCCCGATGCGCTTCATGGTGTTCGAAAAACTGCGCTACCTCCTCGAGGATCCGGCCCGCCATCTGGCCCATCATCAGGTGAACGGCCGCACCTTCGGCATCGAGGTGACGCTCAACGACACCTCGCTCATGCGCTCGATCGACGACGCGACCTACCGGCAACTCGCCCGCGACCTCAAGGAATACGAACTCTCGGTCCATCTTCCCTTCTACGGGCTCAACCTCGGCTGTTTCGACCGCTGGATCGGCGACTATTCGGAACGGACCCTGCGCGAAGGTCTCCAACTCTGCGAGATACTCGGCGCGCAAAAGGCGGTGACCCACACGACGGTGCCGGCGCTCCTTTCCGACGACTCCCGCCTCAAGTGGCTGAACCGGTTCCTCGCCCGGAAAGAATCGCTCGAGATGCACGCCCGGGCCCATGGCGTCGCGCTCTGCTGGGAGAACACCTACGAGACCGACCTCGCGATATTCGACGCGATGATCGCACAGAATCACGAGACGCAGTTCTGTCTCGATGTCGGCCACATCGCCTGCTTCGCGAAATATCCCGTCGTCCGCATCATCGACCATCTCGGTCACCGGATCACCCACCTGCACCTGCACGATAACGACGGCGCCGACGACCGCCACTGGCCGATCGGCAAAGGGACGATAGACTTCTCCACCATCGTCACCAACCTGCCGGCGATGAAGGTCGACACTGCGGTGTTCGAACTCGAGCCGAACGACCTCCGCGAAAGCATCCCGCAGATAGAGCGGATATTCGGGACATCCTTATAGGGCGTGCCGTTGGCGCGCCCCTACTCGGCAACATACCCCTTCCCTTCTTTTTTGATGATGACCTTTTTCAGGTCTTTGACCTGCCCTTTCCCGCGATAGGTAAGTTGAAAGTAGGTGTCAGTCGTCCCTTCGAACCGGTCGGGGGCGACCTCCGTTTCGAGTATCATCTTCATCGCGCGACCCACCTGCGACCGCTGGAACTCGCGCCTCTTCGCGGCGAACAGTTCCCGCAGGCGGCGGGCCCGTTCCTTTTTCACATCGGGCGGCACGCCGATCTTCCTGTGCAGGTCGGCCGCCGGGGTGCCGGGCCGCGGCGAGAAGGGAAAGACATGACCGTAGGTAAAGGGAAGCGCCGATATGAAAGAGAGCGCCGCGTCGAGATCGGCGTCGCTCTCGCCGGGGAACCCCGCGATGATGTCGGTGCCGATGGCGGGCGGTTCGGGGTAGGCCGCCGCGACGGCGCGCACCTTGGCGGCGAAAAGTCGAGTATCGTACGGGCGGCGCATCGCCCGGAGCACCGCGTCGCTCCCCGCCTGCAGCGGGATGTGCCAGTGCGGCAGTATCTTCCCGGCGGCGGCGAGCGCGAGGAGCCGGTCGTCTATCTCGTCGGCCTCGAGCGAGGAGAGCCGCACCCGCCCGACGATGGCATGAGCCATCTCCACGATATCGGCGAGCCGCGCGCCATCGGCCCTCTCGTGGCCGTACTTCCCGACATGGATGCCGGTCAGCACCACCTCGCGGTACCCCCGTTCATGAACGCTGTGCAGAAGTTCTTCGACCCTGTCCGGCGGCACGCTGCGGATATCGCGGCCGCGGACCGAGGGGATGATGCAGTAGGCGCACGATCCGGTACAGCCGTCCTCAATTTTTATGACCGGCCGGGCGCGCAGCACGGTGAAATCGTCGTTCACCACCCGTTCAAGATACTTCGCCACCGCCGCGATGTCGGGCAGATAGACGATCCCCGGCTCATGGGGCCGGTGGAGATCGTCGGTGCGGGCGTAACAGCCGGTGACGATCACCGCGCCGCCGGTGCGGGCCAGCCGCCGCGCCATCGAACGGACCTGCGCGTCGGCCGCCGCGGTGACGGTGCAGCCGTTGACGATGTAAAGGTCGGCGCCGTCGTCGGGTTCGACGAGCGTGTAGCCCGACAGGGCCGCGGCGAGTTGTTCGCTTTCGAAGAGATTTACCTTGCAGCCGAAGGTGATGATGGCGACGCGGCGCGGGCCGCTAGGAGAGGCCATGTTCCTTCATGTAGGTCTTCACCGCCTGATGAAGCGCGTCGGCGGCGAGATTGGAGCAGTGCATCTTAATGGGGGGCAGGCCGCCCAACTCCTCGGCCACCTGATCGCGGGTAAGGTCGAGCGCCTCCTTGAGCGACTTCCCTTTGACCATCTCGGTGGTCTGCGAACTCACCGCGATGGCGGCGCCGCACCCGAAGGTCTGGAACTTGATATCCTCGATCGTCTCCCCCTGTATCCGGAGATACATCTTTATCACATCGCCGCATGAGGGATTGCCCACCTCGGCGATGGCGTCGGCGTTCTCGATCTTACCCACATTTCGCGGGTTCATGAAGTGGTCCATGACCTTTTCGGTGTAGTCCATGACGGCCTCACTTTCCTTGTGAACTCAAAAACTTATCATACAACGGAGAAAAACTGCGGAGTTGCGCGACGACCTCTTTCACGCGGTCGACGACATACCCCACCTCCTCCATCTTCGAATACTTCCCGAAACTGAAGCGGATGCTCGAATGGGCCTCCTCCTCATCGCCGTTGCAGATCGCCATGATGACATGGCTCGGATCGAGCGTCCCCGACGAACAGGCCGACCCGGTCGAGACGGCGATGCCGAAATGGTCGAGTTTCAGTTGGACCGCCTCGCCTTCGACGAAGCGGAAGGATATGTTGCTCGTGGTGTAGAGCCGGTTATTCTCCCCGCCGTTGCGCCGCGTGTGGGGCACCTCGGCGAGGATGCGCCGCTCGAACTCGTCGCGTATCTTCCCTATCCGTTCGCGGTCGGATGCCATCTCACCCATCGCCAGTTCGAGCGCCCGGCCCATCGCGATCATCCCGGCCACATTCTCGGTCCCGGCGCGGCGGTTCGATTCCTGATGGCCGCCGGTCAGCAGCGGGTCGAGCCGTTTCCCCTTCTTGATATAGATCGCGCCGACACCTTTCGGGGCGTAGAACTTGTGGGCCGATATCGTCACGAAGTCGGCGTCGATATCCTTCACATCGAATGGCATCTTGCCGACCGCCTGCACCGCGTCGGTGTGGAACAGCGCCCCCTTCTCATGGGCGATCTTCGCGATCTCCTTCACCGGGTAGATGACGCCGGTCTCGTTGTTGACCGTCATCACCGATATGAGCCCGGTCCGCTCCGTCACCGCGCTTTTCAGGAACGCCATGTCGAGGTTCCCCTCTCCGTCGACCGGCACGAAGGTCACCTCGTACCCCTCACCCGCCATCTTCTTGGCGGTGTCGTACACGGCGGGATGCTCCACGCCGCTCACGATGATATGGTTGCGCCCCTTCTTATCCTTGTAGTTCACCTGATAGCCGCGCAGGACCGAGACATTCCCCTCGGTCGCGCCGGCGTTGAAGACGACCCGCTCCGGCTCGGCGCCGATGGCCGCGGCCACCTGCGCGCGGGCCGCCTCGATCTTCGTTTTCACCTGCCGCCCTTCGAGATGGCGCGATGAAGGGTTGCCAAAGAGTTCGTTCAGGAAAGGCATCACCGCGTCGCGCACTTCAGCCCGGACCGGCGTCGTGGCGTTGTAATCGAGATATATCCGCTCCATGGATCACTCCGTCAACCGTCGTCGTTTGCTACTATAATACGGCCCGGAGTTTTGTCAACCTAATTCTTTTAAAGTCGAGCGAATTTTATTTAGGCGGGACTAACTAGAGAGCGGACCGTTTGTTTTCAGCCGTCAATGCCTCCCTTGACGGACATCTAGATATCGCGTACCATCCGCTGTATTTTCCGGAGGGGACCGATGAGCGCGCAGATAGAGGCATTGACCGGCGACATCACAAAGATCGCCGTGGACGCCGTCGTCAACGCCGCGAACCGTACCCTCATGGGGGGCGGAGGCGTGGACGGCGCGATACACCGCGCCGGAGGACCCGCGATACTTGAAGCGTGCGAGGCGATACGGCGCGAACAGTTCCCCGACGGCCTGCCGACCGGAGAGGCGGTCGCGACGACCGCCGGCAACCTTCCGGCCCGGTGGGTCATCCACACCGTCGGTCCCGTCTGGCACGGCGGCGGCAAGACCGAGGACGGCCTGCTCCTCAACGCCTACGCCAACAGTTACCGGGTGGCGGCGGAACTGGGGGCGAAAAGCATCGCCTTCCCCGCCATCTCGACCGGCGTGTACGGCTTCCCGAAAGAGCGCGCCGCCGGCATCGTCGGCCGTTTCATCCGCGAGACGGCGCTGTCCGGACCACTTGAACGGGTGCTGTTCGTCTTCTTTTCGGCGGCCGACCGGCAGGTGTTCCGGGACCACGGCGTCTGGTGAGCGGAACGAGCCGCTTCCCTCAATAATTCAGCAGGAACCGGCAGAAGAAGGGATCGGCGTCGATGAGCGCCTGAACATCGGCGAACATCGCGTCGCATTCGGGACGCACCTCGGCGTCGTGCCGCCGGAGCGGACCGTAATGGCCGAGCGAACCGCCCGACACGCGGAGCATCACTGCGGCGTATTCGGCGGCGAAGATGGGACATCGCTTCTCAAGATCCTGGAAGAGGACCCCCTCGCCGGTGCCGTAGTTCTCCCAGTCGGCGTCGCTGCAATAGACATCCTCCGAAAAGACATCGAGCAGGCATCGGTAGGCGGCGGAGCCGAAGGATATCTTCCAGTCGGCGTAGAGCGTATCGAGTTCATCGCTGAATATGTGCGAGTTGTAACTGGTCTGGAACAGTCCCGCCTCGGCCGTGTCGGCGGTGACATTGTCGGCCGACTGGTCGCGGCCGCAGCAGTGTTCGCCCGAACTTTCGCGCATCCCGAGCCCGAGGAGGAGCGTGTAGGCGTGGCGCAGGGTGTCGGCCCCGGCGATGCTGTTGTCCATGCCGAGCGTGCTGAATATCTCGTCGTACCACGCGAGGGCGTCGTGTTCGGTGTCGGCGGTCTTGGCGGTGGCGACCAGCGCGACATCGCTCCTGTCGAGATGGCAGTAAGCGCCGGCGAAGACGAGCGCCATGCCGCGGGTGTAGGCAAGCGGCGCATCGCCGCGGTCTTCCCAGTAATAGTCGGCGCAGGCCGAGCCCGCCGCGAGGTCGATCACCGCCGCCGTGATGTTGAGGCAGTCGCCGAACGGCCCCCATTGACCGCCGATACATTCGGCCACCTGTTTGCCGTTCCCTTCGCAGTCGACCGCGAAGATGGCACCGTCGACGCACTCGGCGGTATCGGCATCGGAAACCTCATCGGCCGACGCATCCGACTGGTCGGGCGGCAGGGTATCGGTGTCGACCGACTCGTCGGACGGATCGGACAGATCCGTCTGATCGTCAGTGGGTTCCTCGTCAGGCTGATCGTCGGGCGCGGTGTCGGTGGCGAGCGTGTCGCCGTCATCGAGACCGTAATCGTTCAGATCACGGCAGATATCGTCGATGCAGGTGAGCGTTCCGTCACAGGTGCCGTTGCCGTAGCAGGGCCCTCCCTCCGAACCGGCGGGCTTGCCGCCGCCGGTATCGCAAGCGGCGAACAGGAACATCGTCGCGGCGATCACGCATGCTTTTCTCACGATACGCCTCCCTTCAGGTGATGCGGATGAGGGAAGTATAGACGGCGGCGCGACAAAAACAATGTTTCCGCACGAGGATGCCTAATGTTTGACTTTCGCGCGTGGCGCGTATAGAATCGGCCCGTTCTTTTGTGACATCTTTGCTTGGGGAGGCCCTGATGAAAAGGTCGTTCATTCTGTTCCTTATCCCGCTGTTGTCCCTGATGATCGCCGGCACCGGCTGCGACCAGAAGAAGGGAAGCGGGACCGGCGAGAAGGTGCAGACGAAGGTCGCGGCGGCCGAAGGCGGCACCGTCGAGAGTTCGTCGGGCGAGGTCAAGATGGAGATCCCGCCGGGCGCGCTGTACGAGGACGCCTACATCTCCATAACGCTTGTCAACAAGGAGGGGTATCCCGACAGCGGCAATGTCGCGAGCAAAGTGGTTCGCTGCGAGCCCTCCGGCCTCAAGTTCAAGGAGCCGGTGACGCTCACCATCCTCGCCGACACCTCCATCACCGTCCCCGAAGGACATCGGCTCACCACCTCGATATTCCGCAACGAGCAGTGGGAGAACCGCCATTCGGGCGATCCCATCATGGCCGGCGACCCCATCATGGCGGGCGACCCCATCATGGCCGGCGACCCCATCATGGCGGGTGACCCCATCATGGCCGGCGACCCCATCATGGCCGGCACCGGCTATACCTCGCAGGTGGGCCACTTCACCGATTTCGCCCTCTACCTGCAGGAAGTGACCGAGGGCTCCGACGACGATACGCTCATCGAGGATGTCGATCAGGCCACGGACACGGTCGAGGCGAAACCCGACATTGACACCGCCACCGATCCGTGCGCCGGCGTGACCTGTTCCGGGCACGGCTCCTGCTCGGTGCAGGCGGGGAAGCCGACCTGCGCTTGCGACGCGCCCTTCACGCCCAGCGGCCTCTACTGTGTCAACCAGTGCACCGATGAGACCGGCGCGATCATCGCGGGCAAGACCTGCGACGACGGCCTGTTCTGCACCGGCGTCGACGCCTGCGCCGCCGACGGCACCTGTTCCGCGCACCAGTTCGCCGATGCGCTGCCGCTCGACTGCGACGACCGGAACGACTGCACCGTCGATACCTGCGCCGAGACGACCGACTCCTACCAGTGCGGCCATACCTTCGCCGCCGTCGACGCCCTCTGCGGCGATACGGCCGATACCGTCTGCGACAAACCCGACACCTGCGACGGCGCGGGCCTGTGCCGGCCGAATTACGAACCCGCCACCACCGTCTGTCGTGCCGCGGCCGATCTCTGCGACGCGGTCGAACATTGCGCCGGCAACGGTCCCGACTGCCCCGCCGACGGGAAACTCGACGCCCAGACCCTCTGCCGCGCCGAGGCGGGGCTCTGCGATCTCCCCGAATACTGCGACGGTGAGAACGACGCCTGTCCCACCGACGCCTACCGCGATCTCGGTCACGAATGCCGCGTGGCCAACGGCCTTTGCGACGCCATCGAGATCTGCTCCGGTGATGACCCTGCCTGCCCTGTCGACGGAGTGCGCGCGCTGAACGATGTCTGCCGCGCCGCCAACGGCGCCTGCGATCTCGCCGAGGTCTGCAGGCGCCGTTGGCGGCGCGGCAGACATCGTTCAGCGCGCGCACTA
>JAKLFG010000021.1 GCA_022711315.1 bacterium | reverse complement strand
CGACGGCGGTGCCGCTCTCGGTGCCGGCGAGGCGTCCGAGCCAGAAGGTGTCGGTGAGTTGATACATCGTGTCGAGGAGCGACGAGAGCATGACCGGCCAGCCGAGCCGCAGCATGAGAGGCAGTGTGCGGCCGTGCAGTATCTGTTCGCGGGGGATCGGTGTCGGGGCGTTCATCGGCGGTCCCGCTCAAAGTCGAGCAGACGCCGTTTGGTGTCGAGCCCTCCTTCGGCCGAAAAGCCGGTCATCCGGCCGTCAGCGCCGATAACGCGGTGGCACGGGATGAGAAGCGGGAAGGGGTTGCGCGCCATCACCATGCCGACGGTGCGCGGGTGGATGCCCAGCGGGTCGCCGAGTTCTTTGTAGGTGACGGTCGTCCCCGGCCCGACCGTGTTCTTGAGCCGCAAAAGGAGAGGCGCCCACTTGTCGAGCGTTTCGGGAAAAAGAAAAAGGTCGTCGTCGAGCGGCTCGTGGATGCCTCGGCGCCAATGGTCGAGGAACCGGCCGACGATGCGGTCGATCGAGGAGGTGATGCCGCTATCGACGGGCCGCGCGGTGACGCGGGTCGCGGTGAGCAGTTGGTCGGAAACGGTCACCTCGAGAAAGAGGCCCGGAAGTATCTCACGGCTCATGATGGGTGCTTTCGAACAGGCGCCGCTTGAGTGTCAGCGTGTAGACCGCCGCCGACTGCAGGGCGAAAAAGACGCTTATCCAGAGCAGTATGTTGCCCCAGTAGGGGAGATCCCATTCCACGCCGAACAGCGCGAAGGAGGTCGAGGGGGTGATGATGAGGAACGGTATGGCGAACATCTGGAAGGTGGTCTTCCACTTCCCGCCCGGCCCGGCGGAGATGACGAGCCCGTGTTCGACCGCGATGCTTCGGATGCCGAAGATGTAGAACTCGCGGGCGAGGATGAGCAGGACCGGGAGCAGGGCGACCTCATGTTTTTCGAGCAGCACCACGAGCGTCAGCAGGACGATGAATTTGTCGGCGAGCGGGTCGAGCAGTTTGCCGGTCACGGTGACCTCGCCGTACTTCCGGGCGAGATATCCGTCGAGATAGTCGGTGACGCCGGCGACGGCATAGACGATGGCGGCCGTGATGCGGGACCCCGCCGAGTCCTGATAGAGGAGCCAGAGTATGAGCGGCACCGCGCCGATGCGGACGGTGGTGAGCAGGTTCGGCAGGGTCAGCACATCCTTTTTGAAGTCGCGCAGTTTGGAGAATATCTTGGGGCGCCGGAACCCGTTCCGGTTCGTCTTCTCTTTCTTTCTTCTCAGTTTCATAGGTCCCTGCCGGAATATTCGCGGTAAAAGCGGCGGATCTTGACCAGATAGTTCTTCGTTTCCTGATACGGAGGGATACCGTCGTGATAGACGACCGCCGCCGGGCCGGCGTTGTAGGCGGCGAGCGCCTTTTCTTTGTCCTTGAACTTCTTCAGCATGTCGCGCAGATAGCGGGCGCCGCCCATGATGTTCTGTTCGGGATCGTAGGCGTTCTTTACCCCCAACAGTTTCGCGGTGTCGGGCATCAACTGCATGAGCCCTTGCGCCCCTTTCGATGAGCGGGCGTTCGCGTCGAACTGCGATTCGGCCTTTATCACGCTCTTCACGAGATGGAAATCGAGCCCGTACCGATCGGCCGCCGAGCGGATGTGATCGTCGTACTTCGTCTCCATGCCCGGTTTGTACGCGAAGCCCTTGGTGTGGGTCACACGGCCTTTCTCTTCGAACAACGGCTTGCAGAGTCGCAGGTCGGCGCACATGTTGGTGAAGGTGTAGGAGTCGTTGATCGGGTCGTAATAGTAGTATATCTTCGCCTGCGCCGTGAGGGTCAGCGCGCCGAGAAGCGTCAGGGCGATGAGACTAGCCCTCTTTCTTCTGCTGTTGTTGGCGGTTACGGTACCAGTCATCTACCTTTTTCAACCATCCGATGGCCTTGCTCTCTCCGGGATAGAGTACGAGTATCTCCTGCAGGGTCTTGCGCAGCATGACGACATTGTGCTCCTTCTCGTAGACCTCGGCGAGTATGTAGAGGATCTCGAGCGGCAGGGCCGATTTGAAGTCGCGGAGCCGCTGTATGTAGTCGCGCAGTTTCATGTATTTGCCTTCGGGGGTGACGCGCCGCCCGTCCCGGATGCCCTTCGCCGCGTCCTCCTCGGGACGGCGGTTACTGTAGTAGGCGTAGATCATCTTCTCGAGGAGCCACGGCACCTTGGTCCTGCCGTACATCTCGACATAGATCTTGTAAGACTTGCCCGCCTCGCCCATTTTGAACAGCGCGTCGGCGCGTAAGATGAGTTCGTCGACCTGCAGAAGTTCCTCGTAGCGTTCCTTGGTGCGGATGTTGCCGTACTTCTTGGTGAGCGCCAGCATCTTCGCGCGCAGTTCGTCGTCTTTCAGGAGCGGGTACACGCTGTTGATGACCGCGAGCAGTTCGTTCGCCTTTTCGCGCAACCGTTCGGGGGCGTTCTGGATACGGTCGGGGTGCAGTTTCTGCACGAAGCCCAGATAGATCTTGTGGGCCCCGCCAAGATCGTCACCCTCTTTCCAACTGAAGAGCGAGAAGACCGATTCGTATTTAAAGGCGCGTTTGACATACCGGTCGAGTTCGATCCATTCCTCGGACATGGATATCGTCGCGTGGTCCTTTTGAAGTTTCTCCTCTTCGGCGCGCCGTTTTTCCTCTTCGGTCGCGTACTCCCGCTCGGCGGCGCTCGCCTTCAGGACCGCCGCCTGTTCGGTGAGGAGCAGGAAATAGAGGGTGTGTATCTGTTCCATGAACAGCGAAACGACCGAGAACGACTGTTTCCCGGCATAGGGTTCGAGCGCTTCCCGCAGGAAGGAGAATCGCGCCACCTCCGGTTTCATCGTGATGTTCTCGGTCTTGTAGGGCTCCAACATCTTCTGGAGCATGTCGGCCGGGTAGCCCTTGACCACCTCGAAAAGGAACTCGTAGCCATTCCTGCCCGCCGCTTTGGTCTCGGCCGCGGCGCTCGCCAGCGAGAAGAGGGCGTTCTGCAGGGCGAAGGTGTAGTAGGATGGTGACTGGGAGGAGTATATCTGATCGTCCTTGAAGACGATCTCGTCGGTGCCCATCGCGGCGTGCCCGAAAAGTGTTCCCTGAAAACTGTTCTGAAGAAGTATGGCGATGAGTTTGTCGCCCTTTATCTTCAATTTCTTCCCGGTGTTCACATACGGAGAGATCTTGTCCCACACGGTCCCTTCCCCCAGACTATCCTTTTCCTCAGACAATGACATTGCCCCGTAAACCTTCGAATATCGGCAGATTCGCGCTGTCGGCCGCCTGCTGCTGCGCCGCCCGATCCCGTTCCATCCGCTCTCGCCACTCCCGTTCGCGCACCTTTTTCAGGTAATTCCGCGCCACCTGCGGGAACAGTTCGAGGAGCAATTCCTCCTTTTCGCCGTTCGCCAGTCTGACGCCGCCGTACTCGGAAAGGGTCGGGTTATCCTCCTTCTTGTGCGCCGAGGTGTCGTAGGGGACCTCCTCGCGGGTCCCGGCGATCTTCAGCCGGAACGCGGGGTCGACCGGGAATGGCGTCTTGCCGTACACCCCCTTGACGAGATTGACGAACTGAATGGATTTGTTGGTATAGAACGGTTTCCCGGCGTTGCGGTCGATGATGCAGTTGACCGCCTGTATGCCGACGATCTGGCTCGTCGGCGTGACGAGCGGCGGCAATCCGGCGTCGAGCCGGACCTGCGGGATGCTCGCGAGCACATCCTTGAGCAGGTGACCGAGATCCGCCTGTTGGAGTTGCGAGAGCATGTTGGTGTACATGCCGCCCGGCACCTGCGCGACGCGGACCAGTTCGTCGGGGGCGGGGAAGTTGAAATGGCGCTCGATCGCCTGCGTGGTCCGTAATACCTCCGGTATGTCGTCCTTTTTCGCCGCCGCTATCGCCGCGTCGAAAAGCGCATTCAGTTCGGGGTCCAGCGTGTAGCCCGCCGGGTCGATGAGCCGGGGGAAGAGTTTGTACTGGTCGAATCCGCACAGTTCGTGGCGGATGGCCAGCAGTTCCTCCTGCAGGTCGGATATCGCCGAAAGATCGACGCCGGTGTCGAGCCCCAGTTTGTCGGCGAATATCTGTATCAGTTCGAACGCGGGGGCGGCCGGGCCGCCGGCGAACGGCATGATGACGGTGTCGACGATGTCGGCGCCGTTCACCATCGCCATCAGCACCGACCCGAGCCCGTAGCCGGGGGTGCAGTGGGTGTGCAGGTCTATCGGGACCGACACGGCCCCCTTGAGGCCGCGCGTCAGTTCGCCCGCCGTCTTGGGATGGATGAGCCCCGCCATGTCCTTGACCGATATGATGTCGGCGCCCATCTTCTCGAGTTCCCGCGCCTTCGCGACGAAATAATCGACGGTGAAGATCGGGGCGGGTAGTTTTTTGCCGGAAAAGAGCGCCCGCACCCGGTCGCCGCGGGTGAAGTGCGGATCGACGGTATAGCAGACGCAACAGTCGGCGAGTCCGCCGTTCTCCTTGACGAAGCGGATGGTCGAGGCCTGATTGGAAAGATCGTTCAGAGCGTCGAAGATGCGCATGATGCCGATGCCGCTCTTCACGGCGTTGCGGCAGAACCCCTCGATCACCTCGTCGGGATAGGGATTGTAGCCGAACAGGTTGCGGCCGCGCGACAGCGCCGTCAGTTTCGACGAGTCACCGATGCCTTCCTTGATCGACTCGAGCCGCGTCCACGGGTTCTCGTCGAGATAGCGCATGATCGAATCGGGCACCGCGCCGCCCCAGACCTCCATGGCGTAGAAATGGGCTTTTTTGAAGAGTGCGATGACCCGGTCGACCTGCCGCTGACTCATGCGGGTGGCGAACTGCGACTGCTGGCCGTCGCGGAGCGTGAGATCGCGAATGAGGAGTTTGCGCGTCATGGTCCCGGTATGCCTCGCCGTCGTTTCAGTTCGTCGCTTCGGTCGCCGCAGCCGAGACCTCACGCACGAGCCGGTCCCAGCCGAATTTTCCGTGAATGATAGCAAGAGCCTCTTCCGATTGCAATTTATTATTTTCGGAAAAGAACTCGCGGAGCGCACGGGAGAGGTCGGCCGTGTCACCGACGGTGAAGGACCGGGCGAGCGGCGCGGGGAGTATCTCGCGGAACAGCGACAGGTCCGACGCGATGATCGGTCGGCCCGCTCCGAGCGCCGCCATCGCCGCCCCCGAGCCGGTGACGCTCCGATAGGGGAGTACCGCGACATCGCAGGCGGCGAAGAGCGCCGCCCCCTCCGCATCGTCGAAATAGCGGTCGAGGAGCCGGAGGTTGGGATGCGCCGCCGCCAGTTCGCGCAGGCGGTTCGCCAGAGCGCCGTCCCACAGTTCACCCGCGATGATGCCGGTGATGTCGGGCAGGGCCGCGATCGCTTCGGCGAACAGGTCGGCCCCCTTGTAGGGACGGACGGCGCCGAACAGGAGCGCCACCTTCGCGTCGGGCGTGATGCCGAAAGAGGTCCGCGCATCGGAACGGCCTACTGTCGCCCGGAATTGCGGATAGACGGGGTGATGGACGACGGCGACCGCCCGTGCGCCGAGCGCCTCCACCTTCCTTTTTTCCTCGGCGGACTGGACGATGACGCGATCGACGGCGGCGAGTATGCGGCGCGTGGCGAAACGCGATAGGGCGCCGCGCAGGCCGTGCCCCTCATGGTCCGCCGCGTTGTGGGCGATGACGACGCGCGGGAAGCGGCGGATACGGCGCAGGAGCGGGGCGAACCACGGGTACCAGAAAAAGGTCCACCACGGCACGACCACGACATCGGGGGCGAACGCTTCGATGCGTTTCGCCGCCGTCAACCACGAGAAAGGACGGTCCCACGACAGAAGGCGTTCGACGGTGTAGGCCCTCTCCGGACCCGTTCCGGCACCGTCGCCCGTCCCCGGCGGGTAGAGGAACTTGGGGTACTGCCGCTGGAAACCGACAAAGAGCAGTTCGTGCCCCTCCCTCAGTATCTCCTGCGCCAGAAAATGGTTGTATTGCCCGATGCCGCCCTTGAACGAGGGATCAGGGCCGAGAAGCGCTATCTTCATGCCGTGCGGATCCCTTCCGCTGGAGGTACTGTATCTCTTCGAGCATCTTGCGATTCGCCGCGATGAGATCGGCGATGATGCCGATGAGGAAGGTCTGGAACCCGGCGATGAGGAGCACCGCGCCGAGCAGGAGACTTTGGATGTGGCCGTCGCCGGTCCCTTCGATGAAGTAGTACAGGAACCGGAGCCCCAGCACGAAGCCGACGCCGAAGATGAGCCCGCCGGTGAGCGCAAGGAACCGGAACGACCGGTACAGGATGAATATCCGCGCGATGGTCGTGAGCGATCGCAGGACATACCCGGTGGTCGAACGGAAAAGGCGCGACGGCCGGGTCGGCGGGTTGACCTCTACCGGCACCGTCACGACGACGATGTTCTTAAGCCCGCTCTGGATGATGGTCTCGAGCGTATAGGAGTAGTCGGAGAACACATTGATGCGGAGCGCCGCCTCGCGGGACAGGGCGCGGAACCCGCTCGGGGCGTCCTCGACCCGCGTACCCGAGGCGAGCCGGACCACCGCGCTCCCGAGTCTCTGCAGGAACTTCTTCGCCACCGAAAAGTGTTCGATGTCGGTTATCGGGCGGACCCCCACCACCATGTCGGCCCGTTTTTCGAGTATCGGCCGGACCAGTTCAGGGATGCATGCGCCTTTGTACTGGTTGTCGGCGTCGGTGTTGACGATGAGGTCGGCGTCGAGTTCGATCGCCGTCTGCAGGCCGGTCATAAAAGCGGCGGCGAGCCCGCGGTTCGCGGTGTGGCGCACCACCGTGGCGCCGAGCGAACGGGCGACCCCGGAGGTGTCGTCCTCCGAGCCGTCGTCGATGACGAGCACCGTTATCTCGTCGATGCCTTCTATCCTTTTCGGCAGGTCGGCGATGGTGGCGGGGAGATGCTCCGCCTCATTGTAGCAGGGTATCTGTATCACCAGTTTCATCCGACGCTCCCCATGCGGTACGATACCCCGTTATCTATGTTAAAAAGAGGCAAAAAGAAATTTTTTGAAAAATATTTTTTATATGTTATGGTGCCTCAAAATGATCGTATGCACAACCTGATCTAAGGAGTGAGCCATGATGAAAAAGTTTTTCGCGGTCGCGGGCGCCCTTATCCTGCTCTCGGTGTGGGGCTGTGGCGACGGCAAGAGCGCTATCGAAAAGAAACTCGAGGCCGAGGCGATCCAGAAGGCCGAGGAGGCCAAGAAGGCCGAGGAGGAGAAGGCGAAGAAGGCCGAGGAGGAGAAAAAGAAGAAATATATCGACGAGGATGCCAAGCCGTTGCCGCCCGTGCTTGAATCGGCGACCAAAAAGGACTGGGGCAAGGTCAAGGAGTTGCTGGCCTCCGGTACCGCGGTCGACACGAAGGACGAACGCGGTCGCACCATCCTCATGCTCGCCGCCGTCCAGAACAACGAGGAACTGTTCGATTTCCTCGTCGCGAAAGGGGCGGACACCAACGCCCGTTCTCTCGAGGGTGAGACGCCGCTCCTGATGGCGGCCAAGGCGGGCAACAGAAAGATGGTCGATTATCTCATCGAGAAGGGCGCCGACCCGAACGCGAAGGACAACTTCGGCCGCACGACGCTTATGTATGCATCCGCGTCCGGCAATGTTGATCTCGTGAAACTCTTCCTCGGCAAGGGGGCCGAACTCAACGCGCTCGACAAGTACACGCACAACGCACTCGTCTTCGCGGTCCGCGAGAACAGGACCGAAGCGGCCAAGTTCCTTCTCGGCAAAGGGGCGCAGGTCAACATCGTCAAGCCGCTGACCGAAGAGGAGAAAAAGGCGCTTGAGGAGGCCAAGAAGAAGGCCGAGAAGGAGCGCAAGATAAAGGAAGCGGTCTACGATCAGACCGAGGAGAAACGCGATAAGACGGTGCTGTTCTGGGCGGTCGAACACGGCAATCTCGAACTGGTGAAACTGCTTGTCGCGAAGGGGGCTCCGGTCCTCGTGAAGGATGTCAAGAAGCGCGTCGAGACCATCATCTACGAGACCGGCAAGGGTGACATCGAAAAGACGCAGGAAGTGGTCGAGGAGACCATCCGCACCGCCTACGAGCGCGGCCAAAAGAATCTGCTCATGTACGCCGCCGAGGGCGGTCATCTCGAGGTGCTCAAGTTCCTCGTCTCGAAAGGGGCGAAGATAGAGGAGACCGACGGTGAGACCGTGCGTCATCCGCTGTTCTATGTCGTCGCGCAGTTGAAGGGGACCCCCGAAAAGGAGAAGAGACTCGCCGAGGTCACGAAGTACCTCATCGAGGAGGGCAAGAAACTGTACAAGCATAAGCGCCGCCTTTCCAAACAGGAGATCATGCAGGAGCGCGCCAAGCAGAAGAACAAGGCGTGGTGGGACAAGAACATCCAGAAACTCCAGTGGAAGGAAGAGGACCGCAAGAAGATCGACATCGAAGAGTATGATTACGAGGGGTGGACCCTGCTCGCGCTCGCCGTCATGAACGATCATTTCGATGTGTTCAAGGTGCTCATCGACGCCGGCGCGCAGGTCAACCGCAAGGAACGCAAATTCGGCAAGACGGCGCTCATGTATAGCCGCGCTATCAAGAACGCCGAAATGGAGAAGATACTGCTCGAGAAGGGCGCGAAGGAAGGGATCGTGTTCGATGTGGACGAGGACGCCCGTCAGGAGCGCATCAAGAAAGAGATAGAGGAAGACATCAAGAAAGGCAAACTCTGATAGCCGTATCCTCATGATATTCCGCACCACCGTCCGTCCCGACGACCCGCAGCGCATCCGCGACATCGTCACCTCGACCGGTTTCTTCTACGACCACGAGATAACGGTCGCGGTCGAACTGTGCGAGGAGAACCTTGCGAAGGGCGAGGAGAAGAGCGGCTACTTCTTCGTATTCGCCGACGACGAGGCGACGGGGCGCACGCTCGGCTACGCCTGCTACGGCGAGATAGCGTGCACCCGCAAACGGTACGATCTCTACTGGATGGGGGTCCATGCCGATGCGCGCGGCAAAGGTATCGGCAAACAACTCATGAAGGAGACCGACAGGGCGATAGCGGCGCGCGGCGGCGAGATCGTCTATATCGAGACCAGTTCACGCGAAAAGTATCTGCCGACCCGTGAATTCTATATCGCCACCGGCTGTGTGAAGGAGGCCGAACTCAAGGACTTCTACGACAACGGCGACCACAAGGTCATCTATACCCGGCGGTTGCGCTAGGGGCTCTTTTTCCGTAACCGTTCATAGGTCCGCCGCACCGTATCGGCGCCGTACTGCCGTTCGAGGCGGCGTATCGTGAAATGCGCCTCGGCCAGTTCCTGATAGTGATCCATGAAGAGCGTGTTGAGCACCGCGCCGCTCGCCGCCCCGGCGACCGGGACGACGCGGGTCGCCGCGAGCCGCGTGACATTGACGCCGAAGCGCGCCGCTATCTTCGACACGAGTCCCGAAAAGGCGCGCCCCGCCAGTTTGCCGCCGGCTCCCGAAAGTTCCCGTGCCGCCCGGGCGATGGTGCCGTGCAGGGCGACGCGGGCGGCGTAGTAGGTCGATCCGACCGCCTCGGGGGCCGCGCCAATGCCCGAAAGCGCGAACACCTCAAGGCACGCGAGCCGCGCGGCGGGGTCGGCGAGATCCTCGCCGTTGCGTCGCGCTATCTCGGCGATGCGCCGGAGCATGAGGACGGTGGTGAGCGGCAGTTCCGCTAGGAGCCCCGGCAATCCCGCGGCGCCGCCCGTCGCGCCGGAGAGGGCGACCATCGCCTTGTGGAGGTGGCGCGCGATCGGTCCCTCTTCCTTTTCCCCTTCTTTGCCGAGCGTCCGGACCGCGACCGCAAGCGCGGTGGCGAGCGCCGGGCCGGCCGCCTTTTCGGCGATGCGCGCTATCGCGGCGGGGAGGGTCTTCGTCGCGCGGTCGGTCGCCCCGAAGGTGAGTTGGGAAAGGCGCGCCGCGAAGGTGCTTTTCTCGAGCGTCGCGAAGGCCCGTTCGAGTTCGGCGCGCGCTTCGGGTGAAAGTCTTTTACTGCGTGGTTTTGCCGCCGTCATCGGGCGGTATCCCGCACGATATCGCTCATCGAGTAGAGCCCCGGCCCTTTCCGGTCGAGGAGCCAAATAAGAGCGTGGACCGCGCCGGCGGCGAAGATGTCGCGGCTGTGGGCGCGGTGGGTCAGTTCTATCCGTTCGGCGTCGCCGAAGAAGGTGACGGTGTGTTCGCCCACCACATCGCCGCCGCGCACCGCGTGGATGGCGACATCGTTCTTCCCGCGTTGCGCCGCGATGATATCGCCCAGTTTGAGCGCCGTTCCCGAGGGGGCGTCCTTCTTGCGGCTGTGGTGCGCCTCGACGATGGCGACCTCCATCCCGGCGGTGAGTCGCGCGAGTCGCGGCAGTATCTCGGCGACGACCGCGACGCCGTAACTCATGTTGGCGCTGTGGAACAGCGGTATCTTTTTTGCCGCCGTCGCCATGAGCGCACGGTCGGCGTCGGTGAGTCCCGTGGTGCCCGAGAGGAAGGGGAGGCCGGCGGTGGAGGCCCGGTCAAGCGCCTGTCGAAAACTTTCGGGCGACCCGAAATCGACCACCGCGACGCAGGAAGCGACGGCGGGATCGGTTATCGTCGTCACCATGATGCCGGAAGGGGCCATGCCGCAGGCGACGCCGTGATCCTTCCCCTGTGCCGGATGGCCCGGCGCTTCTATCGGGAGCGGAGAGAAGCCCGCGCCCGAAAGCCGTTCGGTGAGCGCGCGGCCCATGCGACCGCAGGCGCCGACAAGGGCGACGCGGCGCGTCGTTTCAGTCGCCATAGCCGTATATCTCCTCTTTCAGACTGCGTCCCATCAGCGCGCTCATCGCGGTGCGCACATCGAGCCCTTCGTGCAGAACGCGGTACACCGTCTCGACGATGGGCATCGCCACCTCCATCCGCTGGGCGAGTTGGTAGGCCGATATGCTTGTCGCGACGCCCTCGGCGACCATCGTCATGCCCGCAAGGATATCGGGCAGTTTCTCGCCATGACCGATGCGGATGCCGACCTGCCGGTTGCGCGACAGTTCGCCGGTGCAGGTGAGTATCAGGTCGCCGAGCCCCGACAGACCCGATATGGTGAAGGGGTTGGCGCCTATCTTGACCGCGAGCCGCGTGATCTCGGCTATCGCGCGGGTCATGAGCGCCGACTGGCTGTTGTGCCCCAGTCGCATCCCCTCGACGATGCCGACGCCGATGGCGATGACATTCTTTATCGCGCCGCCGACCTCGACCCCGACCACATCAGGCGACCGGTAGACGCGGAAGTAGGGGAGCGAGAAGAACTCCTGCGCGGCGTTGAGGCCTTCGATATAGCGTCCGGCGATGACCGCCGCGGTCGGCATCTTCATCCCGAGTTCGCGGGCGAAGGTCGGCCCCGAAAGGACGAATATGTTGCGGTGCATGCTTTCGGGGATGATCTCCTCGGCCACCTGATGCATGAGTTTGAGCGTGCCGTTCTCTATGCCTTTCGAGGCGATGACCAGTTGACTGCCGTGCAGGAAACGGTACGAGGCGCTTGAAAGGATGGCACGCATGTGCTGGGCCGGTGTCGCCATGACGATCATGTCGCGGTTGGTCACCGCCGCATCGAGGTCGCCGGTCGCCTTCACCTTCGGATGGATGGGTATGCCGGGCAGGAACAGCGGGTTCTCGTGGTCCCGGTCGATCGCCTCGACCAGTTCGGGCTCGCGGCACCACAGGGAGACATCGGCGTTCTTCTCGGCCAGTACCGACGCCAGTACGGTCCCCCAACTGCCGGCACCTACTACGCTGATGCGCATGTTCATGGTCGATCCTCCATAATGTTCCACCGGATGGCCCGCGGGGAACGGGGTCCAGTGTAACGGGCCTCTTTTTTTTCGCAACTAAAAATGTTGCAAAAACGCTTTTTCCCGCTATCATGACGCCGTAACCGTTTTTCGATATATTCGAGGAGGCGTCATGGCGCGTGTCACGGTAGAGGATTGTCTGGAAAAGATACCGAATCGACTGGAACTCATCATCCTGTCGGCCAAACGGACGAGGCAACTGCTGGAAAAGGCGGCCCCGCAGGTACCCAACACCAAAAAGAACAAGGAACCGATCGTGGCGCTCCGCGAAGTGGCCGCCGGCAAGATCGGGCTCGCCCGGGTCGAGGCGAAGCCGAAACGCCCGCACTTCCGTCGTCGTCGTATCGGTAAGTACAGCGGCGCGCAGAACTGATGGCGCTGTTCCCCGGTTTCAATACCAACATACGGCACAAGAACAAGATATTCCACATACAGACCGAGGTGATCTCCGCCGGGGATAAGAATTCCATCTCGACGCTTGTCTATCTCGAGGGACGCATATTCCACTCGGTGAAGGGAGTGCTCCCTCCGGCCGAGGCGATACACCGCGAGACCGCCGCGCTCGTCATCGTGAAACAGCACAAAGAGGCGATAAAAAAACTCATATCCAACCAACTCGCCGCGGCCGACTCGGCGGCAATGCCGCGCGGGACGATGAACATCGTGGAGTTCACGGAATTGTATCAAGAAAAGAAATTCTTCTCGGTGTTCGATCTCAAGGCGGTCTCCCTGCGCGGGCTGGTGGCCGATCTCATGACCGAACCTCAATGACCGGCCACGCGAGCCCCGCTCTTTTTGTATATTCTATCGGTTGAAAAAAATTGTTGACTCGTACCGTGCGATATGCTATGGGTACCACTGAAGTTTGGTGAATTACTGGACAAAAAAGCAGGTGTGACATGAACTACGGCATGAAGATCGTCGCGATGGTGGTTTTGACCGCTTTCTCTTTTGCTCTTTTCGCGCAGGACAAGTCGCCCTCCGCGCCCGGCGGCGTCAACCTTAAGGTCGGCGAGAACTTCTACTTCGAAGGCAAGACCGACGCGAAGGACGACGACCAGAAAGAGGCCACTATGGCCGAGATCAAGCGGGTTCCCTTCTATGAGACGACCTGGTTCATCGCCACGGTGAGCATACTGGTCATCGCCGGCGCCGGCACCGGTATCTACTTCCTCACGAAGACCGAGCCGCCGCAGGGCAATATCCTTGTCTGGAACAGCGAGAATAAATAACAGCGATATGAACGGAGGAAGTCCCATGAAGATAGCCAGAGCGGCCGTCCTTCTTTGCGCCCTGTTCCTTGCGTGGTCCTGTGGCCAGCAGGATACCGGCAACTTCAAGATAACCCTCAAGCTCCCCGAGAACCTCATCAACGACTGCAAGAAGGACTCGAAGTACGAGGATTTCGTCGACGACTTCTGCATCGTTAACGGCGATTCGGTGGAACTCTCGATATTCTCGACCGACGACCTGTCGCGCCCCTATGTCTTCGACGAGACCCGCGTGCTTCCGGTGGGCGGTCTGACGGGCAGTTCCGACTTCAGTTCCCTCCGGAGCAACCGCTACTACCGGTTCTTCGTCAAGGTGACCAACACACAGGAAAAAGTGAAACTGACCGGCGGCGCCGAAGGCATCCTGTATGAGGACACCAAGAACTATGAGATAAACATCTTCCTCGGGCTTACCGGCGATTTCGTCCGCGTCGTGTCCGAACAGAGCGATAAGACCTCGCTTTCGACCTACTTCACCGAGGACGATGTCCCCTCCGGGGCCCGCGCCGTCGTCCTGAAGGACGGCCGTATCGTGCTCGCCGGCGGTTCGATCTGGCGCGACAGCGGATCAGAATCCTACCTGACGAGGACGAATTACATCGACATGGCGAAACTGACCGTGACCGACGGCCCCTCGCTCAGGATGGGCGTCAAAGACCATGTCGCGGCGCTCCTCGAGACGACCGATGCCAAAGGAGCTCTTTCGCCGAAGACCGGCAAGGTGGTCATCGCGTTCGGCAAGACACAGGACGGCTACAACGACAAGATATACCTCCTCGACCCCGAGAAGAACACGGTCGAACAGAAAGTTTCGTTCACCAACCGCGCCCATGCCCGCGCCCTCACCATCGGCGGCGAGGTATACATCAGCGGCGGGTGCGATTCGGGATCGGCTTCACGCGACATCATCAAGGTCGACAAGAAGGGCAGCGCCTCTTCGTGGAAACTGATGGAACAGGGTCGCTGTCTCCACGGCATGATAGATGTTTCGTGGGTCACGACCGATGACGAGGGCGTGGAGACCCTGCATCCCGCCATACTCGTGTTCGGCGGCGCGAAGAAATACATCAACACCGATCAGGACAAGGAATTGATCGGGTATAACGACGAAGCGTTCGCTGAGATCATCGATGATCTCGGCACCCAGAAGATCACGGTCGCGGGCGTCGAGTGCGTCACCACCGGCGCGCAGACCTCCTGCACCTCGCTGGCCGGTTTCGGCGCGGCGCGGGTGAAATGGGACGATCCGAACAAGGGGCCGAACGAGGATATCGTGGTCGCGGCGTCGGGCGGCTTCACGCAGACCGCCAACGACCAGCCGCTTTCCTTCAGCATCGCCAACTACATCCTGCGGGGCACCGGTGACCTGACCAACCCCAAGGGGATGACCTGGGCGCTCTCTTCCTCCGGTACGGCGATACGGTGCGCCTACGCGACGATGGTCCCCATCAGTTCCCCCGACAGTTTCACGGTGCAGTACACCGCGCTCAACTGCGGCACCGGCAAATCGATCGAACGCAATCATGACGCGCGGAACGAACAGTACATATACAGCCTCGAGGTCCGTGCCGCCGGTACCCCCGGCGATTTCGGTCTTTCGGCTTCGGCGCGCGCCAGCGTCAACGACGGCTCCATCGACAACAGCAACTCCGGTTACTTCCTCGACGGTCCCACCGTGGTCAATGACTTCGGGCAGGCCTTCCTGTTCGGGACCCGGTACATCTATGTCATCAGCGGATTCTCCGACAGTCTCGACTGATCCCAGCCCTCTCTCCTTTCCGGTGAGGACCTTTCACATCCACACCTTCGGGTGCCAGATGAATGTCTACGACTCCGAGCGGGTCGGCGCGCTTCTGACGGCGCGCGGATGGGCGCCGGTCGACGATCCGGAGCAGGCGCACCTGCTCATCGTCAACACCTGTAGCGTGCGGGAGAAACCGGCCCAGAAGGTGTTCAGTTTCGTCGGTCGCTTCCTCGCGGAAAAGGAGCGGGGGGCCATGCGCATCTTCGTGATGGGGTGCGTCGCCCAGCAGTTGGGGGCGGACCTTCCGTCGCTGTCGCCGCTCATCGACGGCGTCTTCGGGCCGGGGTGTGAGGCGGCCATTCCCGACGCCGCCGAACGAGGGATATTCCCGGTGGTCATGACCGATCCGGCGGCGCTCACCGACCGTGAACTGTTCCCGCCGGTGTACGATACGCTGTGGCGCGGCGCCCGTTCGGCCTTCGTCACGGTGATGCACGGGTGCGACAATCACTGCAGTTACTGCATCGTCCCTTCGGTGCGCGGCGGCGAGGTGAGCCGGACGGGCGAAACGATACTGGAAGAGATCCGCGCGCTGGTCGCGGCCGGCATCCGCGAAGTGACGCTTCTCGGCCAGAATGTCAACAGTTACCGCGATCCCGTCGCCGGTCTCGACTTCACCGGTCTGCTCTATCTTATCGCCGGGCGGGCGGGGCTTGACCGCATCCGGTTCGTCACGAGCCACCCGCGTGACCTCACCCCGGCGCTTGCCACGGCGTTCGCCGAGATACCATCGCTCATGCCCTATCTGCACCTGCCGGCCCAATCGGGATCGGACCGGATACTGGCGCTCATGAACCGGGGGTATGGCGTGAAAGAGTACCTGGAGAAGATAGCGTGGGTCCGCGAGCGGTGTCCCGATATCTCGCTGTCCAGTGACTTCATCGTGGGGTTCCCCGGAGAGACCGAAAGCGAATTCGAAGAGACGCTCTCCCTTATCGAAACGGTGTGCTACGACACGCTGTTCGCGTTCAAATACTCCCCCCGGCCCGGTACGGTCGCGGCGCGATGGCCCGAAACCTTGACGGATGACGAGAGATCGGCGAGACTCGACCGGCTGTTGCAGGTCCAGCGCGCCGTGATGGGCGCGGTGCGACGGCGGTTCCTCGGCAGGACCGTGACGGTGCTGATAGAATCGCGCAGTCCGCGCGGCGGCACCGTCATGGGGCGGAGCGAGCACAACCAGATCGTTCATGTGGCCGGCGATCCTCTGCCCGCCGAGGGTTCGCTGGTGCCGGTGCGAATCACCGAGGTGCTCGATAATACCCTGCGGGGCGACAGGATCGACGCGGTCAAGGAGGGCTGATGATACGGGTTCGCAAGACCTTTTCGGCGCACGATTTCGCCATCGATGTCGCGCCGCTCGTCGATGTCCTGTTCACGCTCCTCATATTCTTCTCGCTCACCAGTTCCTTCAAACAGGAATCGGGGATCAAGGTCAACCTGCCGGAGGCGAACGCGAGCGGCGCGGTGGAGCATATCCGCCGCATCGAGATCGTGATCCCATCGACAGGCGCGGTCCGTGTCGGTGACCGCGATATGCCCGTCGAAGAGGTCGCGGCGCATCTGGGAAAAATTGACACCGCGGAGCGGCAGGGCTACATTGTCGTGATAAAAGGGGATGCCGAGGCATCGCACGGGCGGGTGACGATGGTGCTCGATACGGTGCGCGGACTCGGTTTCAAGAATGTCGCCATAGCGACAAGGAGCAGACGATGAACCGGTGGCACCTGCTAGTTATCGGCGGGCTGTTCCTGATAATGACCGGAGTGGTGCTGGTCGATATCCATCGCCTGCGCGGTGAGATAACCCGCAACCGCGAAGTGATAGAGAAACTGACGATGGAACGGTCCGTCGCGCAGCAACGGATGCGCGAACTCGAACTGCGCATCGAGCGGATAAAGAGCGACCGCCAGACCCGCGAGATGACCGTCCTGCGGAGATACAAGATGCTGCGCCCCGATCAGTACATACTCCATGATGCGGTTGATTAGGTCCCTTCCGTTCCTTTACGCGATCCCGATCGTTTTCATAGCGATATCTTCCTCTTCCCGTCAGTCGCTTTCGGTCCAGATAGTCGTCTGGGGCCTGTTCGTGGTACTCCACCTGTACCTCGCCCTCATCGAGCGGATCGCGCTCATTCTGCCCGCCTTTCTCCCGGCGGCGGTCTATGTCGCCGATTTCGTCATACTGCGGTGGGGCAACCATTCCCCGCTCATCGCGCTCCTGTTCGCGGCGCTCCCGGTGGTGTATGCGCGGCGTCCGGCCCACTACGGCTGGTATGTCGCGGCATCGACCCTTTCGCTCGCCCTGCCGGGATCTCTGCGGGAGGCGCGCGACCTGACCGTCTATGTGCTGTTCCTGCTCACGGCGGGCGCCGTCTACCTGTTCAGTCGCGAGGAGGTCATCCGTTACCTCTGGGGCGGCGGTACGGCGCATTCCGGCGACCGCCGGTCCCCGGAGGTTTTTGATCACGCGTTGCAGGCGGTCGAGGATCCCTATCTCGCCTTGATGAAGTATTGCGAACGGACGACGCTCTGGGATCGCGTGCCGGTCGCCGTGAAAGTGGTGGAACTGCGGGGCGAGGAGGGCATCATCGTCGGCGCTCCGTCGCCGTTCCGCCTGACGGGGCTGATACTGCTCGCCATCAAGAACCGGTGTGTGCTCCCGTGCCACTCGATACTGGAGGAAAAGGAGTTCCTGCCGCTTCTCCCGCCGTATAACAAACGGGTCTATTTCCCGGTGGGGCTCTTCGATCCGGAAGGGGTGCCCGCCGTCCCCGAATATGTCATCGTGATAGACGCCGACTATCAGGGCGATAAGCAACTGCTCGTCGAGACCTTCGCGCCGATCAGGCAGGATGTGATAGATCTCCTGCGGATGGCGGCGACCTTCGATCGGGTGCTCACCGACCGGCGCCGGCAGGAGAAACTGTACCGCGGTGCCCGCGAGATGCTCGATTCGTTCAGCCGCGAGAAACTGTTCAACGCCTCGGCGTGGTCGGTGCTCAACTTCGTTCCCGACGCCGCGACCGTGCTCATCACCGAGTGGCGGGACGGCGAGCACAAGGGCATCATCTACCGGCTCGAGGACGACGGGACGCCGCTTTCGCTCGAGAAGGTGGCGCCGCTCACCGCCACCGACATGACCGATCCCACGACGATACAGGCGATGATGCTCGAGGGCAAGGTCGGCAAGATGGCCGAGATCCGCGACATCAACCGGCGCCGCGACAAGAACCAACTGTTCGCCGAACCGGCTTTCGCGGAACTGAACCGGCACGCGCAGATGCTCACCTTCCTGCTCCAACGCCACGAGACGCCGCAGGGGACGCTCTCGGTGTTCCTCGACTCGGACCGCGAGGTGGATACCCAGACCAAATCGGATCTGCTCCTGCTCTGCCGCATCCTGTCGTCGGCGCTCAACAACATCGAAATGTACGAAACGGTGCAGAACCTCTCCAACATCGACGCCCTGACCGGGCTTTACAACCGGCGTTACCTGCAGGAGCGGACCGAGACCATGACCGGCGAGGCGGCCCGTTCCGGCATGCCGCTGTCGGCAATCATGCTCGACATAGACCATTTCAAGAAGGTCAACGACCGCTACGGCCACAAGGCGGGCGACGAGGTGATACGGTTCCTGTCGCGCATCATCAAGCGGTCGGTCCGCAAGGTCGATGTCGCGGCGCGTTACGGCGGCGAGGAGTTCGTGCTTCTCCTGCACAACACCACCAAGGAGGGGGCGCTCACGGTCGCCGAGAAGATACGCGAGACGGTGCAGGGTTCGGTCGTCCCGGCCGACGGCAACCAACTCACTATCACCTCGAGTTTCGGCGTTTCGTCGTTCCCCGAACTGGTCCAGCGCCCCGAGGACCTCGTCAAATCGGCCGACGAGGCGCTGTACGAGTCGAAAGAGGGGGGACGCAACCGGGTGACACTCTATATGCCGAAGGGATCGTGAGCGGGAGGTCAGCATGAAGATACTCGTCACCGGCACCGCCGGATTCATCGGGTCCCACACCGCCCGGCGGCTCCTTGGCCGCGGCGACACGGTGGTGGGGCTCGACAGCGTCAACGACTACTACGATGTGACGCTCAAGTACGGGCGGCTCGCCGAGAGCGGCATCGCGCGCGACGCGGCGAGACACGGCGAGATCGCGCAGAGCGCGAAGTTCCCGAACTATCGCTTCATCCAGTTGAAACTTGAGGACCGCGACGCCCTGACCGCTCTGTTCGAGCGCGAGAAGTTCGATGTCGTCTGCCACCTTGCGGCGCAGGCGGGGGTCCGCTATTCGCTGGAGAACCCGCACGCCTACATCGAGGCCAACCTCGTCGGCTTCATGAATATCCTCGAGAACTGCCGCCATCATCCGGTGCGGCATCTCGTGTATGCCTCGAGTTCGAGCGTGTACGGGCTCAACACGGCGATGCCCTTCTCGACCTCGCATGCGGTGGACCACCCGGTAAGTCTCTACGCGGCGACCAAAAAGGCGAACGAACTGATGGCGCATACTTACAGCCACCTGTACGGCCTGCCGACGACCGGCCTGCGCTTTTTCACCGTGTACGGTCCGTGGGGGCGACCCGACATGGCGCTGTTCCTCTACACCGACGCGATACTCGCGGGGCGGCCGATAGCGGTCTTCAACCACGGGAACATGCAACGCGACTTCACCTACATCGACGACATCGTCGAGGGGGTGGTGCGAGTCATCGACCGACCGCCTGCCGGCGATCCGTCGTGGGACGGCGCGCGGCCCGACCCGGCCTCGTCGCGCGCTCCGTACCGTCTCTACAACATCGGCAACAGCGCGCCGGTGAAACTGACCGACTTCATCGAAGCGATAGAGCAGGCGCTCGGCAAAAAGGCGACCCGTGAACTGCTGCCGCTCCAGCCGGGCGATGTGCCCGCCACCTACGCCGATGTGTCCGACCTCACCCGCGACACCGGGTATCGTCCCGCCACCGACATCGGGGAGGGGGTCCGGCGGTTCGTCGCGTGGTACCGCGCCTACTACGGCCGCTGACGATGCTTTCCCGCGAGGAGCGCAGTTGGGTCCTCTATGATGCGGGGAACTCCGCCTATTCGCTCATCGTCGTCACGGTGATGTTCCCGCTCTATTTCAAAGGCACCGTCGCCTTGACGCTCCCGCCTGCCGACGCGACCGCCTACTGGGGCTACGCGAACGCGGGGGCCGCGCTTGTCCTCGCGCTCATCTCGCCGCTTCTCGGGCCGCTTGCGGACATGCGGGGCGGCAAGAAGCCACTGTTCGCGCTGTTCTTCCTTGTCGGCGTCGTCGCCACGGCGTTGCTCGCGATCCCCCTGGAGGGGGCGTGGCTCTGGGCGCTCGGCATCTTCGTGCTGTCGCGCATCGGCTGGGGCGGCTCGTCATTCTTTTACGATTCGTTCCTCGTCGATGTGTCCGCGCCGAAACGGATGCACGATGTCTCCTCGCGGGGCTATGCGTACGGCTACATCGGCGGCACCGTGCCGTTCCTCGCGCTCGTCGTCTGGCTGTTCGCCACGGGCGGGGAGGGGATACCGCCACACATCGCGCGGGCCGGGTTCCTCCTGTCGGCGCTCTGGTGGGCGCTCTTCACCGTTCCGATGCTTCGCCATGTCGGCCAGCGCTATGCGCGGCCCCGCTCGGCGCGACCGCTCCGTCGCAGTCTCGAACAACTCCTGCGGACCCTGCGGACCGCGCGACGACGGCGCGACGCGTTCCTGTTCCTCATCGCCTATTTCTTCTACATCGACGGCGTGGACACTATCATCGCGATGGCGGCCGCCTACGGGGTGGATGCGGGACTTGGCGCCGGCACGCTCGTCGGAGCGATACTGATGATCCAGATCGTCGCGTTCCCCTGTGCGATACTATACGGCCGGTACGCGACCCGTTACAGCGCCCGACCGCTCATACTGACGGCGATAGCGGTCTATCTCCTCATCACGCTTATCGCCTTCTTTCTCCCCGATGTGGCGGGTCCGACCGGGCGCGCCGTCCTCTTCTGGGTGCTTTCGTTCCTCGTCGCCACCTCGATGGGGGGGGTGCAGGCGCTCAGCCGGTCGCTCTTCGCGCGGCTCATCCCCGCCGACCGATCGGCAGAGTTCTTCGGTCTTTTCAACATCATGGGGCGGTTCGCCGCCATCATGGGCCCGTTCCTGATGGGGGTCGTTGCCAGTCTCGCGGGGCATTCGCGCTGGGGGGTCGTCCCGATAGCGTTCCTTTTCATCATCGGCGCCGGGTTCCTCCTTTCGGTGCGGGAACCGGTCGCTTCCGGACCGTTGATTGAATAAAAATCTCCTATTTTTCTCTTGATTTATTGTTGTTGTGGTGCTTTAATACGGATTCGGTGGACGACAGACAGTGTAGACATACGGTTCGAACAGATGAAACGATCGAGGATTGATGGTTCTATAGCGACAAGCAAGGAGGTTCCCATGAGAGCGGTTCTTAAGGCGGCTGTTATCGTATTCCTTTTTGTCCTTCCGTTCGTGGCGGCGCAGGCCGCGGAAGGCACGATGCTCGGCGGGACGCCCTACAAGGGGTGGGAAGAGGGCGGCAACGATTTCGTCGTGATGTTCAACTCGCTTGTCGACGACCAGATAACCTTGAGCAACGAGACCTCGAACCGACAGGGCGACACCTGCATCCTTGAAAGTTCGTTCGACCTGAGCGGCTTGCATCTCCCCGATGACGCGGTGCTCGTTGAAGCATACATCGTCTGGATGAGCGCGGTCCACCCCGACAATTTCTCGGCGGCGACCGACAATCAGGTCCACCTGAAATTCGTTCGGGATGACGCCGGCTATACCTGGGAGAACGACATCATCGTCGGCGATACGGCGAAGATGCTGGGCGACACCTCCGATGCCTTCGCGTTCCAGAGCGTTAAATTCTCTCCCAAGGACGGCGTGACGACCGGCTGTTCGCCCGACAGCCCCGGGACGAGCACCACTGGCGAGGTCGCGTATTTTACCTACCGCAAGGACATCACCGACTTCTTTGCAAAGATACGGGACGACAACCTTGCGTCGGGCAACCCGCTCAAGGACGGTCTTGCGATGTTCGGCAAGTACACCGTGAGCGGGCTCGATTGCACCGACCACGATTACTACAAGTGCCGCACCACGATGGTCGCCAACTGGTCCATCTTCCTCGTGTACAAATCGGGAGCGGTCCGTTCCAAGAAGATATATCTCTATCCCGGGTTCGCGTGGGCACAGGGCGAAACGACCACCGCCAATGTGTCGGGTTTCATCCTCCCCAAGAATCCGGTGCTTCGTATCACCACCAACATCGCCGAGGGTGACCCGGCGCTCGTGAAGGCGGAACTGCCGCCCGAACTTATCTATATCAAAGGTCCCGAGGCGATGAGCACCTACCAACTCACCAATGAATGCAACCCGCTCGCGGACATGAGTTTCGAGATATACAACTCCCGTTCCTCCATCATCGGCTGGGAGGGGGAGCTTATGTGCGTCAGCGGCGTGGCGAACGGTCCCGACTACTTCGGCATAGACAACGACACCTTCCTGCTCGACGCCGAGGAGGATATCAACCTGCAGGAGCACCTGAAACTCGACGGCACCAACTTCGATGTCCGGATATCGGTCAATCAGGACGCCATCCTGATGAACTACCTCGTCGTGTCGGTCGACACGAAATCGCCCGCGTTCGATATCCCGGAAGAGGCGCAGATAAACTTCCCGTACGACCGCGAGAAGCACTACTGCTCCTGCCGCAAGGCCGAGGACCCGGAGGATGCCTACTGCGTCACCGAATCGGGCGGCTACCCGATGTTCTACCTCGTTCGCGTCCAGAACTGGGGGACCAATGTCGCCAAGAATGTCATCGTGGTGGACGATCTCGACAACCGGGTGGAATACATCCCCGGCTCCACCGAGATGGCGACCTTGTTCGATGATAACGGTAACGGCACCGACTGGACGACGATACCCGATCTTGCCGGTAGCGGTGACAATCCCAATACTAAATTCCCTCTTTCGGGCGCCGGATACAAGGTGGCCGACCAGATGAACACCTGCAATCAGGCGACTTGGACCTGTACCGACACGCGGCTCCTGCGCTTCAAGGTAAAACCGAAAAAACTCCCCAAGAACGAGGTCATTCCCAATATCGCCATCATCAAAGAGGAGGCGAGCGCCGAGACCTATCGCAGTAACCGAAATCTCGAACTGAAACTCTACCGCGGCACCTGTCAGCCGCTCGAGACCTGCCCCGAACCGAAAAAAGTCGATTGTTATGGCGATAATCGTCAGTGCGATGAGAACAAGCCCTGTCCCGATGGGCTGGTTTGTAACATGACCACCTATGTCTGTGAGGCCGACACGAGTAGTTGGTGCACCAGCGCCAAAGTCTCCTACGCGGTCGGCATCAACTCCCCTGACAGCGGCGACAGTCCCATCATCGTGCCCAAGGGAACGACCGGCCTGACGCTGGGTCAGTTCAAACTGCAAGCCGAGAACTGCGGTCAGACGAAATTTTACAACTTCGTCTCGGTGCGCATGGATATCAAAAAAGACGACACGCAGGTGGCGGTGACCAATCTTTCACTGATACACGACAAGGACGGCGACGGCGTCGCCGATGCCGACGACCCGGTGCTCATCAATGTCCCGACCCCGGAGGCCGCCAGCGTCCTGTTCGCCATCCCCGAGGGGGCGGCCCGTCTGTTCACCGGCACCGAGATACACCACTTCATCGTAACGGGCGATCTCGGCTATAACATCACCAAGGTCCCGGCCGCCGCCTCGATGCATCTCACCATCGCGAACAAGAACAGTTTCCTGTTCGAGGACGCCGGCGACGCGAGGCCCGACGGTGGCACGATAGATTTCGCGTCGTTCCAGGTCGAGCCGACCGACAACTACTTCATCGTCACCAAGGGAATGAACGACCCGTCGGTGCCGCCGATGAACGAACTCAACCGCGACATCCCGATGCTTCAGGTCCGCACCAAGGCGCTCGATCTTGCCAACAAGATAAAGCGCATCACGGTGACCGTTCCTACGCAGGAGGGGTACGCCCGGTTCGGTCAGGGCATCAAGGATATATCGCTGTATGTCGATACCAACGGCGACGGTATCTCCGACGACCTCATCCAGAAGATATCGACCTTCGAGGAGGACGACGAGGTCACCTTTGAGGGCGACGACATAGAGACCCGGCTCGACTACGATGTCGGCGAGGAGATGTTCCTCATATTCCAGAGCACGCTCAACATCAAACTTGACGGGACCGAGCGGGCCAAGATAGTCATCAGGAAAGGCGCGGTCATCATGGATAACACCAGCAAGAAGGTCGAAGGCCTCGCGGTGTCGTCGAAGGAGTTCTACCCCTCCGACGATGTCCAACCGACCGACGGCGACATCGTGCCGCCCGCCCCCTCGTCCTGCGACTGCTCGCTCATCGCCGGAGAGGGCGATGAACCGCCGGCGTGGATCGTCCTGCTCGCGGCGGCTCTCGCGGCCCTGTTCCCGTTCCTGCGTCGCCGCACGACGGCCTAGGCGGGACCGGCATGTTCTTTCCGATGACGGACCATACTACCCAACATAGCCAAAAAAGAGGTGTCACATGAGCGGCTTTCGTTCGGCCTTCTTCGTTCTTTTCATCCTGCTCGCCGGCGTGGCGGGGGCCAAGGAGATCGGCCCCAATGTCGCCGTGTTCAAGGGACAGGACCTCAAATGGGAGGACGGCGCCTACAGTTACCATGTCATGTTCAAATCGCTACTTGCCAACCTGAACACCGGGGACGACGGGACCGGGGTGAATTACAACCCGCAGGCCGACGCGTGTCTCGACCAGAGCACCTACACGCTCGACATGACCAAGTTCCCGCTGGATGCGACGATAGATCGCGCCTTCATCGTCTGGACCGGCGCCCAGCCGACGCTCAAACTCACCGACTTCACCGACAACCAGATACGGCTCGATTTCGCGCACAACGATAACCCGGCGATGAACAGCGGGCTCGATGTGATCGGTCGCCAGTCGAAACTGACCGACAAGCAGGATTTCGAGTTCGAATCCATCATCGAGAACGAGACCGTCGAACGCGGCTTTTTCACCTACCGCGTCGAGGTGACCGACTTTTTCAAGGAACTGCAGGAGCGTGGCCGTTCGCTCGAGATATCGGACGGCTCGGTCGACGGGCTGTCGCTCTACGGGGACTACACCGTTTCGGGCCTTGAGTGCACCGCCGACGCGGCCTACAAGGACAATTCGACCATGGTGTCGAGTTGGGCCATCGTCCTCGTGTTCGTTTCGGAAGAGGTCACCCCGAAGAAACTTTACCTGTACGACGGCTTCTACCGCTATTTCCACAAGAACTCCATCATCGATATCACCGGGTTCCAGTTCCCCGACAAGCCCTCCATCCGGCTCACCCTGATGGTCAACGAGGGCGACCCGCGGCTCGTGAACACCAATACCGCTTCGGGCGGCAGTCTCGTCCCCGAATCGCTCCGGATACGCGGCGCCGGTGCCGGCTACGAGCAACTGTTCAACACCTGCAACTTCCTCGATCAGTCTATACTCTACGGGACGCGGAGTACGCCGTTCTATTACACCGAGATATTCAACTCGATATCCTCGGAGTTCGGGTTTGACGCCACTTCGGGCGAGACCTGCATCGGCGGGACGCCGCCCAATATCCTGACCGACCAGATGGAATACGCCATAGATGTTGACACCTTCTATATCGACGCCGCCGAGGAGAAATGGGCCGCCCATTTCTACAAGAACGGCGACCAGATATCGCTCGATCTCGGCGCCAATCAGGACGCGGTGCTCACCAACTTCCTGATACTGAGCCATGATACCCGCGCCGGCAACTACGACATCCCGAACGAGGACGAGAAGGGGTTCTGCTCCTGCGCGCCGGAAGAGGGCAAGGTCTGCTTCACGCAGGAATTCACCTATCTCATCAAGGTGCAGAACTGGGGCGACGACATCGTCGGCGGCGTCAAGGTGCAGGACACCCTGCCGGCCTATGTGACCTATGTCCCCGGCACCACCGAGGTCGCTTCCCAGATAACCGAGGATGCGAAAGGCAACTGGCTCGGCGCCGACTGGACGCCGATACCCGACGGCCCCGGCGGCGAGTTCCCGCTCAAACAGCCCTACACGGTCGCGGATCAGATGAACTACTGCGAACTGCCGGCCGAGGAGTGCCCCGGTACGCATGACCGGCGGCTCGTCCGCTTCAAGGTGAAACCGAAGGAGAACCTGCCCAAGACCTCGGTCATCGACAATGTCGCGGTCATCACCGACGCGGCCATGAAGCCCTACAAGACCAACACCTCGATACCGCTCAAACTCAAGAGCGGCACCTGCCTCCCGTCGGCCGAATGCGAGGCGATGGATATGAACAAGTGCGGCGGCGTCAGCGATTACACGCCTCCCGCCGATGACGATGTCGTTCCCGACGCCGATACGGGCGGCGGCCCCTGCACGACCAAGAATGTCGCCATAGCGTACGCGATGGGCAAGAACAGCCCATTCGGCGATGTGGTCATCCCGAACCCGTCCAACAACCTGACGCTCGGCCAGTTCACCATGGTGGGGACCACCGCCAGTGAGGAGAGCGCCTGTACCTTCAACCTCGTCAAGGTCAAGGTCAAGGTCGATCGCGATACGGCGGTGACCCTGCAGAATCTCAAACTGGTCGAGGACGCCAACCAGAACGGTCGCTATGACAATGGCGAGAATGTCGTGGCCGAGACCGCGAGCCTTGCGTCGGGGTACGCCGATTTCGATGTCCCCTCGACCAAGAGGGCTTTCGCCGAGAACAAGACCCACTATTTCGTCATCCACGGCGACGCGAGCGTGGCCGAAAGCACGACGATAACCCCGAACACCACCTTCAAGGCGATCATCGAAGGGGCCACCTCCATCGATGTGGATGACGACGGCACGCCGACGGTCGCGAACAAACGGATAGATTTCGCCCTCTACCTGTTCGAGCCGACCGGTAAGTCCTTCATCTTCTCCCGCGGCCCGAAGGACCCGGCGGTGCCGGCGACGCTGGCCGAGATAAACGCCAACATCCCGGTCCTGCAACTGCGCACCAAGTCGAAGGAAGAGGCGAACTCGATAAAATCGCTCACCTTCAAGGTCCCGAGTGGGAGCGTGCTGTTCGGCGAAGGGCTTGAAAAGGTGTCTGTCTGGCTCGACAACGGCGGCGACGGCACCGCCGATACCCTGCTCGGCGAAGGAAGCGCCGAGTCGGGTGAGAGTGAGTACAAACTGACCTTCACGACACCGATAGCCTACACCGCCGATCAGGAAAAATACCTCGTCATCAAGGCCGACTTCAACCTGTCGGGCGACCAGAAGGGGAGCATACAGGTCAAGAAGGCGCCCGGTACGCTCGACAGCGAGGTCACCATCTACTCGTTGCCGATAGATTCGAAGGTCTTCCAGGCCTGCACCGACCCGAACGATCCGAACTGCCAGACGGGCGGTGACGATGAAGAGGGCGGTTGCGGTTGTTCGATCGTCGGTTCGGAGAACGCGGGCAACGCGTCGATGGTCCTGTCGTTCCTCTTGGGCATCCTGCTCCTGCTCGCGGGACGCCGGGTGTATGGCGATCGCTAGCGCGCGATCGGCTTCGGGCCATGTCCCGGTATAGGAGCATATCCGTTCATCATGCAAGGGAGATAGTCATGCGTCATCTTGTCCGTCCCGCCCTTTTCGTCAGCGTGCTGTTCGCGGCGCTCGCTCTGTCGGCGGGTCCGTACGGTGGTTCGACCATCGGTCCCGATGTCTCGGTGCACAACGGGAACAAACTCCAGTGGGAAGAAGGGTCCCACGATTATTTCACAATGTTCAAGACGCTCCTGTGGAACCCCGATCCCGCGAACGACATGAACGGCGCCAACCCGTCGGCCGACAAATGTCTCACCGAGAGCACCTTCGTCGTGAACGATGGTGACCTGCCCGAGGACGCCTATGTCGAGGCGGCCTATCTCGTCTGGACGAGCGCGATAGATCCCGACAAGATATTCCTCAACGCCGACAATACCGTGACCTTGGCCTATACGCAGAAGGACGGCTATGCCGAGGAGATCCGCGACATCACCGTGGAAGGCCATCCGGCGAACGACACGGCCGATCAGGATTTCGAATTTCAGGCGATATACCTTTCGGCGCAGGACACCGGGAGCGATAATGTCGGCTATTTCACCTACCGGGCCGACATCACCGATTTCTTCACCTCGGTCCACACCAAGGCACGCGAGGCGGGCGCCCCCTCGGACGGCGCGGCGCTCGTCGGCAGTTACAAGTTCTCCAACATGGACTGCAGTGAGCACGAGTACTATGCGACCAACGCCTACAACGGACAGAATTCCATCATGCTGGGCGGATGGACGGTCATCCTCATCTATCGCTCGGAGCGGATAACGCCGAAGAAGATATACATCTACCACGGCTTCGACCTCTACAAGATACAAGAGGTCGATATAACGGTCGGCGGGTTCAAATTCCCCGACAAGCCGGTGGTCCGTCTCTCCCTGATGGCAGGCGAGGGCGATCCCGGCCTCGCCATCGCCTCGGCCACCGAATGCGGTGACGGCGGGTTGTTCGGCGGGCCCTGCCCTCCCGAAGGCCTGCAGGTGAAGGGACAGACGGCCCCGCAGTGGGCGCCCCTGTTCGATGCCTGCAACCCGCTCAAGGACAAGGACTCCAACGGCACCGCCTTCACCTACACCGAGATGTACAACTGCATATCGAGTTTCTACGGCTGGGACGACGAGGCGCCGACCTGCATCGGGGGCGATCCGAACGCACCCGATCCGTTGAAACTGGAATACTCGATGGATGTCGACACGATGCTTTTGAACGGCGAATTCTTCCCGTTCAACGAGCATTTCAAGCGCGACGACACCTCGTTCATGCTCAAGGTGAGCGCCAACGGTGATATGATATTCACCAACATGCTCGTCGTGAGCGTCGATACCCGCGCCTCGAAGTACGATATCCCGGTCAATCCGAACACCCCGAACGGCCGCGAGAAACATTACTGCTCCTGTTCGACGGTCGAGGATTCGGTCTGTTTCGACCGCCCGTTCTACTACACCATCAAGGTGCAGAACTGGGGCGACGAACTGGGCGAGGATGTGACGGTGCAGGATTCGTTGCCGCCGCAGGTCGATTATGTCCCCGGTTCGACCGAGATAGCGCGCACCTTCGACGCGAACGGCAACGGCACCGATTGGACGGCCGTGCCCGACGGCGCGGGCGGCGCCTTCCCCTTCCTCGGCGCCTCCAAGGTCGCCGATCTGCTCGTTTACTGCGACAAGGACACGAAGGCGTGTCCCGATACGGTGCTTATCCGCTTCAAGGTCCTGCCCAAGGGCGGTCTGCCGAAGAACACCGTCATAGAGAACACCGCGATCATCAACGACATCGCCAACATCCCGTACCGTTCCAACACCACCGTGCCGCTCCGCCTGCGGCAGGGAGCCTGTCCGTCGACCGCCGAGTGTCCCGAGCCCCCGAAGGCGCAGTGCGGCGGCGAAGGGGCCAATGTCGCCGAATGCCAGACGGCCGAAGAGTGCGGCGCCGGGAAGAAGTGCGATGACGGTCACTGCGTCGTCGATCCCGACCAGATGGCGTCGGGCGTATCGGTCGAGTTCGCGCTGGGGAAGAATTCTCCGGCGAATGGCGCCGCGGCCATCGTGGTGCCGGCGCCGACCACCGACCTCGTGACGGGCCAGTTCACCCTGCAGGGGGTGTTCGACGGTGGCGGCAATACCAAGGTGTTCAGTTTCGACAGCATCAAGGTCAAGATGACCACCGCGAGCGCCAACATAAAACTCGCGAACCTCCGGCTCATCCGCGACCTTGACGGCGACGGGGTCCGTGACGGTGACGAGGCCGAACTGGCCACCGCCGCGGCGCTGAGCGCCGGGTACGCCGATTTCGTCGTCCCTGCCGCCTCTCGGGCCTTCACGGTCAACACCCTGCATTATTTCCTCGTGCTCGCCGATGTCACCTACACCGGTGGCACGGTCCAGCCGAACAGCACCTTCAACGGCGCCATCGACGGCCCGCAGGCCATCATCGCGAGCGACGCCGCCGGCGGCGCGTCGGTCAAAGAGGGGAGCGTCACCTTCGCCGAATTCATGCTGGAACCGGCGCAGGGTTACTTCATCTTCACCAAGGGTCTGCGCGACCCTTCGGTGCTTCCGCCTTCTCAGTTGACGGGGGTCATCCCGATACTGCAGGTCCGCATCGCTTCGCCGGGACAGGCCAACGGCATAGAGCGGATGGACATCAAGATCCCCGCCGGCGCGGTGCGGCTGGGGGAAGGCCTTCGCAACCCCGCGGTCTGGATCGACACCGATAACGACGGGAAAGGCGACGAGCAGATCCCGGCCTCGGCCCCGTACGAAGAGGGCGACACCTCGGTCCGCTTCTCGTTCCCGAGCCCCATATCGCTCGCCGCCGGGGAGTCTAAACACCTCGTGGTGACCGCGACGCTGGCGCTGGGGACGGACGAGAAGGCGCTTATCGAGATACCCAAGGGCGGCGTCGAGTTGACGACGACCGCCACGATAGCCGAACTGCCGGTACGGTCCAAGGAATTCACGGCCTCCTGCCTCGCGAACGACCCGACCTGCACGGCGGGCGGCGGTGGCGGTGGCGGCGAGACCGGCGAGGACGAGGAAGAGGGCGGTTGCGGGTGCGCGCTCGTCGCCGATGCCGGTCCGGGCGGCGGAACCACCGCCGGGATGGCGCTTTTAATGCTCCTGCTGGCTCTTTTTCCCCTGCGCCGTCTATTTTCCATTTGACTTTTACCCCCTTCCGGTTCTAGAATCGCCCGTAAGGTTCTTTTGATGTTCGACGATATGGAGGTCATCATGGGTCGCTTGTCCGGTATCATTGTCTTTTGCGCGGTCATCTTTCCGCTGACCGTCATGGCCCAGATCGGGCCCGATGTGTCGGTGTACAAAGGTGAGCAACTCAAGTGGGAGGAGGGGGCGCACGATTTCTTCGTCATGTGGAAATCGCTCGTCGCCCGTACCGACGGCTCGGTCGATACCGGCGCGAACAACCCGCAGGCCGATTCCTGCGTCGATCCCAATGTCGGGAGCACCTATGCGCTGGTGGACGGCACGATACCGCCGAACGCCACGGTCGACCGCGCCTTCCTCGTCTGGATGGCGGTGGTCGACCCGACGCAACTGAACAACCCGATAAAGAACAGCGCGACGCTCTCGTTCCAGCACAGCACCGAACCGGCGCTGTCGCTCACACAGGAGGTGACGGCGAGCGTTTCGGGCGTGCTCGCGAGCACCACGACCAAGGATTTCGAATTCGAGGGACTCAAATACAAAGACCCGGGCGGCAACGACGACGGCATCTTCACCTACCGCGTGGAGGTGACCGACTTCATGAAAAAGATACAGGAGGACGGCAACACCCTCGGCATGCTCGACCCGACCTATGCGCTCGTCGGCAACTACAATGTCAAAGGGGTGCCCTGTTCGGCCGACCAGATATACAAGACCTCGAGCGGTCTCATGGCAGGTTGGTCCCTCGTCATCATCTACACCGCTGAAGGCGTCCGCGCCAAGAAGATATATATGTACAACGGGCTCATGGCCTACCGTTACACCTCGGCCGACATCATGATCGCGGGCTTCCAGTTGCCCAACGAGGCCGAGATACGGGCGACCCTGTTCGTGGGCGAGGGAGACCCGGGCCTGTTCGACGGTCTGAACGGCAACCTCGAGGGCCTGCAGTTGCACGGGCCGATAGACCAGAGCGCGCCGTGGGCGCCGATATTCAACCTCTGCAACCCGCAGGTGAACAACTACTACGAGATATACAACTCGATATCGAGCGTCTATCCGTGGGGGGCGCAGGATCCCATCTGCATTGGGGATTTCGCGTCGAAACAGCTTGAGTACGCGATGGATGTTGACACCTTCCTCATCCGCATGAAGGATTACCCGTTCAGCGATCACCTGAAAAAGGATGACGGGGTATTCTGGCTCAAGATAGGGGCCAATCAGGATCAGGTCTACAGCAACTTCCTCATTCTTTCGATAGACACGAAACCGCCGTCGTTCGACATCCCGGAGGGGACCGAATTCGCCACCGACGGCCGCGAGAAGGCGCTCTGCACCTGCGCGCCGGTCAATGAGCCGGATCGGATCTGCCCCGACCGCCCGTTCTACTATCTGCTCAAGATACAGAACTGGGGTGAGAATGTCGCCGACAATGTCAAGGTGCAGGACACCCTGCCGCCCGAGATAGAATATATCCCCGGCACCACCGAGATGGCGACCGAGTTCGCCGGCATCTCCGGCACCAACTGGACCGCGATACCCGACAGCGGCGGGTTCCCGCTCAATTCGCCGTTCGAGGTCCATCCCTCGATGGGCTACTGCGACCCGAACACGAAGGTCTGCCCGAACACCGTCTATGTCCGGTTCAAGGTGCGTCCCAAACCGGACCTGCCCAAGACGACGGTGATCCGCAACACCGCCTATATCTCCGACGCGACGGGGCTTAATTATCAGTCGAACACCTCGGTCCCGCTGTCGGCCCGGATATCGAGCTCCTGCCCGCCCATCACCGAATGCGGCGAACCGTCCAAGGCCTCCTGCGGCGGCGAGGGCGGCATCGTCGTGCAGTGCGAAAAGGATGAGGACTGCAACGATCCGTGCAAGAAGTGTGAAGAAAGTAAATGTGTCGCCATACCCGACTGCGGCGGCGGCGAACTGTGCTCCGGCACCCAGATAGAATACCGGGCGGGCGACATGAGCCCGTCGAACGGCACCGCGAAGATCATCGTTCCCGCCTCTTCCCAGAACCTCGTCGTCGCGCAACTGATGGTCAAGGGGACCTGCGCGGGCGACAACAAGAATTTCAGTCTTGACATGGTGCGGATGAAGTTCGAGACCGAATCCGGCGTGGTACTGAGCAACCTGCGGCTCGTGAAGGACAAGGATAACAACGGCGCCGAGTCGGCGGGCGATGTCGTGGTGGGAACGCTCTCGGCTCTTGCCGCCGGTTACGCCGATTTCGTGGTGACGCAGGCCGAGCGGCTCCTGCTCGCCAACAACGATCACAATCTTCTCGTCATCGCCGATACGGCGTACACCGGCCAGACGGTGCCTTCCAACACGACCTTCCGCGCGGTCGTCGAGGGCAAGGCGACCTTCGTCATCACCGAGAACGGCGGGGCCGAGGTGCAGAACATCCCCGACCAGAAGATCGAGTTCGCTACCTTCATGTTCGAGCCGACGACCGGCTACTTCGTCTTCACCAAGGGGCCCAAGGAGATACCGGAACCGGCGCACAACCAGTTGAACAAAAGCAATCCGGTCCTCCACATCCGCGCCAAATCGCTGGATGGCGACAACCAACTCCGCTCCATCCGCGTCAAGACGGTCGGCGCCTCGGTCGGTTTCGGCGAAGGTATGCAGGCGATCACCATCTGGGAAGATGCCGACGGCGACGGCGTCGGCGACACCCTGCTCGCGACCTCCGGCACCTTCAGCGAACCGACGAACGATTTCTCCTTCGATGATCTTCAGTCCAAGGCCGGCTTCCAGTTCTCCGATAAACAGGAACGCTACTACACGATAAATGTCACCTTCAACCTCGAAGCGGCCATGACGGCGCAGATAGAGATACCGAACCTCGGCGTGAAACTGGTCGATAGCGCCAAGAAGATACTGGAGTTGCCCATCCGCTCCCGTGTCTATCAGTGCGCCGAGCCGTTCTGTTACGCGCCGCCGTCCAAGGGCTGTTCGTGCGCCTTCGTGGACATCGGCGAAGAGGATGACGGCGTGTTCCTGACGGTCTTGATGGTCGCGATCTCTCTGGGGCTCTTCCTCGGACTCCGGCGCGGCAGGAGAACGGTCCGCGCCTGAAGGGGATTCTCGGCTCTCTCTTCCATTTTCTTGTCTTTTATTCCCGCTCTGTTAAAATCACCTCGTCATGTCGTTATTCGCGGGGTACTCATGTCGAAACGAACGATGCTCTTGTTCTTCCTGATGCTTTTCACGGTCTGTCTCTGGGGGCAGACGCGCAACAGCAAACTGGCGGTCATGGAGATCGGCGACAAAACGGGAAAGATGCCCCCCGAGATGCTGGATAACGCCGCCGAATATCTGCGGAGCAAACTTGTTTCATCGGGGCGGTTCGTCGTCATTTCCAAAGAGCGGCAGATGGCGGTGAGGATAAAGGAGTTGAAAAAGGAATCGTACAAGGAATGTTACGACCAGAAATGCCAGATACCGCTCGGGCAGGCGTTGGCGGCCGACACGATACTCTCGACGACGATAACGAAGATGAGCGGCATCTATGTCATAACCGCCGAACTCATCGATCTCTCCAAAGAGGCGACCATCTTCGGTTCGACGGCCCAGTTCGACGGGAGCGAGGAGCAGTTGCGACTCGGGCTCGACCGCATCGCCGCGGAGTTGCAGAACGCCCGTCCGGTCATGACGGCGACCGGGAAGGCGGTGGTGTACGCCATCAAGTTCGAAGCGAACGCCCCGGGGGCAAAGGCCTACCTCGACGGGCGCCTATTCTGCTTCAATCTGCCGTGCGAGAAGGATGTCGAAGAGGGTGAACACGAGATACGGATAACCGCTCCCGGATATGTCGCCGAGGAGTTCAAACCCCTCATAGACAAAAGTCGCGTCTTCTCGGCGCAGATGAAAAAGGACGAGGCCTTCCTCGCCATAACGAACGCCGACCTCATCGGCGATATGGCGATACAGTTCGACGGGGCGGCTATAGAAAAGTTCCCGATGCCGAAACGGCAGGTGAGCCCCGGGAAGCATACGCTCGTCGTCGAGTCCGTCTGCTACGAGAAACTGGAGGGGGTGATCGACCTCGCCCCGGAAGAGGACCGGCAGATGAAGGCGGGGCTGACCCCCAAGAAGATCGCCCTCTCGGTCGAGGCAACCGTTGCCGGCGCACCGCTTGACGGGGCGCAGGTGTTGGTGGACGGCGTACTGATCGGCACTGCGCCGGGGCCATTCTCTGTGCCGCTCTGCGCTAAAGAACTGGTGGTCCGCAAGCCGGGTTATGTTGATTTCTGGCTACCGCTTGCGTTCAAGGAGGGGGAATCCTTCAACGCGGTCGCCACGCTCGACTACCAGTACGAGACCGTGTATCCCTACAAATGGTGGGGGCTGGGACTTTTGCTCGGCGGCGCGGCGCTGGTCGGCGGCGGTATCGCCTTTGATGTGCTTGCCGACAAGGAGTACGACACCTACCGGGATATGTCCACCCCGGAGGCGATCGAGGAGGCGATGAAAAAGTCCGACTTTTCCCGGAGCGCCTATGACGAAAAGATGAAAAAGGTGTACGATCGCGGAAAGACCTACGATACCCTGCGTATCGTCGGCTATGCGGTCGGCGGTGCGATGGCGGCGACCGGCATCGTGCTGATGGCGATACCGGAGGATGTCCGGGTGATAGACCTCGAGGGCTTTTCGGTCGCTTCGCACGGTGACGGGGTGATGCTTTCGTTCAGCACCGGATTTTAGGGGAGGCGACGATGAAAAAGATAACGGCCATCATACTTCTTTTTCTGGTGGCGGCCTGTGCGCAGGATCCCGGCGATCTCCAAGAAACGACTCATAAAAACATGGACAAACTCATCGCCGAAGGAACCGTCTGCGAGAATGGAACGGTGCGGGATATCAGTTGTGGAACCGGTGATCAGGGAACACAACACCAAAAATGTGAATCTGGCGTATGGGTCGATGTCGGCGGGTGCGAATACTGTGAGAATGATGATGTGCGTACCATCCCGTGCGGCACCGACAACACCGGAGGACAACGGCAGAAGTGCGTGGAAGCTGTTTGGGTCGATGTCGGCGGATGCGAATACTGCGAGGATGGCGATACACGGGTAGTCCCTTGCGGTACAGAGAATAAGGGAGAACAACAGCAGGAGTGCGTGGCCGGGGTATGGACCGATACAAGCACCTGTGAGTACTGCACGAACGGCGATGAACGGACAATAAAATGTGGTCTGAACGGCCGGGGCGAAAAGCCGCAAAAATGTGTCGAAGGCGCTTGGGCCGACGATGGTGACTGTATTGATCCCGATGAATGTTTGGATGACGATACGCGGGACTTGGAGAAGGGCTGTGGTCTCAACGGACAGGGTACGCAACCGCAAATATGCGTGGAAGGAAAATGGGAGAATACCGGCACCTGCACCGATAAGGTTTCCGATCCCGAATTCAGTTCTCCGAGCGGCACCTACCAGACGACGCAGAACATTGTTCTTTCCAGCCAGACTGCCGGCACCACCATCCGCTACACGATCAACGGCGACGAGCCGACCGTTGCGTCGCTTGTTTATACTGCTCCCATCGAGATACCGAGCAACCAGACGAGCGAAACACTCCGTACCATCAAGGCAAAGGCCTATAAAACCGGCTACACCGAATCGGACATCGTCGAGGCGAACTACACCATCACCGGCACTGCGGCGACACCGCAGTATAATGTGTTGCCGGGAGCATACAACACGAACAAAATGGTTACCATTACGACCGGCACGACCGGCGCCTCCATTCGGTACACGATAAACGGTGACGACCCGACCGACGAGATAGGAACGCCCTACACCGAACCCGTGGAGATAACGGCGACGACGACCCTCAAGGCGGTCGCCTACAAGACCAACTGGGTGAACTCGGCGGTACAGAGCGTGACCTACACGCTGAAGATGGCCGATCCGGCGTTCTCGGTGCCGGCGGGGACTTACGCCACCACACAGAACATCGAACTCTCGACCATCAGCCCGAACGCCGAGATACGGTACACTACCAACGGGGATGAGCCGACAGAAACATCCACCTTATACACCGGTGCTATCTCTTTGCCGACGAACCAGACTGACGAAATGACCACCACGATAAAGGCAAAGGTTTTCAGCACCGAATTCGGCTGGGAGGATTCGGGCATCGTCGAGAGGACCTACCGCATCACCGGCACCGTTGCGACGCCGGTGTTGTCGCCCGACGAGGGGACCTACACCA
>JAKLFG010000020.1 GCA_022711315.1 bacterium | reverse complement strand
CACCTGCGTGAATTCGGCATCGAACCGCGGTTCCTGCCGTCCGCCGCCTGCCGCGACGAGAAGAGCATCCTCGCCGCCACCGACGACCGGACCCGCCTTCTTTTCATAGAGACGCCCGCCAACCCGACGCTCGATGTGTTCGACATCGCCCTGTGGGGCCGCGTGGCGAAAAAGTGCGGCATCCCGCTCGCCGTGGACAACACCTTCCCCTCGCCGTGGCTCTCCTCGCCGCTCGCGCTCGGCGCCGATATCGTCATCCATTCGGGCACCAAATACCTGAGCGGTCACGGCGACATCATCGGCGGCATGCTCGCCGGTTCGCAGGACCTGATGTGCCGGATAAAGAAGGACTATCTCAACAACTTCGGCCCGACGATGAGCCCCCTGACCGCGTGGCTCTTCCTGCGCGGCATCAAGACGCTCGCCGTCCGGATGGAAAAACACTGCGACAACGCCGAAAAGGTCGCCGCCTTTCTCGAAGAACACCCCAAGGTGACGAAGGTCTGGTATCCCGGGCTCGCCTCGCACCCCGACCACGCGCTGGCGAAAAAGCAGATGAAGCGGTTCGGCGCGATGATATCCTTCGAGGTCAAAGGCGGACTCGAGGCAGGGAAGAAACTGATGAACAATGTGAAACTCTGCACGCTCGCGGTATCGCTCGGCGACTGTGAGACGCTCATCCAGCATCCCGCCTCGATGACCCACGCCACCATCCCACCGGCAGACCGCCTCAAGGCGGGCATATCGGATGGGCTCATCCGTCTTTCGGTCGGCATCGAAGAGGCCGAGGACATCATCGCCGATCTCGATGAGACGATGAGACTGATCTAAGGTCCCGCCGGTCCCGCCTTTTCGCAGATTCCTCTCAGCACCGGATCCTCGCTCTTCTGCACCGCTTCGATACGGCGCATCCGTTCACACTCCCAACCGGTGACCGGATAGAGGGCGTCCCACGCCTCGAATAGTTTTCGATTCTTGTCCGATATGACGCCGCGCCCCGGATAGGTGCGGTCCATGTAAAGGTAGGTGCGGGCGACGATCCCGCGGACCGCCTCGCGCGGCTCTATCTTGCGATCCTCTATCTCGACATCGCAGGCGCCGTACTCGCGCTTCTCGCCGGGTATCTCGGCCATCCCGTAGTTCGACCGGTCGCCGTTCACCTCTCCCACCGCCGGGTAGAGATTGTACATGTCGGCCTCCATCCGCCGGAACTCGCCGCTCGTCAGCCGCGCGCACTGCCGCCCCTTGAACGGTCTGCCTTTCTTGTCCACGCAGTCCGCATGGCCGTCACGCCACTCCGCGAAACTCTGGCCGAAGGCGTGGGCCGGGACGATGTGCTCCCACTCGAGCCGCTCGGCGCGCCGCGGGTCCTTCCGCGGGGTGTAGCCGCAGGCGGTGAGATCGACCCGCTTCTTCTCGTCGAACGGGCACCCGCAGTATATTGTCTCGCGGTGATCGTAGTAGACCTTTTCCATGAGCAGTCTCTTCGCCGCCTCGAAATCGGCCACCGCGTGCGGCGAGGGCGCCGCGAGCGGCATGAATGGCTCGATGCGGTCCCAGTTGAGATAGGCGATGATCGAAAGGAGGATGATAAAGAAAATGGTCCTTTTCATGCGACCATTGTCTCTTTTTTTCACGAAATAGCAACCGGTGTCTTACGGAAGCGCGAAGAAAAAGCGGAGGACCCTATTTATTGATGGTCTTGATGACCTCGTCGGTGATATCGTATTTGTCCTCCATGTAGAGGACATTGTCCTTGGCGAGCACGAGGTCATAGCCCTTCTTCTTGGCCAGTTCGGTCGCCAGTTTCTTCACCTTCTCGATGAACGACGACTGCGCGGTGTAGTCCTTTTCCTGAAGCATCTTCTGGCTTGACTGGTAGAGTTCCTGGAATTCGAGATATTTCTTCTGGAACTCCTCCTGCATCGCCTGTTTCGCCTCGTCGGTCATCGTCTGGGCGCCCTTGAGCGCCTTTTCCTGCAACGCCTTGAGGTCGGCCTCTTTCTTCTTGAGTTCTTCCTGCGTCTTTTTGAGCGTTTTTTCCATGTTGGCCTTCTCGGCCTTGATCTCCTTCGAATTCTCCCACACCTTCTTCATGTCGACACAGGCGACATTGAGCGCGAAGGCGGGGATCGCCATGAACAGGATGGCGGCCAGTACCATAGATCTCATCGGGTCCTCCTCACGGGTAAGATCGTCATCTTCTCCGTCGTGCGACGGTCGGGCCATCATACCCGCTCTTTTCCGAATTGCAACTAGCGCGTTTTTTTTGCCTTGCCGCCCGCTTCGTACTAGAGTGGGACCGGTCTTTTGCTCTTATTTTGAGGAGGCACACCATGCGTCGGATCCTTTGCCTTGCCCTGTTCGCGGGGCTTCTCGCCTGTTCGCGCGGCCCGATCGTCGCCCATCAGGCGCGACCGCTCCCCCCCTACCCCGAAACGAAGCGCGAGTCGCTCGTCGAGACGCTCCACGGCGTCGAGGTGGCCGACCCCTACCGGTGGCTCGAAAGCACCGATGACCCGGCGGCGCAGGCGTGGACCGAGGCGCAGAACGCCTTCACGATGAAGTACATCGAGGCGCTCCCGCAGTACGCACCGCTGAAAAAACGGCTCGCCGAGATATGGGATTTCGACAAGATGCAGCCGCCGGTGCCGCGTAAAGGCAAACTCTTTTTCCGCAAGACGACCGGCCTGCAGAACCAGCCGGTCCTCTACCTGCGCGAGAACGGCGCCGACACCGCGCTCATCGACCCGAACGCCCTGTCGGCCGACGGGACCACCGCGATGGACTGGTGGTACGCCTCGCCGACCGGGAAATATATCGCCTATGGCCTTTCGGAGCAGGGATCCGAGCAGTCGGTGCTTCACCTCTACGATGTCGCGGCAAAGAAGGACATCGACACCCCCATCGCCGGGTGCCGCTACGCCGCGGTGAGTTTCCTGCCCGACGAGACCGGCTTTTTCTATTCGCGCAAACTCGACGGCGCCACTCCCGGCGAGATAGACACCGACCAGTCGGTGCGGTTCCACCGCATCGGCGAGGACCCCGAAAAGGACGAGGTCATCGCGAAGGCGACCCTCAAGGAAGGCATCATCGTCTCGGGACTCGACGAGACGGGGCGCTGGCTCCTCATCTCCGAGTATCAGGGCTCGTCGGGCAAGGCGCGGCTCGTCCTGTATGACGCGAAGGAAAAGACCGCCCGTCCGCTCGTCGATAACTTCGACAACATCTGGGAAGGCGACATCTTCCGCGGCAAGATATACCTGCGGACCGACCGCGACGGCGCGCTGAACTGGAAGATCCTGCGGGTCGACGCCGAAACGCTCGCGTGGGAGGAATTCATCCCGGCGCACGAAAAGGACATCCTCGACGCGTTCCTCGTGACCGGCGACCACATCGCGGTCCACTACCTGCACGATGTCGCTTCGCAGGTGGCGCTGTTCGACCTGACCGGCAAACGGATAGCGACGCCCGGGCTCCCGACGATCGGGTCGGTCCACGGCATGGGCGGCTCGCCCGACGAGAAGGAACTGTTCCTCGCGTTCTCCAGTTACGCCTATCCGCCGGCGATACTGCGCTGGACGCCCGCGGAGGGGATCACGGAGTTCTTTCGCGCCGCGGTCCCGGTCGATCCCTCCCTCCTCGAGACGACGCAGGTCTTCTACCCCGCCGCCGATGGCACGAAGATACCGATGTTCCTCGTGCATAAGAAAGGCATCGAGAAGAACGGGATGAATCCGACGGCGCTCATCGGCTACGGCGGGTTCAATGTCAGTTATCCGCTCCATTTCTCGCCCGCGAACTGGGGCTGGCTGGAACGCGGCGGCATCTACGCGGTCGCGAACATCCGCGGCGGCGGCGAGTACGGCGAGGCGTGGCACCGCGCCGGGATGCTGGGCGCCAAGGAGACCTGCTTCAACGACTTCGCCGACGCGATGCGCTGGCTCATCATCGAGAAGTACGCCAGCCCCGCGACGATCGGCATCATGGGCGGCAGCAACGGCGGGCTCCTGACCGGCGCGCTCGTCACCCGCGAGCCGCAACTCTTCTCGGCGGCGCTCGTCGCGGTGCCGCTCCTCGACATGCTGCGGTTCCACAAGTTCCTCATCGGCCGCTACTGGGTCAGCGAATACGGTTCGGCCGACGACCCGGAACAGTTCAAGTGGCTGTACCGTTATTCGCCGTATCATCAGGTGAAAAAAGATGAACGCTATCCCGCCGTCCTGCTGACCGCCGGCGAACACGATTCGCGCGTTCACCCGCTCCACGCCAAGAAGATGGCGGCGGCGCTCCAGTGGGCCAATACCTCGAAGGAACCGATACTGCTCTATGTGGACACCAAAGCAGGACACGGTCAGGGGAAAGGGACCGAGATGCGCATCGCCGAGGCGGCGATGGAATGGGCCTTCTTTATGGACCGGCTGGGGATGGCGCCGGCGGCGTCTTCTCCGGAGTCTTCCCCGATTTCGGCACCGTAATCGGGGTGTAGCGGTTGCGCGGGTTCCACAGCAGGTATTCGTCGATGCCGAGTTCCCGGAGCGCCCGTATCTGATCCTCAACCTCCTTCGCGCCGTAAGGGATGTGCTCCTTCACCCAGAAGGCGGTGAAGTCCTGTATCCACGGCCGGATGATCGCGGGGGTCTTGAGGTTCCTGTTGCGCCGCAGGGCATCGGTGGCCGACTGCCGCATCGTCTTGTACGGGTCGGTGTCGGGCACCTTGAGCCCCGCGAAACCGGTCGCGTAGTGGCTCGGATACATCATCGGGCAGATGTAATCCACGACATTCGATATCGTTTCCCAGTGCTGGCCGATGAACATGTCGTCGGCGACGCTCGGCACGAGCCCGAAGATGTCGGCGGCGACATAGACCCCCGCCTTCGAGAGCCGTTCGTATGCGTACTTGAGGAAGTTCTGTATCGCCTGCGGCCGGCTCTCGCCGAGCGCATTGCGGGTGTCCATCTCTTTGTTAAGATCGGGGAAGCGTATGTAGTCGAACTGTATCTCGTGGAACCCCATCGCGGCCGCTTCGAGCGACAGGTCGATGAGATATTCCCAGTAGTGACGGTCGTGCGGGGTGACCCACACCAGTTTGTCGCGGTCGCGCAGGAGTTCGTCGGTCCCCGGCACCATGATGCCGCGATCAGGATAGGCGAGCGCGTAGTAGTTGTCCTTGAAGGCGGTCATCCGCGCGATGAGGTATATCCCCCTCTGCCGCGCCTCGGCGATGAAGGGAGGCGTCGTTTTATAGACGACCCGCTTGTTGGCCGCCGGAAAATGCTTTTCGGCCGCCGCGCTCTTGAACAGTATCTCGCCCTCGACATTCTTCACATCGACGACGAAGGTGTTTATCTGCCCGTTCTCGGCCATGTTGAAGAAACGACGGATGTTCTTGGGGGTCGCCGAATAGACGGTGATGTAGACCCCGCGCGTCTTCACCGGCGGATTCTCCTTGTGGCCCTTCGCCTTGGGGAACGGCGTCAGATCTACCGTCTTGAGGAACGAGAATTTCCCCTCGATCTTCGTTTCCGAAAGATATCGTGCATCGACCCACCCTTCGACCGTGCCGCCCTTCGGGGTGAAGCGGGTCACCTTCATCCATTCGCGTCCCTGATCGCTGAGGCGGACACCGGTGAAGTTCACGATGTCGCCGTTCTGCAGGATAAGCAGTTTGCGCCCGCTGGCCGAAGCGGTCTCGCGCAACGCGATCATCGTTCCCTTCACATAGAACGCCTTCTCGGCCTCCCGCGCGACCTCGGTGCGCACCGGCTCCTCGCCGGCGGGGGTGTAACTCAGTGCGTCGGGTACCGATCCGTCGGATGAGGCGTCGGGCACAGCATCCTTTCCGGTGAGCGGTAACGCGAGCAGGAAAAGTAGCGGGAGCAGGAGGCGACGGTCAGCCATCGGCGCACTCGCAGTCGACGCCGTCCGACCGCGCCCGGTCGAGGTAGCCGCCGACGATGGAGGGGAAATAGGCCCGCGGTTCGCCGAACGGGAACTTCTCGGTCGGCGGGTATTTGATGTACCCGCACCGGGTGCTCACGGCGAGTTGGTACTGCTCGGGGACGCCGGTGCGGGAAAAGACGATGAGCGCGTCGTACCCGCACTCGGTCGTCGGGCCGCCGAAAGCGACCGAGACGCCGATGCGGTACGCGAGGTAGTCAAGCCCCTCGGTCAGCTCGAGGCACCGGCACTGTTTCGCGGGATCCTGCGGGTCTTTGAGCACGATGACGGCGACCGTATCGTGGTCCCGCACCGTTCCGTGGAACGAGGAACCGGCGATGTAGATGAAAAGAGACACGGCAAGGAGCATCGCGGCGTCCACCGCGAGTGCGAGCCGCACGATACGACGCTGTCTGAGGCGCCGTTCGGCGTCGAGGGCCGCGCTGTCGTCGTCCGCGGCGGGGATCGGTCGGTCGTCCATGGGCGGCTACCCGGCGTCATCCTGCGTACAGAAGTACTCGATGGTCTTCTGGGCGCAGGTGGCGCAGTAGCCGAGTTTGCCGGTCATCGTGGCTATCATGCGGCCGTAGAGTTTCTGGTTCTCCTCGTTGGTCCGGTTGGCGAGCGCGCCGACGAGCGAACCGGCGCCGGCGATGTCGGACTGCAGTCGCACATCGGTCACCGCCTTCACGAGGTCGTTGTTGTCCATGAAGTTGTAGTTCGGATCCTTGATGACCTTCTGGCCGTATATCTTCGAGATGGTGGTGCGGTAGGAATGCTTCTGTTCGCTGTTCTTGAGCCCCATCCGTTCCTCGACGCTGTTGATGAAGGTCTCGTCTATCTTCATCGACACCAGTTTCCCCGTCTGCGGGTCGCGGTAGGTCCACAGTTTGTCGGGGCCGAGGTTCTTCGCATCGATGCCGATGATCATGTTGACATAGTTCATCACATCGCGCTCTATCGCGTTCGGTTCGTCCATGTAGGCGTTGAATATCGAGGTCATCACCTGCTCGCGGTACAGACCCTTGGCGAGTTTCAGGTCGTTGAAGTACTTCACGCGGTCGTTGGCGTCCTGCACATAGTCGAGGATGACGCTTTCGAGCGCCTTGAAGGCATCGCCGGCGTACATGCACTTCCCCTCCTGCGTCTCGGAGCGTTCGAGGAGCACCTGCACCGCGCGGCCGAGATTGCGGTGGCCGAGCCCCTTCTGGCCGAAGCGTTTGGTGATGTCGGGGTCGGTGTTGAGTTCGCCGATGACCTCGGCGAGCGTCTTGATGGATTTCTCGCCCGCCACCTCGCCCGCCGCGAGTTTCATCATCTCGACCGGGGTGAGTTTATCCGATCTCGGCATGCGCGACAGCACGACCGACGCCGATATCGCGTGGTTGAGGTTCGGGTCGACATGGAGGCTCTGGCCGGTGAAGGTGGTCTTCTCGAGACCGCCGATGGCGAACGCGGTCAACTCCTTCTGCAGTTTGAGATTGGTGTTGTGCGACATGTAGCACAGGCGGCACCGGTCGACGATGGGCGCCTGCTCCTTCTCTTCGAGGAACCGGGCGAACTCGGCGTTGTTCGAGGTGGCGACGATGAGCGAATCAAGCGGCCATTTGAAGCCCTCGATGTCTATCGTGCGGTTCTGGATGACGCCGAGATAGACCTGCACGAGGTCGCGCTTGTTCTTGAATATCTCGTCGGCGAAATGGATGCCGCCGCCCGCCACGCGGGCCAGCGCTCCGCGCCGCAGGTCGAAACGATACGGGTTGTCGGTCGCGGCGATGTGGAGGAGCCGAGTGATCGACTCTTCGCCCAAAAGGTCGACCGCCGAGGAGGTTATCTTGTCCTTCGCCGCATATTTGCCGGTGATGACCCCGCGCGATTCGCTGACCGGCACCGGGACCACCTCGACGAATTCGAGCATCTTGGCGAGGTCGCCGCCACAGTGGGCGCGTATCTGCTCCCAGATGTAGTAGGAGCAGGCGCCGAGCGGCCGGTAGTTCTTCCAGAACGCGGCTATCTGTTTGTCGGTCGCGCCGTGCTTCGCGAGAAACGCTTTATTCTCTTCGGCCGACTCGAAGAGGTTCATCGCGAGCACCATCGGATCCTCGAAGGTCTGCGATTCGATGCGCTCTATCTTTCCGTAGCCGCCCAGTTTCTCCAGCCCGGCGAAGCGGAAGGTCCAGCGCCGGTTCTCCGGCTTCATGAGGAATTGGCGGTAGAGCCCCGACAGGAAATCGACGAAGAAGGTCTTGCCGTTGCCCGGCTCGCCGATGAGGACGAAGGCCATCTCGGATGACGAACCGCCCTCGGCGGCGTCCTTGACGAACGAGACGAACGAGTTGATCTCGTCGAACATCCCGATGATGTGCTTCTTCCCCTCGCGGAACACCTTGAAGTCGTAGGTGGACCGGCCGTTCACCGTCACCTTCTCTATCTTCGACGGGTCGCCGAGTATCATCCGCGAGACCGCCTGAAAGACATTCTCGAACCGCCGCTCGCCGGCGGCGACCGCCTGCACATGACCGAGAAGACCGGCATCGCCGGGGACCGGGGCATTGACGCTTTTTTTCGCCATCTCGCTGTCTCCCTTTTTCAATCCGCCACCGTTACCGGCCCATCGTAAAGGGTTAGCGGGATGAAGTCAAGAAGAACGGGGGGGGGGAGAAGCAGTTGCTTTTCGTTCCTGCGGTGTTATACTCACCTTCTATCGTATCCGGTGGGCGCAGAGACCTATGAAAAAGAACGACCTGACGATGTTGTTGCTTTCGTCCCTGCTTGTGGCGGTGGTCGCCTGCAATCTACACACCGCAAAGAACGACGCCGACACGGTGACTGCGGACGGCGATACGCCGTACATGGAGGGCGATATCATAACAGGCGACGATGCCGTCGTTCCCAACGATGAGACCATTGACGATGTTCTTTCCGACAACGACGCCGTCGTTTGTCCCGACCTCAAAGTGTACGAGAATGTCAAAACGGCCGGGTTCCCGCTCAAGGACAGGAACGGGAAGATAACCTTCTGTCGGCCGGGATGCGATGCGCCGACCGAAAATGATCCGCAATGTACGAGGAATCTCTGGGATTGGATGAATTGGTACCATTATAAACAGTATCTGGCGGGGACAAACACCTTGGGAGGAAGTTACAACTACAAGGAATGCTATCCGTGGCCGTGTGTTCTGCCGGAGGTGAAAAGCCAAGAGGTGACATACAGTCCGTGTGATCGTCACCTGACATCTTCAGATCTGCGAGCCGACGGGGGAGTTTTGTACGATCTCCGTATAGAAAATGACATGGTAGGCGGCGAAATGTTGAATGGAGGGATCAATACCCGGACCTTATACTACAACATAGAAAAAGACGAATTCATCAGTATCGCCTCAAGTGGAGGAGGCACCGGGTATCGTGCCGGTCGTTTAATTTTCACCTCTTCGACTAACGACCTGATGCGTTACCCTGAAGAGGGTTGGGGAAACACCTACATTTTTTCGGTAAAAAAGAACGATGCGGGGTACCGTTATGAAGTCATCTACGACGACGAGCAACATCAATCCTACTTCTCCCGACCGCCGCTAGTCGGCGAAAAATGGGTTGTCCTGAATGTCGAACACCGGGCGACTGGCACCAATGAAGTAGTCTATTCCAAAGTGGACAAATGGAACTGGCATCCTCTCACATACAGCAAGGTGTATGAGGGGAATGTGGTGGACAACCGACTTACCTTCATCAATGACAATCATGAGATTTATGTCTGTGACCTCGACAAATTGCCGTACAATCCGGCAAAGGACTGTGTCCGGATAGATCGTGAAGGGGAGGCGCCCTCTCAACCTCGCCTGAACGAGGAGAACAAGAACCAAATGGTTTATTTCGCCGGTGTCGGGGAATACGGTATCACGCTGGTAGATATGTCTGAATCTATCCTCACCTATACCTTGCTTCCGATAACGCCCTCCGACCCACAGGTGGTAGGATTAGGTTCGGAACAGATCAAAGGCAACCTGATTCTCTATACAGAGGCATTCATGCCCCCGAACGAAGAAACTCGAAAAGATTACAAGACCTGTCTCTACCGCATAGATACGAAGAAACAGTACTGCCCCTCGAAACCAACCAAGCAGGAAGATGGTCGTTACGATATGGGCTTTAATTCGTTCGATGGCAACTACCAACTCTGGAAAACGCCGGCAGGGACAACCTCTCGTTTCCGCGACATTGCCTGCTACTGCGAAAAAGAAGGCGTCTGCCCATTTGAGGGGATGACGGTCAGATCGCCCTCCCGAAGGACGCCCCTTGGACAAAAGAGTGTGACGCCCTCGGGACCGTTTTCTGCGCGAACGATTGAAGACACCTGCCGCCGCATCATCGCCACCGGCTCATGGGGCGAAGAGGGCTATTGCGGTTCTCCCGGCCCCTCCCCCATCGGCCGTCTCTCCTCCTGCCCGCCGCTGTCGGGTGACCCGAAAAAGGCATTTTCCGAATGTGTCGAGTGGTTGTCGCGGAGCAAGGCTTTTTCTGAATTGCCCTGACTTTGTTACAAAGAAGCGAGAAAATTGCCCCGACTTTGTTACAAAGACGGCCGGAACAACCTGATATTATTAAAAAAGATTGATGTCGGGTCGAGGCGTACCGCATAAGCACCGTTGAGGAGCGTCGCGGCATGACCTCGTATCCGTCCCTCTTGCCTCTCTCTCGCAGCCCTTCGGTGACCGAGTAATGAAAAACTTTTTTCGCCTTTTTCTCCTCCTTTTTTTCTTCCTTTTTTTCTTCTTGCCTCTTTGCCCGTTCTGGGGTATAGTGCCCCGTGACTTTTTTGCCCGTTAAAAGGAGGACACCATGACCCGCTTTTTGATCATCGCCGCCGCCGTCGCCATCGCCGTATCGTGCGCCACCGAGCAGAAGGACTACTCGAAGGAGCAGGAGAAGGCCCGCGAGCACGGACAGGAAGCGTTCCAGGCCCCCGAGGTCAACGAATAGCACCGTTCCGCGCCAACGCTTCGAAAGCGTTGGGGATATCGAGCGAACCGAAAGATTTTCTTGACCAAGCGGCCTCTGCTCGTATAATCCGCCGGTTTTTTTGAGGAACTACATGTTCGACTCGTTGTCGGAAAAACTTGAGTTGACCTTCCGCCGCCTGCGCGGTGTCGGCAAACTCTCCGAGGACAATATTCAGGAGGCGGTCCGCGAGATCCGCCTGTCGCTCCTCGATGCCGATGTCAACTACGGCGTGGTCAAGCAGTTCCTCGAAAAGGTGTCGGCCCGCGCGGTCGGCGCCGAGGTGGCCCGCTCGGTGACCCCCGGCCAGCAGTTCGTGCGGGTCTGCCACGACGAGATGGTCGCCCTGCTCGGCGCCGGCGCCCACGAACTGAACCTCGCCGTGCGGCCCCCCGCCGTCATCCTCATGGCCGGCCTGCAGGGGTCGGGCAAGACGACGACCGCCGCGAAGATCGGCCGCCACCTCAAGGAAAAACTCCGCAAGCGCGTCCTGCTCGTCCCCGCCGATATCTACCGCCCCGCCGCCGTCGACCAGTTGAAGAAACTGGGCGAGACCGTCGGCGTCGATGTGTTCGACACGAAGCCGGGCGACGACCCGCTCCGCATCGCCGAAGCGGCGATGAAGCAGGCACGCGACGGCGTCTATGATGTCGTGATCGTCGATACCGCCGGCCGCACGCAGGTCGACGAGGCCATGATGCGCGAGATCGCCGATATCCGGCGGATACTCTCCCCCGTCGAGGTGCTGTTCGTCGCCGACGCGATGACGGGGCAGGAGGCGGTCAATGTCTCCAAAGAGTTCCACGAGCGCATTGGACTCACCGGCGTTGTCCTGACCAAGATGGACGGCGACGCGCGCGGCGGCGCGGCCCTTTCGATCAACGCGGTCACCGGCGCGCCGGTCAAGTTCGTCGGCGTGGGCGAGAAGACCGACCAACTGGAACTGTTCCACCCCGAACGGATCGCGGGACGCATACTCGGCATGGGCGACATACTCTCGCTCGTCGAAAAGGCACAGGAGAAAGTCGACACCGACAAGGCGGTGAAACTGCAGAAGCAGATGCTCTCCGACCGGTTCAACCTCGAGGACTTCCTCGCCCAGATGAAAATGATGAAGCAGATGGGCCCGATGGAGAGCCTGCTCGGCATGCTGCCGGGCGTCGGCGGCGCGCTCAAGCAGGTGAAGGGCAAGGTCGATCTCGACCGCGAACTGCGCCGCATCGAGGCGATCGTCCAGTCGATGACCCGCGCCGAACGGCTGAACCCCGAGGTGCTCGACGCGTCGCGCCGCCGCCGCATCGCGGCCGGGAGCGGCACGCGGGTGCAGGACATCAACCAGTTCATGAAGCAGTATCTCGAGATGAAGAAGATGATGAAACGATTGAAGACCATGGGGCTCGGCTCGCTGATGAAGGGTCTCAAGGGCATCGGATAGCAACCATGCGCATAGGAGGAACATTCGCATGAGCGTCAGTATCAGACTTTCCCGGCTGGGCGGCAAGAAGAAACCCTTTTACCGCATCATCGCCGTCGACAAACGCAAGAAACGGGACGGAGACTGTCTCGAACGGCTCGGCCATTACGACCCGACCCGCACCCCGGTCGAGATCGTCATGGATGTCGAGAAGATAAACCGCTGGATCGCCAACGGCGCGCAGTGCTCCGAGACCGTCGCATCGCTGATGAAGAAAGTGGCCGCCAAGGCGAAGAAAGCCGAGGCGTAACGGTTCGTTTTCCACGGAGGGAGGAGAAGGTCATGAAAGAACTGATCCGGCACATCGTGTCGCATCTGGTGGACAATCCCGACCAGATACAGGTCGATGAGATCGACGGCGAACAGACCTCGGTCATCGAACTGCGGGTCGCCAAAGAGGACCTCGGTAAGGTCATCGGGAAGGAGGGCCGCATCGCTAAGGCCATGCGCATCATCCTGAGCGCCTCGACGAGCAAGGACCGGAAAAAGAGCATACTCGAGATCGTCGAGTAGGCCCGGGGCGGACGGTCGATACCGGCCGCGCGCCACACGCCGCCGCTGGCGGCCTTTTTTGAGCAGGAGAGATGCTATGTTCACGGATGCCATGCCCGTCGGTCGTTTCGCCCGCGTCATCAAGGGTGACGGCACGCTGCTGTTCAAACCCTTCCTGCGCGACGCCGACTTTCTCGGGACGGTGAAGCACCTCTTCCACCGCACCTTCGGTACCGAGTTCGAGGTGTCCTACATCCGGCCGGTCGCGAAGGGGTTCCATGTCCGTATCGCCGAGGTCGAGAAACCGTTCGAGGCGGGGTACCTCGTCGGCGAGGAATTCACGCTCCCGCGGGCCGAACTGCTTGGCCGTTCGGTCGACGCGCTCATCGGGACGGCGGTCGTGCGGGAGGACGGATCGCCCGTCGGGACCGTCACCGATCTCGCGCTCACCCCGGAATATCCGCTATTGACCGTGACCGGCCCGAAAAAGAGGGTCGAACTGCCGTTCATACCGGCGGTCGCCCGCCTTGAAGGTGACCGGATAGTGCTCGTCCGCGAGGACGCGCTTCTGGACTGATCTATTTCCCGACGCCCGACAGTTTCTTTTCTATCGCCTCGGCGAACTTCTGCGCCGCCGCCGGGCCGTTGCCGGTGACGATGTTGCCGTCGACCGTCACCTCATCGCCGGTGAACTTCGCGCCGTTCTTCTCGAGCATCTTGTCGGTGGTCATGCCGTATTCGGCGTCGGCGCCCTTCCACACCGTCGCTTTTTTCCCGGCGAGCACCCCCGCCTTGGCGAGTATCGTCGGCGCCCAGCATATCGCGGCGAGGACAGGGAGCCCCTTCGCCTCCTTCGCGATCTCGACGGCGCGCGGCTCGGCCCGCACCGTCGGCACGCCCGCCCCGCCGACGAACACCACCGCGTCGTAATTCCCGCCCTTCACCTCGGCGAGCGTCGCGGTCGCCTCGGCCTTCGCCCCGAACATGCCGGTGGCGGTCCCCTTCCTCGTGCTCGCGACGGTCACCTGCGCACCGAGCCCCACGAAATGGGCGTGCGGCACCGCGAACTCTTCGTCGCGGAATTTCTCGGACGCGACGATCATCAGGATCTTCTTGCCGTTCAGTCTTTTTTCCATGGTGCCCTCCTTCTTCGCTATTCCTCCCTTTTCGGCGCCGCCGAGCGTCGCGGCGCACAGCATGATGACGAGCATCGCCATCCACGATCTCATGGCATCCTCCCTCTTCCTTTGCCGTCCTAGACGGGCCGTACTTCCTGCCATTTCTTGCGGGCATGGTAGCGCAGGACATTCTCGAGCACCCGCTGGCGCACCGAGATGATCTGGCTCTTTTTGTATTCGTCGTGGCTCGCGCGGCCGGTGCGGCTCTCGACGAACGATTCGTGGTCGAGTATCTGTATCTCGAACGGGAAGAAGAATTTGTAGGCGAGATTGATGCTGAAGGGATCCTGTATCGTGATGAGTTGCCGAGCCGTCAGTTGTATGCTCGTGTACTGCGTGGAGGAATAAGGGTTGTTCTCGCGGATGAGTTCCTCCTGTTCCTGCGCTTTTTCCTTGTCGAACACGAGGTAGGGCTTGAAGTAATCGCGCACCTGTTCCTCGCTCCAGCCGGTGAGGTCCTCCTCCTTGAAACGGACGAGCCCTTCGAGGAACTTCTCGAGGTCTATCAGGTTGTTGCGGGTCCGGGACGGTTTGATGTTCGCGAACGAGATGACATGGTTCTCGGCGAGATACTTGAGCACGAGCAGGACATCGAGTTTGTCGTTGGTCACGATGCGGACGCCGACCCGGTCGAACACATCGGCCGTCACATTCTCCTTTTTATGGAGGAGTTTCATGATGAGACTTTCCTTGGTCTTCTCGCTCTTCATCTCGAAAAGTTTCAGCCGTATCTGGTTGGGACCGCGCCCGATGAAGTATTCGCCCTTGTTGTTGACATTGAGGTGGGTCATGAAGCGGGCGAATATCTGTTTCTTTATCCCTTGAAAGAAGTATTTCGACAGGTCGTTCTCGACATGGGTGATGGTGTGGGCGACCCGGAGCACGGCGCAAGCCCAGCGCTGGGTGATGCTCCGCGTCTTGTCGGAGGCCATGAGGAGGAAGTTGCGCGGGTCGTCCTCCCACAGGACATTGGGCGGGATGACGAGCGTCGGGGTCTGCCCCTCGGGGTCCTCGAGCAGGTAGGTCTGGATGAACGATTTCGCCTCGCTCAGGATGGACCGGACCTGTTCGGCGTGAGCCGCATTGTCAAGGTCGTAGCCGTAGTTCTTGAGGTAGAGGTGCGCCTCTTCGGGCGATTCGATGGAAAGTCCGTTGATGTCGATGAAGGACTTGTTGGACAGCACCACATCCATCAGTTCGTGCGTGAAGGTCGCGAAGGTCTCTATGAGCCGTTCTTTCTGATCCATCGGGCCACCTCGTTGCGGACGACGACCATTCTAGCAAAGAGAAAGGCAAAATGCAAAAAGGGTCCGCGCCCCGGCCGGGTCAGCGCCAGAAGAGGAGCGCCACGCCGCCCACGGCGACCGCCGCGCCGAGCGCCTCGCGCCACGAGACCTTTTCCTTGAAGAGCACTATCGCTGGCGCGATGATGAGCACCGGCGTGGTGGACATGATGGTCGAGGCGATGCCGGTCGCGGTGTACTGGACCGACAGGAGCGAGAGCGACACGCCGATGAACGGCCCGAAGAAGGCGCCGGTCGCGATGAAGGCGAGCGAGCGCCGGTCGCGGAACGCCGCGGCCACCCGACCCCACGCGCCGAGGTAGGTGACGAGCGCGACGAACCCGAGAACGCCGGTGATGACCCGTATCTGCGTCGCCGCGAAGGGGTCCATCGCCCCCATGCCGTACTTCGAAAGGACGAGCCCGACCGCCTGCCCGAACGCGCCGCCGAAGGCATAGAGCACCCCGCGCCCCCACTGCGGTCGCGTCGCGCTCTCCGCGGGATCCCGCTTGGCGACCACGAGCGCGATACCGGCTATCGTGACCGCCATGCCGATCATGCCGAGCGGCTCGATCGTTTCGTCCATGAACAGGTAGGCGATGACCGCCGTGAGCACCGGCACCGACGACATGACGAGCATCGCGGTGCGCGCACCGACGACAACGAAGGACTTGAAAAGAAAGAGGTCGCCGAACAGGAAACCCGCCACGCCCGACAGGGTGAGCCAGCCCCACGCATGCGGCGTCGCGTCAAGAGGCACCGGCGCGCCGCGCACGACGGTCAGGTACACCGAGAGGAACAGGAAGCCGAGCACGATGCGGATGATATTGACCGGCAGCGAGCCGACCTTGCGACCCGCCGTCTGGAACGACAGCGACGATATCACCCAACAGCAGGCGGTCGCGAGCGCCGCTATCTCGCCGAGGAAAGGTATGGTGTGACTCATCTCCGTATCGATATCCTACCGATTCAAAGTTGGTGGCCCCAGCAGGAGTCGAACCTGCGGCAGACGCGGATTAGGAATCCGCCGCTCTATCCATCTGAGCTATGGGGCCGCCCGGGGAAGGTACTGCATCGGGTCCTGCGGCTTGGCGCCGATGCGCACCTCGAAATGGAGGTGCGGGCCGCTCGACCGCCCGGTGTTGCCCGACAGCGCTATCTTGTCGCCCTGTTTGACCGTCTGCCCCTCTTTCACGAGCAGTTCGCGGTTGTGGGCGTACACCGTGAAGTAGTTGTCGGCGTGCTGGATGATGACGACATTGCCGTACCCGCCGTGGTCGGCCGAGAATATCACCTTGCCGCCGCCCGCCGCGAAGACCGGCGTCCCTTCCGGCACGCTGATGTCTATCCCCTCGTGCATCTTGCCGTCGCGCGGACCGAACGGCGAGGTGACCACCCCCTTGAGCGGCCACGAGAATTTCGCGACGCCGGTCGCCTTGAGGTCCTTCCCCTTCGCGCCGTGGGTGGTCGCGAGCGCCTGCTTACCGACGCCCACCGACTTCCCCGTCTCTTTCTTCTGTGTGGAAGCCGTCACCGCGGTGCCGTCCATCGGGGCGCGGACGCCCGGGATGAACAGGTAGTCGCCCGGCTTCACCTCGTCGGCGCCGCCCATGCTGTTCGCCGACCGTATCTTGCCGATATCCACCTTGTAGAGGAGCGATATCTTCTGGATGTCCTCCTTGTCGCGCACCTTGTGGTAGATGCCGTAGGGATCGGCGCAGGCCGCGACAAAAAGCGCGAGCAGGGCGATGGCGACCGTCCGCATCGTCATTCCTGCACCGAACCGATGAGCGCGTCGAGCGTCTCGCCCCGTTCCGCGAGGTAGCGGTCGAGCCCCTCGACGAGGTCCTGCGCGACGCCGGGATTCACGAAGTTCGCCGACCCGACCTGCACGGCACGCGCGCCGACGAGGAGGAAGTCGATCACATCGCCGAGCGTCGCGATGCCGCCGATGCCGATGACCGGGATCTTCACCACGCGGGCCGTCTGCCACACCATGCGCAGGGCGACCGGCTTTATCGCGGGACCCGACAGGCCGCCGATCTTGTTGCCGAGCGTGAAGCGGCGGGTGCGGCGGTCCACCGCGGCGCCGATGAGCGTATTGATGAGCGACACGGCGTCGGCGCCGCCCGCCTCGGCGGCGCGCGCGGTGACGGTGATGTCGGTCACATTGGGCGAGAGTTTCACGATAAGCGTCTTTTTCGTCACCTTGCGGACCGCGGCGGTGAGCGATTCGATGAGGCGCGGGTCGGCCCCGAAGACGCTGCCGCCCTGCTTGACATTGGGGCACGAGAGGTTCATCTCGAGCGCGTCGATGCGGTCGCTTTCCGACAGCGTGGCGGCGAGTTTCACGAAATCCTCTTCGCTGTGGGCGTAGAAATTCACTATGATCGCGGTGTCATACGCGGCTATCTTCGGCAGCATCTCGTCGAGGAACACGCGCGACCCGCAGTTCTCCAGCCCTATCGAGTTCAGCATCCCCGACGGCGTCTCGACGATGCGTACGCCGGGGTTGCCGGCGCGCGGTTCGAGCGATATCCCCTTCGTGCAGAAGCCGCCGAGCGCGTGCAGGTTGAGATACGGCTCGAACTCGGGACCGTAGCCGAAGGTTCCCGAGGCGGTCAGTATCGGGTTCTTGAGCGTCGTGACGCCGATGTGTACGCGCAGGTCGGTCACTGTTTCTCCTCGAAAATGGATCCGTCGAACACCGCCCCTTCCTTACAGACAAGCACCGAGGCGCCCGGCATATTGACGCGGCACCCGAGACAGGCGCCGATGCCGCACCCCATGCGCGACTCGAGCGAATGGACATCGCGCAGGCCGTGCTTTTTCGCCACCCCGTGCACCGCCGCCATCATCTTCTCGGGACCGCAGGTGACCACCAGATCCGGTCTTTCGCCCGCCGCGACAAGCGCGTCGAGTTTCTCGTGAGGGAACATCTTCTCGCCGAGCGACCCGTCGTCGCTCACGAACCGGACCGGCGCGACCTCCGAGAACTCGCCGGTGAGATAACTCTCGTCGGCCGACCGGAAGCCGAGTATGAACGACCGGTCCTTGGCCTTCGACCGTTTCGCGGCGTAGAAAAGCGGCGCGACGCCGATGCCGCCGCCGATGAAGCACACCCGCCCCGCGTCGTCGGGGAACGAGTTGCCGAGCGGCCCGGTCACCCGCACCGCCGCGCCGGCCGCCTGCCGCCCCAACAGCAGCGTGCCGCGGCCGACGACACGGATGAGGAGCGTGAGCATGCCGCCCTCCCAGTCGAAGATGGAGATGGGGCGGGGAAGGAACGGGTCGGTGCGGCCGTCGCCGAACGAGAGCATGACGAACTGTCCGGGGAGCGGTTCGGGCTCGAAGGGGACCGCCATGAGAAAGCAGTCGCCCGCGACCGGCATCATATCGGCTATGGCGGTGACTATCGATCGTTGCACGCGGCCTCCAGTGCCCGGCGCATCACGATGGCGTCCTCGGGCGGGGCAGTATAATACATTTTTCTCACGCCTACAACATTAAACGACATTTTTTCATACAGCCGCCGCGCCGCGCCGTTGCTCTCGCGCACCTCGAGGTAGCAGGCGACCGCGCCGCGGGAGACGGCGAAGGCGAGCGCCTCCGCGACGAGCGCCGCCCCGACGCCGTGACGCCGCCGGGAGGGACGGACCGCGACATTGATGATCTCCGCCTCGTCGACCGCGAGCGACAGCAGGAGATACCCGTCGATGCCGCCCGCCTCGTCCCGCGAGACGAAATAGTGCATATGGGACGCCGCGTCATCATAGAGCGAGGTGAAGATGTTCCCGTTCTTCGGATCGGCGAAACTTTCGCGTTCGATGGAGAGCAACTCTTCGATGTGTTCGCGCATGAAGCGGCGGTCGGCCTGCACCTCGGTCCCCCGCCGGCGGGCCGGCTTACTTGAGGTTCTCGGGGTTGAGCCCCTTCAGTTCCTTCGTGACGAACAGGCCGTCCTTGCGGATCAGTTTGCCGTCGAACCAGATCTCGCCGCCGCCGTATTCGGGCGTCTGTATCATGACGAGGTCCCAGTGGACCTGACTGTTGTTCCCGTTCGGCGCCTCGTCGTAGGAGTTGCCGGGGGTGAAGTGTATCGACCCGGCGATCTTCTCGTCGAAGAGGATATCGACCATCGGCTTGGTGACATAGGGATTGACGCCGATGGCGAACTCGCCGACATAGCGGGCGCCCGGGTCGCTGTTGAATATCTCTTCGAGTTTTGCCACATTGTCCCCTTCGATCTTGACGATCTTCCCCTTTTTGAAGGTGAGGATGACCTTCTCGAACTTCTTGCCGAGATAGACGGTCGGGGTGTTGTATTCGATGACGCCGTTCACCGAATCCTTGACCGGCGCGGTGAATATCTCGCCGTCGGGGATGTTCATCTGACCGGCGCACTTGATGGTGGGGATGCCCTTTATCGAGAAGGTGAGATCGGTGCGGCCGGGCCCTTTGAGGTGGACCTTGTCGGTCTTGTCCATCAGTTTCACGAGCGGGTCCATCGCCTTGTCCATTTTGGCGTAGTCGAGCGTCGTCACATCGAAATAGAAATTCTCGAACGCCTCGGTCGACATGGTGGAACCCTGCGCGTAGGAGGGGTTCGGGTAGGCGAGGATGCACCATTTGGTATGCTTGACGCGCTGGTCGAAATGGACCGGCTGGACATATTTCTGCATGTAACTCTTCATCTGCGCGCCCGGCACATCGGAGAACTCGTAGGAGTTGTTGCGGCCGTTGATGCCGATGAAGGCGTGCATCTTCTTCATCTTCAGGAGATCGACCTCGGCCATGATCTTGAACCACGCCTCGCTCGCGCCGCCGACCAGTTTCCGCATGATGCGCTGGTCGTACAGGTTCACGAACGGCGTCGCGCCGACCGCCTGCACCTCTTCGACGAGCGCCTCGACGAGCGGCTTGGCCGACTCGTCCTTCACCTCGATGAGGACATGCTCGCCCTTTTTCACGCGGCAGGAAAAACGCACCAGATTCTTGGCCAGTTTCTCAATGCGGGGATCTTTCATCTCATGCTCCGTAAAAATAGTTACTCGGCCCTTCGCGGCATGATGACGCAAACGGGGTGACGAGTCAAGTTTCCGGGAAAGGTCACCAGTCGATGGGCAGTTGCGCCGGGCGTTCCCTCACCTCGATGGGGAACGAGGCGGCGCACCGGTCGCGCCACGCCGTCGCGTGCGCGCCCGACGCAAGGACCGCCGTGAAGCCGCTCCCGCGGAAAAAGCGGGTGAAGGCCGCGAGCGACGACCGGTCGGGCGCCGTGTCGGCGGGGAACAGGAGCGTCGTCGCGCACCGCGGCGTGAAGGGGGTATCCGGCACGGCCGAGAGATAGTACCACGCGCCGTCGATGAGGAGATTCATCCGCCGGTCGCCCACCCACGACGGCTCGACGGTGAAGGGGCCGACCGACACCACGCCCGACAGGCGCAGGTACTGGCCGAGTCCGGACGCCTGAGCGATGTCGGGCAGGGTGGCCACGAGCCCTTTCCGCCGTTTGGGTATCCCCTCCAGCGGGCGGGTGATCGCCACCGGGGACCGTGAGCGGAACGGCGCCTCGTCGATGTAAAGCGACCGGCGCGCTTTTTTGAGATGGTGCACCGTCACGACCCGCATCGGGCCGCTCCGGAGGTATCGGGGTGGTGACGGGGGTTAATCGGTCTCGGCATCGGGGGCCGGCTGGGCGCCGCTCGGCTTTTTCCCTGAACGGCGGCGCGGGCGGCGACGGCGACGCGGCGCGCCTTCCGGCGTTCCCTGCGGTCTCGGCGCGGCGGCGCGGGCCGGCGATGCGGCCTCGGCACCATCCTCTTCGCCCTGCCGCAGGACCTCCTCGATGAGCGGCATCACCCGCCGGCGTATCTCCTCCTTCGCCGCGCTGTAGATGGCGCGCAGGAACAGCGGCGACCCTTCGCGCGTTTCGATGAAGGTGTCGACGCGCTTCATGAGCGCGAGCAGTTCGTCGCGGCGGGCGCGGGCCCGTTCGTTCTCGTCGACCACCTTGTGCAGGCGGCGCGCGCCGGCCACGATCTCCTCGCGGAGCGCCTGTATCTGGTCCTTGGTCAGCACCGTCGCGAGCAGGCTTTCGAGCATCTTCGTGTTCATGTCAGGATTCCCCCGTAAAAGCGATGAAATTCTGTATGTTGAACTGCCGGACCGTCTTGATGAGCGGGTCCATGTCGAGCACATTCCCGCCGTCAAGCGCCCACTGGTACGCGATCTCCTTGATCGCCCCGACGAGCGCGTAGGCGAGGAGCCGCACATTGACATGCTTCGATATGTCGCCGTTCTTCTGGAGCATGGTGAGCGCCCCTTCGACATACTCGACGAGCCGCGCGTAGAACAGGATGAGTTGATGGTCGAACTCGGCGTCGAGCCCCACCGCCTCCGACACCATGATCTTGGTCAGGTCCTTGTTCTGCGTGATGATGTCGACCACCGCGCACATGTTGCGGTTGAACTGCGGCTGGAGCGCCTCGCCGGGCGTGAAGACCGATATGCGCCGGAAGATGTCGCCGGTGAAGTTCTTTATCAGCGTGTCGAATATGTCGCGCTTGTTCTTGAAATAGAGGTATATGGTGCCGCGCGCCACATCGGACTTTTTGCAGATGTCGCTGATGCTCGTCGCGTGATACCCCTTCTTGGCGAATATCCGCGCCGCGCAGGAGAGTATCTGTTCCCGGCGGCTTTCCTTTTTCACCGAACGCATGACCGCTCCTTCCCTCTTTTCATGCCGCATATCGTATCGGCGCCGGCCGAAAAGTCAAACTTGCCGCGCCGGGCCGCCCGTCGCCTACCGCTTCTCAAGGAGCATCTCCTGCATGAGACCGGACCGTTTCCGCTCCATCTTGCGGCGATATTCCTCAAGGAGCGCATCGATCGCGGCGACATCGACCTGTTTGCGGGAATCCTTCAGGTGGGTCAGTTCGGCCACCGCCTCCTCCCAGAGCCCCTGCGAGGCGAGCCGGCGCGCGCCGTCGATCCGCCACTGGGGGTAGCCGCCGATGTCGGCGCCGCGTTGCAGGTATTTGAGCGATTCGCGCAGCTCGCCGCGCCGCCACAGCCAGTCGCTCTTCCAGCGGTGATACCGGGCGAGCCGTCCCTTGTCGGCGAGCGCCTTTTCCTGCAGCATCGCGTCGAGTTCCCCGCACCGGTCCGGGTCGTGCGAGAGCGTCGCCTGCGCGAGGGTCAGGACATCGTCGAATGCGCCGGTCAGCGCCGCCCCCTGCCGGAACAGCGACAGCGCCGTCGCCGGGTCCTTCCTGCGAAGCGCGGCCTGCCCGCGGAGCATGAGGTAACGACCCCGCCGCGCCACCGGCCAGTCGCCGGTCAGCGCGGAGACGCGGTCGAGCAGGTCGGTAAGCCGCGCGGTGTCGCCGGTCGAAAGGTACAACTGCCCGGCCGTCTCGAAGAACTCCTCCTCGCGACCCGCGATGAAGGAGCCGACGAGTTCCGGGGATCGCACCGACGCGAGGAACCGGGAAACGGTCTCCCGCGCGCCGGGCCGGCCGAACGGCAGTAACTCACGCATCCGCGGCTCGATGCCCGCCGCGCCGAGGTGCCGGTAGATATCGCCGAGCAGGCGTCCGAGATGCCGGTCCGGCGCCCGGTCCACCGCCTTCACATAGAGCGCGATGCCCTCCTCGATCGAGCCGAGCCGCAGGAGCGCCGAGCCGGTGAGATAGGAGATGTGGTAGTAGTCGGGCGCCTTCGCCGCCGCCTCGGAGAGGAACGGGAGCGCGGCGAGGAGGAGTTCCCGCCTGCCGTCGTTGTAGCGGGCGAGCGCCTCGCGGAGCGGCACCTTGAAGTCGGCCGGATACCGCCGGACGAGCGTGTCGTACGGGAGCGCCTCTTTCGCCTTGTAGAAATCGATGTCGTCGCCGTACCGCGACCCCCACAGGAGGCCGAGCGCCGTTATCACGCCGGCGCCGAGCGCCAGACGGCGCGGCCAGCCCTTCAGTTCGAACGAGCCGCTCGCCATGACATACACCGCCGCGACGGGGAACAGTATCCCGAGATCGTGCAGGTTGAAGTCGAGCGTGTTGTGCATGAGGATGAACAGCAGTATCGCCGCCGCGCCGCACCGGCAATGTTCGCGCCGGTTGTATTTGACGAAATACCACACGAGGAGCGACGCGACGAGGAGCGCGAAGGGCAGGCCGTGCTCGAGCGCGAACTGCACCGGCTCGTTCTCGAGCTGGATGAAGAACAGGCCGGGATCGCCCTGGTAGTACGGGTAGACATGCATGAAACTGCCGAGCCCCGAACCGACGCGCCAGAAATCGGCGAGATAGTCACCGACGGTCGAAAAGAGCAGGAGTTTATCGAAATAATCCGGGCGCGACAGGTCGAATTCGGCGACGATAAAATGATAGCCGACATAGAAGGCGGTCGCGACGGCGATGAGCGAGAAGAGCACCGGCAGGAGGAGCGCCTTGGTCCGTTCCTTGAACAGTTTGAGCGCGAAGAAAAAGACGATGGCGCAGACGACGCCCAGTATCCCGCCGCGCGACAGCGTCATGACGACCGCGAGCAGGTTGACGAAAAAGAGCGCGCCGTAAAAGACGCGGGCCCGGGCGAGGTCGGCCTCGACGGCGGTCGCGAGCGACAGGAGCGCCGCGACGCCGAAAAAGGCGGCGGCGTGGTTCAGGTTGATGAAGGTCGGATGCAGGAGCAGCGGCCCGCGCAGGGTCGAACCGAGGAAGGTCGTAGCGCCGGTCAGCTTGAGGAACACGCCGAACGCGAAAAGGAGCGCGGCGGTCACGACGATCGTGTCGGTCACCAGCCGCCGCCAGCCCCGCCGTTCCACCTCGACCGTCCGCTGGAGCATGAGTATGAACAGCGCGAGCGTCGCCGCCCGCATGATCGAATAGAGCGTGTCGGGCGACGACATCGTGAGCGGACGCCACCCCTCCGGCCCCGCCATCGCGTGAAAATAGCGCGCCGTCGGCGACAGGAGGCCGACGATCGCGGGCGGCAGCGGCAGCAGGTGGAGGAGCGCCCACCCCATGATGAGCAGGAGCGGCAGGGCAAGCAGCGGCACGAACAGCCGCCGGCCCGCGACGGACAACCACACGGCCCACGCGAGGAACAGACACGCGACGATCCGCATGACGATGAGGTTGTAGGTCGTGGCGGTGTAGACGCCGCCGAGCAGGAACGACGCGGCGACCATCGGCGCCGCGAACGAGAGGAATATGAGCGTGTCCCGGGCCGTGCGCACGATCGTCCCTCCCTCAGAACACGCGGTAGAACAGTTGCACGGTGACCGCGTGGTACCCGCGGATGTCCTGCGATATGAACGGCTGGCGCTCGACCCAGAACAGGTACTGGATGGTCGCGAAACTCGATATCCAGATGGATACGGTGGTCTCGGCGCTGAAATAGGTCTGCGAGGGATGCTCGACCGGCAGGAGCGAGATGAAGTCCTCCTTTATCTCGAGGAACGAGAGCGGCATGAGCGTGAAATAGACCGAGAACTCGGGGCCGTGGGAAAGGTTGAACGGATCTATCCGGAGGATCTCGTACTCCGGCGTCGCGGGGTCGTCGTGCGATTCGTCGTAGTAGAACGGCGCGATGTCCTGTTTGAGACCGTACCCGGCGCGGGCGGTCAGGAAGAAGAGCGTGCCCCAGCGGTACTCGAAGTTGAACCCGAGCCCCTCCTGAATGGTCGTCGGGGAGCCGGTCTTCGCTATGAGTATGTCGCCGGGCCGCATCTGCCAGCGCCGCCCGTCGCGCTCCACCCCGACATAGGTCAACTCCGTTTTCGAGTAATCGCGGTAATCGAAGAACAGCCGCGTGTTGAGCCGCGTCGACAGATAGGGCCCCACCCACTTCTCGATGCGGTAGATGACCGAGGTGTCGAACTTCGCCATGTCGCGGGTGTTGCGCACCTTCCGGTTGTCCTGCATCATGAGGTCCTCGAACAGGTCGAGCCGGGCGCTGTATATCCAGTCGTCGTCGTCGTACAGCGCCGCCGCGTTGAGGGAACTGCCGAGCGCGAGCGAGTTCTCGGCGACCGCCCCTTCGATCATATAGCCCGAGTTGGTGAACGACAGCGACCCGGACAGCAGGAGGCGCAGGTCCCAGTTCCCCTTCTGGGTCATCTGTTCGTCGCCCGCCACCTCGCCGCCGCCGAGCAGTTGATGGGTCTTCTCGTCGAACACGAGCAGGACGGTGCTCGCATGCCGCTCTATCAGGCGCACCGTCACGAAATTGCGGTACGAATCGGGCGCCTCCCCTTTCTTCGATACGCGGTACAGCCCCGGCCGCAGTATCCAGATGAGCGGCTTCTCGCCGAGCGTCTCGTCGGTGCCGGACCCGGCGCCGTAGTACAGTTTGGTCTCCTCGTCGCTTATCTGGTACCCCTCGCGGAGCGGGTTGCGGTACGCGTCCACGACCTGCACGATGAGCGCGCCCCACACCGGCATGACCACCGTCACCCGTTCCGGCTTCACCGTGACATAGAAGACGATGCGGGTATCGAGCGGCCCCGACCCGATGTAGAGCACATAATCGCCCGGGTCGAGCACGACCCGCCGCCCCGTCTCGGCGTCGGTGATGAAATCCTCGCCGCGGTAGACCGCGTAGGTCGGCTCGCGCTGGCTGTCGACGAGCCACGGGACGAACACCGCCCCCTTTTCCATCGGGACGAGCGTCGCGTCGCGCGCCAACTGCTCCTGTATCCGCGGGTCCTTGACCTGCCGGGCGTCGAGGGTGAGCGCCCCCAGCGGGAGCGCGCACAGCAGTAAAAAAAGAAAAGGTGCGAGGAGGCGGTTACTTTTTACCAAGTTCGGCGGCGATATGTTGAATGAATCTCTCTATCTCCTGCTCCGCTATCTCGCCGATCGCCCGGACGGTATGCACCGGCTCGCGGCCGAACACCTCGCGCCGCTCGTCGAACGGGTGCGCGGCAAGCACCGCGCCGGTCTTGAAGTCCTTGAGGGTGAGCACCATGCTCAGGTGGGCGAACCAGCGGTCGCCGCTGTCGAACATATCTATCTCGCGTATCTCGCCGGTCACCTCGTAGTCGGGGGTCTTGTCGAGTTTTATGATGAGATCGGTGAACAGGCCGGCCGTCTTGAGGTGCGCGTAGACCAGATCGGTCATCATGTCCTCGGGACGGGAGGCCCAGTAGTGGTTCGGGTAGTAGAATATCTCGTAGGGGGAGGTGCGGTACACGAGATTGTAGCGGCGGTACACCTTGTCTATCTCGAGCGTCTTCACGCGGGCGGTCGCCGGCACCGGGACCACGCGGGCCGTCTGGGGGCGGTAGTACACGCGGTAGTAGTGCTTCTTCGCCTGAGACCCGAAACAGCCCCCGAAAAGAAGCGCCGCGCAGAAGACAAGACCCAGTGTCGCCGCCGTCCGTCTCATTTCTTATCCTCCGATCCGGTGCCCTGCAGGATCGCCGCCGGATTCTCCATGATGATGCGGGTGAACTCGTTGAAGTTCATCATGCTCTCGGAGAGGTTGTCCAGCGACTTGTTGATGTCCTCGCGGCTCCGCACGAGCGTCAGGTTGATGGTCTCGGTCGTCTTGTTGAGCGAATCGAGCAGGAGCGATATCTTCTCCATCGTCCCCTTGATGTCGGCCTCGCGGGTCGCCTTACCGATCTCGTCGGCGGCTCCCGACACACTCTGCAACGCACCGGTGATCGCGCCGTCCTTGGCGGTCATCGCGCGGACATCGGTCACCACCTTGTCGAGTTCATCCATGCTGTCGTTGAGTTTCCGCATGAAGATGGCCGACTCGCCGGTGAGCGTCCGGACATTGTCCTTGTTCTGCGTGAGGATGGTGTTGAGCGACGCCGATATGCCGGCGACATTGTCCACTATCTGTTTGACCTTTTCCGGTTTCACATCCTGAACCACATTGTTCACATTGTTCAGGATGATCTCCAGTTTCTCGGCGATGACCTCGGCCTTGCCGGTTATCTGGTCCCACTGCGAACTGATGGAGGGCACCTCGCCGCCCTCCGGGATGTCGCGCCACTTGCCGCCGCCCTTGAGTTCGAGGAACTTGAGCCCGGTGATGCCGACGCTCCCCAGCTGGGCGGTCGTCCCCTCCTTCATGGGGGTGTCGGGCTTGAGGCAGAAATGTATCCGGATGATGGCGGAATCCATCTCGTCGATGGCTATGTCGCGGACGCTCCCGATGTTCATGCCTTGGAACTTGACGCTCGACCCCTCCGAGAGCCCGGCGACCGAAACATCGCGGAAATTCGAGTAGTAGCAATCCTCCCGCTTGAGCAGTTTGTCGCCGATGATGATGCCGACGACGATGACGAACAGGGCGCCGCCGCCGAGGAAGAAGAGGGCGACCCGTCGTTTCTGAGCCGGGGTGATCTGCATCCCACCTACAGGAGAAAAATAGTACGGGGTATTTTAGGTATCCGCGGGGCGTTTGTCAAATTCTGTCGGTATGGGGATCCGCGGGATGGCGAGAAGCGCCGGGGCGGCGGCGAGAAAACTGGCGAGGAACATCAGCGCGTAGCCGTGATCGCGGACGATGAAGCCCGACACCGACCCGGCGAATATCCCGGCGAGCCCCATGAGCCCCGACCCGATGGCGTAGTGGGCGGCGCGGAAATCGGCGCGGCACAGCCGCATGAGGAATACGACGAGCACCGCGTTGCCCATCCCCGACGACAGGTTCTCTATGCCGTTCACCGTCGCGGCGGCGACCACGCGGGACAGTTCGGCGTACCCGCCGTCCTGCAGTCGGTACGCGAGCCCGGTGTACAGCAGGTTGGTGAGGTTCTGGAACAGCACGAGCGGCCACAGCATGCGCCGCAGGCCGAACCGCGCGATGAGCCAGCCGCCGGCGAGCGCGCCGGCGATGGTGGCGGGGAGCCCGACGAACGACGATATCCAGCCGTAATGGGCCGCGATGCCTATCGACACGAAGAAGGGGCTCACCATCGCGTGGAGCATGTATTCCCCGGCCCGCAAAAAGACGATGAACAGCAGTATCGCGACGATGCGGGGACGCTGGAGATAGGTGAGGAACGCCTCGAAGTAGGGCGTTCTTTCCGCGGTCGCCGCGGCGGGCGGCCGGACCGGCGGGCAGGGAAGGAAGAACAGGTGGTACAGGAAGAACGCCCCCATGATGACGGCGGCGAGCAGGAACGCGAGCGGCCAACTGGCGACCGCGCCGACCGTCGCGACGACGCCGGTGCCCGCCATCATGGCGATGCGGTAGGCGAGCACGCGCAGGCCGACCCACCGCGCCTGCCGCTCCTCGGAGAGCGCCTCCATGTAATAACCGTCGGTGGCCACATCGTTGGTGGCGGCGAACACCGACCCGACGAAGAATATGACGAACATGACCGGCACGAGCCCCGGGAACGGCGACAGGAGCGTGAGCGCCGACGCGACGAGCATCAGGAGCGCCTGCATCGCGAGCATCCACTGCCGCCGGGAGAAGAACCGGTCGATGAAGGGGCTCCACAGGAACTTGAAGGTCCACGGGATACCGAACAGCGCGGTGAGCCCGATGAGTTCCACCGCCACCTGCGTCGTAGCGAGGTAGAAGTTCGATATGACGCGGATGACCGTGTAGGGGAACCCTTCGCAGAAGTTCGTTGTGAACACCCACACCGGGTCGCTCGTCAGATAGCGTTTCAGTCTCATGGGCGACTTATGACAGAAAAAGGGAGGCGTAGCAAGAAAACCTTACCCACCCGGCCGGCCGGACCCGTTTTTCATCCCGGATGAGGTGGCCCCGATGGTCCCCCTCTTCGGGATATTTCGGTTGACAAAGATCCATGAGGCGGGTATCATGCCCCTGTTGCGCCGATTTGAACACCAGCTTGCGGGCGCGTTAAGAAGTTCTGCTAAAGCGGAGGTCATCATGAGAAATTCCCTAGAATTCAAACCATTCGTGGTGCGGCGGTATCTCGCCGCGATGTATGAGCGGATCGCCATCCCCGATGAATTGGTCACAGGGCGGGATATGATCATCTTTGCGAGCGCGGCGACCGGCGGAAAGTGGGATTCTAGGCGAATAAAAACTTGCAATTTTAACGCCGCTCGTTAAATTTACACAGATTTAACGGAGGCTCGCATGGCGTACCTACCACGCATGATAGAAAAAAACCTGATCGATGCGGTCGCCCACTTCCCCGTCGTCGTACTCACCGGCGCCCGTCAGACCGGCAAATCGACACTGCTGCAGGAGACCTTCGGCGCCTCCTTCACCTATCTCTCGCTTGACGACCTGACCCTGCGCGCACAGGCCAAGCGCGATCCGCAACTCCTATTGAAGAACTTTCCCGGCGACCTTATCGTTGACGAGGTCCAGTACGCGCCCGAACTTTTTCCCGCCATCAAGTTATCGGTCGACCGGAAGGAAAAAAGACGGTTCATCATCACCGGCTCCCAGCAGTTCAACCTGATCCGCGGGCTCAAGGAATCGCTCGCGGGCCGGGCCCTTCTCCTGCAACTTCATCCGATGACCCTGGCCGAGCGCCACGGCAAAGGCGCCGTCGCTCCCTGGCTGACAGACCTGCTGGCCGGGGGAACGCCGCCCCGGGCCGCCGACCGCTTCGTCATCGATGATCCGGCGCAGGAACTGTTGAACGGCGGCCTTCCCGGCATGATCGAGAAACCGGAGCGGTTCCGGGCAGGGTATCTCGACAGTTATGTCAAGACCTATGTGGAACGCGATGTGCCCGAAATGTACGCCGGCGCCGAACCGGTTCATCTGGCTTCGTTCCTCAAACTGTTGGCGCCGCTCAGCGGTCAACTGCTGAACAAGAGTCACCTCGGCAGGGAACTCGGGATATCCTCACCCACCGCGAACCGTTGGCTCGAGTGGCTGCACGCGGGACATATATGGACCTCGCTGGCGCCCTATACCGGCAACGCGATCAAACGGCTGGTCAAAACACCGAAAGGGTGCCTGTTCGACAGTGCGCTTATCTGCCACCTGTTGCAGATAGGTTCCCGGGAAGGTCTGCTGACGCATCCGGCGCTCGGCGCCATTTTCGAGAGCCGCGTCATACAGGATGTCCGCGCCGTCCTCTCTTCCTCTCTCCTACCGGCCGAGATGTACCATTGGCGCACCTCGGCGGGAACGGAGGTCGATATCGTCATCGAAACGGGCGGGTATCTGTACGGGTTCGAGTGCAAATGGCGGATGGATGTGAAGAGGAACGAACTGCGCGGCCTGAAGGCGTTCCGGGAGACCTACGGCGAGAAGGTCCGTTTCACCGGCGTCATCACGCCGGCGGGCGACGCGATGGAGTTGGAGAAGGGGATCTTCCGCGTTCCGCTCATGCAGGCACGGGGAACGGCTCGATAGACATACGACTCACCGCTCACCGCTCACCGCTCACGGACTCACCTCTCACGACTCACCTCTCACGATTCACTTCTCACGATTCACGATTCTCGGCGCGGCCCGATGTGGGGAGGATGATGTGCTAGTGACTACAAAAAAGGTCTAATATTGAGGACTGATCTCTCTTCTCTTGACTTTCACAGATAGACCGCTATTATAGGTCATGTGATTTATTTTGGAGGTCGTTATGCTTGATGCGCTTTTCGGCTGTGTTGCGGCGGAGCGGGTACTGCTCTACCTCTCTCGTTTTGATGAGGGCTATGCGCGCGGCATCGCCCAGCATTTCGGGACGGCGCTCACTTCCGTGCAGAAGCAATTGGCGAAGTTCGAGGGGGCCGGGGTACTGGTCAGCGTGGAAAAAGGGCGGACGCTGATGTACTTCTGGAACCCGCGCTATCCCTTCCTCGCCGAGTTGCGGGCGCTCCTCGCCAAGGCATACGAGTACTTGACGCCCGAGGAAAAGGAGCGCTACATCGTCAGGACGCGGCCGCGCCGCAGGGGGAAACCGGCATGAAGAAGATAACGGCGAAAACGACCATCAAGGATCTGGCGAGCATCGTCTGCGGTACGCTCAAGAAGAACGGCATCGACGCGGTACTTACCGGCGGCGCGGTGGTGTCCATCTACACCGAGAATCGTTACCGCTCCAACGATCTCGATTTTATTTCGTCGGCCTCGCTGAAAGATATCGAAGCGGCGCTCGCCGCCATCGGCTTCGCGAAGAACAAGGGGCGTTACTTCACTCATCCCGACACCGAACTGTTCGTCGAATTTCCCGCCCCGCCCCTCTCGGTGGGCGACAAACCGGTCAGGGAGTTCAACGAGATAAGGACGCGAAGCGGCTATCTGAAACTTCTGACGCCGACCCACTGCGTGATGGACCGGCTCGCGGCTTTTTATTTCTGGAACGACCGGCCGTCGCTGGAACAGGCGCTCATGGTGGCGCGAGGTCATCCGGTCGATATGAAAGAGATAGAACGCTGGTCGAAAGCCGAGGGAATGACCCCGAAGTTCAAGGAGTTCCGCGGTGCCCTCTGATCCTCGCACCTCTCACCGCTCACGACTCACGCCTTGAATATTGAATATTGAGGACCGACCCCGCTTCGCCGACACGAAGATTCAGGGGCGAAGGTGCCGCAGGCGCGGCCGGACATCGGCCACCTGTTGTTTTAGAACAGGAAAGGACCCCGTAAAATGAAGGACTACCCCTGCTTTCCGCTTTTCTTTATCAGCGGCAAGAACAAAACAAGACCCGAGTTTAAAAGAGTTTTGCTTGTACAGGGACAGGCTGCCGAGCACTTTGGGTTCGCGCAGATGGTGCAGAAGAAAAATCTATCAAGGTCGCCTTCTCTGATTTTGCTCTTTCGGCGCGGGATTCAATTATTTCGAAGTATTTCCCATTTATTTCAAATGCTATAAAATGTCGGTCGGTTTTTATACATGCTTCGACCGTAGGTCCTGTTCCGGCAAATGGATCCAAAACAAGTCCCTCAGGCGGACAACTCGCCAGAACCATACGTTTTATTATCTCTAATGGTTTTTGTGTCGGATGATCTTCTCTCTCAGCGTGAATTCGGTGCAATCTGGAAACCGACCACAAATCTTTTGGGTTATAGCCAACTTCTAACCACTTCTTGCCAACAAAAATTGATCGACTACGAGCTTTTTTGGTTTCGGGATCGTAAGGAATACGAATAGAGTCTAAGTCAAAATAGTGTTTGTCGGTCTTTGCAAAGAACCCGATAGTGTCATGCACAGATGAATACTTTCGAGTTGTGCCTCCCATGCTCGGCACCTTTCGGTCCCAAATGATTTCGTTTAGCATTATCATGTGTTTTTTTAAAAACACGAAAATCTCTGGACTGTAACGCCATGTAGTAAAGATATATAAGCTTCCAGAATCTTTAAGTTTGGGAATTACGAGCAAAAGCCACCGCTCCATCCATTCAAGAAACTCCCTTGCTGGTTTCTTGTCGGAATCGTTACCATAATCTTTACCAAGACCATAGGGGGGATCTGCGATTATGAGGTCGATTGAATTGTCTGGCAATGATTGGATGCCAATCAGAGCATCCGTGTTCTTCACAACATCTCTTTCCATTGGTATGTTACCTCAACTTAAGACTATGCTTTTTGAGTTTTCGCGTAGCAGGCGAAGGAAGTCGCTCCGCGATCTGTATATCGGCTTATGATGATAAAATGCCTGAATCTTATCGTTTCGCGGGTTCACATAAACAGGAAGAAATTGGGGACAGAACACTTCTATATCTTCTTTAACAAACTCTATCGTGAGATTGCGGAAACGAAAACCAAAACAAGCATATATGAGGCGATAATCGGAGTTTCCTTGATATTGCATGTAAAGTTTTTCAACGGCTGATATGTCATTTTTGTTGTCTTTGCCATCTGCATTGTGGATTTTCACATTAACAAAGTATCGTTTGTCATCTTGGTGAATGATGCAATCATGAAGACAAGTGTCTGGCATATCGATATCAACGCCCGTCAACCCGAGTTTCTTAGCATTAAATTTGGTTTGCTGAGTAATGACCTGCTCGACAATCCAACATACAGATCTGGTGTGTGCCTTAAGCCCGTATGGAAGAACTTTCGAGTCGGTTATGTCAAACGATGGGATGATACCAACAACGGCAAGCAAAATGCGCTTGACAGTTGCCATCTCAGAGTTGATAAGTTTTATTTCTTCCTGCATGCTCATCATTCTCCCTCTCGCTTTTTTCTTTGCTTTGTCGGTTTAGCAGTCGAGCGCCTCTTTTCTCTTTTCAACGCCTCTAAGTAGATAGTTTATTTTACAGGACGAATCAAGTTATATGAAAGCGAAGATGTTTTTTTATTGGGAGAGCATATAAGAGCGGGGTCAGAGCGGGGTCGGTCCTCAATACCCAATATTTTCTCAACATTCCGATTTCCTTTCCGAACTTCTCGGCACCGCCGCTCGGCGAATGCCTCTATCTTTTTCGACATCCTCACCTCCCTGAAGCGCTGAAGCGGGGTCAGTCCTCAATATTCACCATTTTCCCCTTTTCCCGAACTCCTTCCTGAACTTCTCGGCGCCGCCGTTCGCCGGGTGCCGTAGAATCTTCTGGCGCGGCATTGCCAGATAGCGGCCTGCCTTCTCGCCGACGGCAAGCACCACCGCCCCGGGGAACAGGCCGATCAACTCATCGCAGAAACGCTCGTGGGTCCGTATCTCTTCGGGGGTCGGTGTCCGGTTCGAGAGCGCATCATGGGGCTGTTCGTCGTGGCGCGGGTGGAACGGGAAGATGTTCCAAGTCACGACCGAGAGCGGATCGAGCCGGTTCTCCAGCACCGCCTCCCACACCACCGTCGCCGTCGGCTCGTTGAACCCGTATTGCCGCACCGTATCGCTGATATTCGGCCCGTTCGGGCAACTGGTGCGGGGATGGTAACCGTCGCGCGGGAAGTCCGGGACGCGGCGACCGCAGAGGATCCGTTCCGACAGCATCGCGATACCGGAGAACTTCGCCCCCTGATACCCCGCCGCCTCGCCGATGAGGATAATGCGGGCCTTTCCCTGCCGCGACGAAAGGAAGCGGACGAGGTTCTCGCGCCGCAAGCGGGGCGCATCCTTGGAAAGATCGTAGTCCTTGTCATGATCGCGCCACGGATTGAAGAGGCGAGCGCTCTCCAGTTTGACCGACGCCAGCCGCTCGACGAATGCCTCTACCTTTTTTGACATCTCCACCTCCCTCGGAACGATCGAGCGGAACGGGAACGCCACACTGTATCCCCGCGCCCCGTCCGATGCAATTTTTTTCACGAGGGTATTATGTGGGACGGCAGGGACACCGGGAGTCCTTCTCATTTACAAGGAGAAGGAGACAGGATGAGGTAGGGCGGTCACTCGATGACTTCCCAGTGGCCCGTCTTGTCTGAGCCGACGCGTTTCAGTCGGCCCTGTTCACGGAGCGTTTTGAGATGACGCTTGACGGTCTTGTCGGTCACACCCAGCGCGAGCGCCATCTTCTGGGCCGTCGCCTTGGGATCGGCCCGCAGCATGCGAAGGATCTTGTCCGGCATTCCGTTTACAGGGACATTTACAGGGACATTTACAGGGACATCGGCTGCCGTTTCGGTCGCCACATCGATGTACTTGTATAGCGAATTCTCAATCGCATCCAGCATAAAATCGATGAACGGACGGCAATCCTGCGAGCCGGTATGCGAATCCTGCAACGCCTTGTAATAGAGCGCCTGATTGTGGTGGACCAAGGTCTCGACCGGCATCCAGGCGAACAGCGGATTCCACTTAAAAAGGATCAGCGTCTGCCACAGCCGTCCGATCCTGCCGTTGCCGTCACGGAAAGGATGGATGTATTCCAGCATGTAGTGGACGACGGAACTTTTGATGAGCGGATGCGCCTTGCTGGTCTTTCCCCAACGCAGGAGTTGTTCGACCAGAGCGGGAACCTGCTCCGCCGGCGAACCGCGGTGCATGACCGTGCCGTCGCCGCGCACGACGGCGACACCGACCGAACGGAAATGACCCGACTCTTCGATGAGCGCGTCGGTCAGGTGCGCATGGGCCGTCAGCAGGTCATCGGTCGACCACGGCTCATACCGGACCATCTCGTTGTAGGCATGCCACGCGTTCCGCACCTCTTGGATGTCCCGAGGCAGACCCAAGACGGGTTTGCCGTTGATGAGGTCGGTGACTTGGCCCAAAGTAAGCCGGTTCCCCTCGATGGCGGTGGATGAGTGAATGGAAAGAAGGCGGCTCATCTTGCGCAGATGCAACACATCGCCCGACTGTTCCTCGCTGATCTTGACGCGCTCAAGTAGGGCGTGAATGCCACCGATCTTTTCGTGCCACCCCGGGTCTTCGGTGTAAAGTTTCATTCGTTCTGCTCCGGTTCTCGGGAAGGGAACGCCACACTGTATTCCCGCGCCCCGCCCGATGCAATTTTTTTCACCAAACACCCTCACCTCTTTCCTCTCCCTCCACAGGGCGAGGAAGTCCGTGTATCCTTCTACCTGTTGAGGGAGAAGGTGGCATCAGCCGGATGAGGGTATTATGTGACTCGGCAGGGACACCCTATGTCCCCATCGCCTTTTCCCGGAGTTCGTTGAACGCTTCGGCCTGCAGGTTGAGAAGGATCTCGCCCGACTTGGGGCCGAGGTCGTGGTACTTCTCGGGGAGCGGGATATCGAGGATGCGTTCGAATTCGGGGGCGAGCGGGGTGAGATCGGGCTCCTTCCCCGCCGAGTCGGCATGCAGGAGCGCGAGGTAGCCCGCGATGCCGCCGCCCGGGAAGCGGCGCAGTTTTTTGAGCAGCGTCACCGCCTTTCCCGCCCGCATCACCGGCAGTTTCGCCGCCGCCATGTGATGCCGCGCCGCGAGTTCCCCGGCGAGCCGGAAGTCGTTGGACACCTTCAGGCGGTCGGCGAGCGCCGTCACGAGCGCCACCCCCGCTTCGTCGTGGCCGTAGTGGTGCGGCAGTATCGCCGGGTCGGTCAGCCCCTTGCCGAGATCGTGGCAGAGCGCCGCGAACCGCAGGCGCGGATCGGGCGACGGGAGGCGGCGGAGCAGTTGCATCGCGTGGTCGAAGGTGTCGGATTCCCCTTCGTGGTAGCGGTCGGGCCCCGGCATCATACCGACGAGCGCGTGCAATTCGGGGAAATGGACCGGCAGCGCGCCGGTGTCGCGCAGTATCGTGAAGAACCGCCACGGGGCGCGGGCGGCGAGCGCCCGTTCGCATTCGAGCCAGACCCGTTCGGGCGAGAGCGCGCCCAGTTCGGGAACGAGTCCCTTCATGAGTCCGAGCGTCGCCTCTTCGAGCGTGAAATCGGGCAGGAGCGCCGCGAACCGCGCGACGCGGTAGAGCCGCAGCGGGTCCTCGGAAAAGGCGTCGCTGATGTGGCGCAGGCGTTTCTGTTCGATATCCTTCCGGCCGCCCCACGGGTCGATGAGTTCGCGCGTTTCGAGGTCCTGCGCGATGGCGTTGATGGTGAGGTCGCGCCGTTTCAGGTCCTCGACGAGCGTCACCGACGGGTCGGCGACCGTTTCGAACCCGCAGTGGCCGGGGCCGGTCTTCCGCTCGCGCCGCGCGAAGGCGTACTCGGCGCCGCCCGCGAGGTAGACCGGGAACGCCCTGCCGACGCGCTCCGCCCCGGGGAAACGGGCGAGGAACTCCTCCTCGGTCGCGCCGACCACGACATGGTCGTCGGCCCCGTGCTTCGGGAACCCCAACAGCCGGTCGCGTATCGCGCCGCCCACCAGATAGATCTTCATGGGCTGTCGTTACTGGGCGTCGATGCCCGGGACGATGACCTTGACGAGCCGGTTGCTGAGGTACGAGCCGTTGCCGAGCACCGTGACGAGCGCGTCGTAGATCACCGGCTGGGTCGTCGTGTTCTGGCAGAAATCGTTCTTGAACCGGACATCGAAGGTGACGGTGGTCCCCTGCTTGACCGAGAAGAAGGTGGTCTCGTCCTGATGGCTGATGCCGTCCTCCGGATCGGCCGCGACGGTGGTCGAGGACTTCACGAACTCTGCGGCGCTGATGCCGTTGCATTCCTGATCGGACATCTTGCCGGTCGTCACATCCATGTCGATGAAGGTGATGAGGTCCTTTATCGCCTGCGCTATCTGGTCGGGCATCCCCTCGCCGGTCGGCGTCGCGGTGTGGTAGATGAAGTACTGGCCGTTCTTGTCGACCGACCCGGTGTACTCCGCGAGCATCTCCATGTCGGGTTGCGGATCGATGCCGGCGTTCGCCTCGCCGTCGGCCGTCTTCTCGTGCCAGGTGTTGATGCCGATGAACTTGGCGCCGATGCCGCCCATCACCGCGAGCGCCTCCTCGAAGGTGTGGCCGTTCATGAAGCCGGTCCCCGCGACCCAGTAGCATTCGGCGTTCACCTGCACGCCGTTCGGGTCGCAGTCCTCGCGCTCCTCGTCGGTGATCACGATGTAGATGGGCATCGCCTTTTTGCGGAAGCAGGCGTGCCCCACCGCGCCGATCTCGCCGGTGCAGTTCGCCGGCGCGATGTCGACCACCGCGTCGCCTATCATCGTCTGGTCGCAGCCGCCGAACGCGGGAGGCAGGCAGAAGTTCGCGGTGCCGTGGAATTCCTCGCCCGCCGCGAGTTGATAGAGCACCTCGCTGTGCAGTTCGTTCGCGCCGACCGAGGTGTTGAACGCGTCCTCGTTGACCTTATCCACCGCCGATTTCACCGCGTCGACCGAGAAGGTCTGCTTCTGGCGCAGGAACTTCGAGGTACCGTTCCAACTGATGCGCGACACGCCGAACGAGGCGAACCCCTCCTGCGGGAATTCGGCCGTGACCGGGTCGATGATGTTGTCCTTTATGCCGCTCTGCACCTGCGCTATCTCGTCGTTCATCGAGCCGGAGATGTCGATGACTATCTGCACATCGATCGCCTCGATGAGCGTGCTGAAGGTGAGCGTGCGGGTCACCTCCTCCGGCGCGTTGTAGGGGAGCACGACGAAAAAGAGCCCGTCGGGTATCGTATCCTCGTCGTCGAGCGGGTCGGAGCCGTACACGATCTCGGCGAGGTCGTCGGACCCGTCGCCGTCGCTGTCCTTCTTGGTCGGGCTGGTCCCCTCCTGCGTCTCCTCCTTGTCGGAGAGGCCGTCGTTGTCGCTGTCCTTGTCGAGGAAGTCGGGCGTATCGTCGGCGTCGCTGTTCTTGCAGGGCTGTTCGGGGCACTCCGCGCCGTCGAGGATGCCGTCGCCGTCCGAATCGGGGTCGAGGCAGTTGGGCGCGCCGTCGAGGTCGCGGTCCTCGCTCCCGTCGACGCCGTTGGGGATGCCGTCCGCATCCTCGTCGCCGTTCGGGTCGGCGCACAGTTCTATCACCGTGTCCTCGTCTGCGACAAGCCCGTCGGTCTGCGGGTCGTCGGGGTTGACCGTACCGTCGGTGTTGACCGGGGCGTCGGGGTCGACCGCGGCGTCGCCGTCGGCCACCGCAAGGGTGTC
>JAKLFG010000002.1 GCA_022711315.1 bacterium | reverse complement strand
ATCGATGTCCCGGCGTCGAGGTGTTCTTCGCCGGTTCGCCCGAACAGGCGCGCCGGTGCGGCGTCCGCGGCCTGCACCTCCGCTCGTCGATGCTCGATCATGTGGCGGCGATCCGCGCGGCGGCGCCCGACCTCGCCATCGCCGTTTCGACCCATACGACGGGGGAATTCGAACGGGCCTTCGGCTCCGGCGCCGACCTCGCCTTCTATGCGCCGGTATTCCCCCCGCACTCCAAACCGCACGACACCCGGCCGACCGTCGCGCCGGTGAAACGGCAGGGGGTGTTCCTGCTCGGCGGCATCGACCGCGTCCGCGCCGAAGGGCTGATACGGAAAGGGTTTCGGGACCTTGCGGCCATCTCTCTTTTTTATGGTCAAACGGCGGAAGGTGATGTACAGTACCTTTCGCGACTCTTGAACGAGGTTGAGATATGACGAAGATGACCCAGTTGGAAGCGGCCCGCGCCGGGAAGATCACCGAAGAGATGAAGCGCGCCGCGCAGGCCGAACGGATGGATGCCGAGGAGCTGCGGCGGCGCGTCGCCGCGGGGCGCATCGTGATATGCCGCAACACCGTCCATGACATCGCGCCGCTCGCGATCGGCGAAGGATGCCGCGTCAAGGTGAACGCCAATATCGGCACCAGCGAGGATGTCAACTCGCTCGAGGAAGAACTCGAGAAGGCGCGCATCGCGGTCAGATACGGGGCCGACGCGGTGATGGACCTCTCGACCGGCGGCGATCTCGAACTGACCCGCAAAAAGATCATGAAGGCGGCCCCGGTCGCCATCGGCACCGTCCCGATCTATCAGGCGATCGTGCAGGTGGTCCGCGAGATGGGCAAGTCGTTCGCCGAGATGACCGCCGACGAGATATTCGGTGCGATCGAACGGCAGGTGAAGAGCGGCGTCGACTTCATCACGGTCCACTGCGGCGTCAACCGCCATCTGCTTGACGGATTGAAGGATCGACCGCGGCTCATGGGCATCGTCTCGCGCGGCGGCTCGATAACGGCTCGCTGGATGGCGCACAACAACGCCGAGAATCCGCTGTACGAACAGTTCGATCGGCTTCTGGATATAGCGCGTGCCCACGACTGCGTCCTGTCGCTTGGCGACGGACTGCGGCCCGGCGCGCTCGCCGACGCGACCGATCACGCCCAGATAGAGGAACTCATCACGCTCGGAAAACTGACCGAACGGGCCCGCGCCAAAGGGGTGCAGGTGATGATCGAGGGTCCCGGCCATGTGCCGCTCCATCAGGTGGCCGCCAATATGCAGATACAGAAGGCGCTCTGCAACGGCGCGCCGTTCTATGTGCTCGGGCCGCTCGTCACCGATGTCGCGCCCGGTTACGACCATATCACCTCGGCCATCGGGGGTGCGCTCGCCGCGATGAGCGGCGCCGATTTCCTGTGCTATGTGACGCCGGCGGAGCATCTGTCGCTCCCGACGGTCGACGATGTGAAGGAGGGGGTCGTCGCCTCGCGCATCGCGGCGCATGCCGCCGATATCGCGAAGGGGTGGCCCGGCGCGGCCGACTGGGACCGCGAGATGTCCTGTGCCCGCCGTAAACTCGACTGGAAACGGCAGGAGGAGTTGGCGCTCGACCCCGAGAAAGTGCGCCGCTACCGCGACCGGCGCGGCCCGAAGGCCGACACCGAGACCTGTTCGATGTGCGGCGATCTGTGCGCCGTCAAGAACTTCAACGATGCCGAAGAGAAGTTGAAAGGGCGGTAAGAGGTCTTTTTCTAGAATACCAGCGAACAGCCGCAGGCCGGTTCTTCCTCGCCGTAGAGGGCGTCGCTGTCGTCGCTTCCCGTATCGTTCTGGACATCGTCGGTCGCGCCGCCTTCATCGGCGTCTGACGGGCCGTTGTCGGCGATCGGGGTGTCGTCGGCGACCGGCGTATCGTCAATGACGGCGTCATCGGGCGTCCCGGTGTCGGGCTGTTCGGTGAGGTCCTCGTTCGGGTCGCCCCAGCGGAGGATGGTATTGACGCTCCCCGCCGCCCAGCCGTGCTTCGAATCGAGGAAGTTCTGCGCCTTGAGGCTCCACATGAAAGAGACACCGACATCGGCCGGCATGAACATCTCCAACCAGGTCGTACCGCCGTCGAAACTCACCACCGAGCAGGCCTTGAAGTCGCTGCAGACGCCGCCGAGCCAGATGTCGGTGCCGTCGATGACATCGACGCCGGCCGCCTGAAAGCCGCCGAATTTCTTGCCGGTGTTCGCCTGCGGTTCGGCGATGGTGAGCGTGGCGAAATTGTCGCTGGTGACCCCGGCATGTTTCGAGACATCCCCGCCGCTGTAGGACTCGTCGTCGGTATAAAAAGCGTACCAGGTGACATTCGTCAGGTCGCCGCCGTTACCGGCGGTGACGGGCGCCACCTTCATGAAGGCGTAGGGGAGGTTCTCCTTCACCGCCGTCCATGAGGCGCCGCCGTCGGTCGTGGTCCAGATACCGCCCTTGTCGAGGACCGTCGTCACGGTCCCTTCGCCGGTGTCCTCCTCTTTCGTCGCCCCGCCCGCGGCATACCCTTTCTGTGCGTCGGTGAAATGGAGGTAGGTGATGCCGACCTCGGTATCGGCCGTGACGGTGAAGGTCTCGAAGGTCGTGCCGCCGTCGGTGGAGCGGAGCACCTTGCCGTCATTGGTGCCGGCCCAGATCGTATCGCCGAGGATCGCCAGCGACCCGTTCACCTCCTCGGTGTCGTTATTGAACACCTTGAGCACGATCATGTTGTTGAGGAAGGCGTCGGTCCGGACGAGTGCGGTGACGCTGGACATCCCCTGTATCTCGGTCCGTATCGCATACAGCGCCGTGGGAGAGCCGTACTTCGCGCCGGTGATGAAGGCGCCGCTCATGCCGGCGAACGAGGTGAAACCGGGGGGACAGGGGTTCCACTGGTAGCCGGTCACCATGACGAAACAGAGCAGTTCGTCGTTCGATCCGCTGTTCTTCTTGCCGATAAGGAGCCCGGTCGTGCGCGACCCGTTCTCAAGCAGGTAGAAGTCGGCCGTCGTCATCTCGCCGGGCTGCTGGACCGTCCATATCTCCTGCGCCGAGAGCGCCGTCGCAAAAAGAAAAGAAAGCGCCAAGAACGAACGATACATGCTTATCCTCCTTGTGATGCCGACACCGGATAAAACATAGGATGACGCGGTGTTTTGTCAAGTTTTGACAGCCTGCTCTCTTTTTGCTATGGTCGCCGCGACAGGACAAAGGAACAACTTTTCAAAGGAGATGACGATGACGAGGGTGTTGGGTATCTTTGCGGGATGGGCGGTGCTGTTCCTTGTCGCGGCCTGCGACAAGAACGAGACCGCGCCGGTCGACGATCTGATGACCGACGAAACGGTGGACGGCGATATCAATGGGGAAAAGGACGAAAGCGACGATGGAGAAAAGGACATAAGCGACATAAAGGACGAAAAGGACGATATGGTTGACGAAGATATGCTCCTTCCCGACGACCTGCTTTCCGATGATCAGCCCGATCAGTCGGATCAGCCCGATCAGTCAGATGCTCTCTTGCCCGACGAGGATCTCGCCGGGATCATCCTCCCCGCCGAAACGACCTGCCAGCCATCGGCCGCTCCCTGCGACGACGCGCCGGTCGATACCAACATCTACGCCTCCTACCGCAAAGATTTCTACTATCCGAACTATCAGGAAGGCGATGTCATCAACCCGATACCGGCGCCGACCAGCGGCGGCCGCTTCCAGATAACGGGCATCGCCGGGAAAGGCGGTAAGGTGACGGCGGTGAAACTGAACGGCGTCTCTGTCGCGGATCTTCTCACCCAGACGAAACTCGACTGGTATCATGTCTACCCGCTGACCTTCACCGAGGGTGACGCCTTCTGGGTCAACTTCCACAGCCGCGAGGCATCGTGGGACGGCGCGTCGAACGGCCAACTGACCGTCGAGACCGAAGAAGGCACCGCCTTCAGCGGCCAGTTCAATTATGCCCTCGCTCAGGTGCCGCTCAAGTATGTCGCCTTCGCCGACGACTACCGGACGCTCATCATCCACATCGAGAACCGGACGCAGGCGCCGGTAACGCTCACCAAACTGCTCTACAATGGCCGCGATGTGACCGCCGCCGCCTGCATGGCGGGCGACATCCTGCCACCGAATGTGAACATGCTCATCACCGTGCCTCTCTGCGAATCGGTGAAGTCGGGAGACCCGTGGACCGTCACCGCCCTCGTGAACGGCTTGCCCCCCTCGACCGCCGGCGGCCGGGTCATCCGCGACTTCTACCCGGTCGAGACCTGGCAGAGCGAAAGCGAGTGCCCCTATCCCGTCTACGATACCGACTGGTACGACGAACACCGGGCCCACGGGTTCGACACCTTCTTCACCCGACCCGATACGGCGAATTCCTGTTCCTCGAACTTCGGCGGGACGAACGACATCTTTGAACTGCTCGGCACGGTGGCACAGGAAAACGATTTTCAGGCGGTGCTCACCTTCGAGCACGACAGCCATTTTCTGGCTTATCCCGATGTGTCGCATATCGCGGTCGCCTTTCACGCCGACGAATGCGACAATAAACTGCTCGACAACGGCTATCCCGAACCGGAGACACGGGCGCGGCTCGCCCGCAAGACATGGGAATTATGGCCCGACCTGCCGACCTACATCGGCGGCTCGCGCGGCCGCTACAACGGTATTTTCGCCGGGGCGACCGACATTCAGGGCTTTGACTACTATGTCGCCGCCTGTGCGCCGCACATCACCGTCGCCGGGACCCATCCGCCGCTTCGGGGGGCCTTCGACCAACTCCTGCTCGTCCACGAGAACCACATGCCGCACACCACTTGGGCCTATACGCAGGCCCTGCACAACGGGTGGAACACCACCATCCCGGTCGTCGGGACCACGGTCTACCGCCAGCCGACCGCCGCCGAGTTCCGCATTCAGGCGCTCTCGGTCCTGATGGTCGGCTCGAAGGGGATCATGTACTTCCAGACACCGAAAGAGATGATCGAACGGTTCCCTGCGACCTGGGAGGAGATCGGGAAGACCAACCGCGAGATCAACGGGCTCAAGCCCTATCTGCGCGAAGGGGACATCCACGCCATCGTCCAGCAGGACGGGCAGTTCATCGCGTCGGTCATCCGGTCGCGCGAGGTGATGGCGCTCGTCCTCTTCAGTCTCAACACCACGACCGTACCGACCGAACAGCAGTGTCTCTCGGCGCAGGATGTCCACTGGAAATGGGGTCCCCACACCGTCACCGTGCCGGTCGCAGTGCCGCCCGAATTCCCGGTGGCCGAGGTGTGGGAACTGCGCGACGGCGAGTTCCTGCCGGCGAACTTCACCGTTGACGGCCGTACCATAACTTTCCCCGACATCGCTCTCAACGAGCAGAATGTCGGCCGGATATTCGTGCTTCTTGCCGATCCGGCGCTTAAAGAAGAGATGCTGAGCCGGATGAATTACTGAAAAAAAGGGGCCCCCCGGAGGAGGCCCCGCAGGGACGGGACAAAGAACGGGGATCAGTGCCCGAGGTTGTTCATCGCATCGAGCACATCCTTCATGGAGAGGAGTTCTTCACCGGAGAAGGAGCCGAGGTAGACCATCGATTCGGCGTACTTGAGGATGACCTCCATCAGGAGCGGGCTGTCGAGGCCGAGACCGTAGAACTTGTTGAACTCGGCCGCGAGCAACTGCTTCTTGAGAAGATCGACCGGGACGGGACTGCTGTTGCTGAGGATCTCGAAGGCCTGCTTGTAGGAGCCGATGGCGAACGGGTCGGGCAGGAAGAAGCCGTTGATCTGGCCGATCATCGCATCGATCTGCGCCTTGCTCACCTGCGCTTTGCCCTTGCCGCTGATAATGACCGACAACTGGTGTTTCCAGAAACCGATGGTACGCCCCTCGCCGGAAAGGAGCACATCGCCGTAGTCGAGACGGTAGGCGAAGTCAACGCCGCTCTTCGAGGGGCCCAGCACCACCTGCACGCTTTCGGGAAGGACCGGGATGAGGTAGGGGACGATCGCCTGCAGTTCGGGAGCGCCGCCCGCCGGATAGGAGACCACCTCATAAGAGCCGGCGACAAGATCATCGATAAGGTAGGAACCGTCGATCCCCGACAGGGCGGCCGGTGAACCGTTCAAAAGGATCTGGACGCCCGGGATCGGGAATTCGCCGGCATCGAACAGGCCGTTGCCGTTCACATCCATGAATACCACGCCGCTGATCGAATACTTCTCTTCGTTCACCACAGGTTCGCACGAGGGGGCCTGCACACTGCCGTAGGAGACGCTCAGTTCATTCTGGTTCGATCCCGCCTTGAGGGAGAACTGACCGTCGACGATGTCCAGATGACCCGCAAGGACGATCTCGTACTCCCAACTGGAGCCGAGCGGCTGGCCGTCATCGAATTTGAAGCCCAGCATCTGAGTGGTCGGGTCGACATGGATGGGGTCGCTTCCGATCGGGTAGGGCTCACCGTTCACCTTCGCGCCGACCACGACCGCTTCGTCGCACAGTTCAAGCACCCAGTGACTCAGGTCCTTGCCCCGTTCGCTGACCGACGAGACGGAGTAACGAAATATGGATACATCGTTCTCAGCATCGTACTCGACATCGAGAAAACTGACATCCCAGAGGCCGATATACTCATTGCCGGCCACCGCCGACATTTTTACGGGGCGTTCTTCGGAAACCGCCTGTTCACAACCGACGAGGACCGAAAAAACAACCACCATCATCACTAACAAATTCTTGATCGCGTTCATGACACTCTCCTTCATGTTAACGAGTTATCTTCAGTTCCCAATGAACTTCTCACGCCGGTTATTAACGCAAGGGGTGTGCCGATAACAGGAGAAACAGAAAAATCTTTTCGCATCTTACTGTTTTTATTAGGTTATATTTTGGTCTAGCGTGTCCTTAAGAGAAGGGGAAAGCAGCGAAAAATCCCGTTTTGATACAATGCGGCGTATTGTTTTGAGGCAGTCAGTCGATGTGGTACGATGCCATCTTGCGGTAGAGGGTCGCCCGGCCGATGCCGAGGGCGCGCGCCGTTTCGGCCATGTTGCCATTGAAGTGGCGCAAGGTGGCGATGATAGCTTCCTTTTCCAGTTCCTCTATCGTCCGCGGTCGCCACGGTGCCGGAGCGCCGGCCTCTGTCCGCTCGGCGGGGGTGCCGTGCGGCTCGCGGACATAGGGGGGCAACGCATCGACGGTCACGATCCCCTCCTCGGCCGACACGAGCACATGGTCCACGAGATTGATGATCTCGCGCACATTGCCGGGCCACGGATAGTTCTTGAGGAGTTCGACGACCTCCGGCTCTATGCGGGTGATATGGACCTCATGCCGCTCTTCCCGTTCCTGCAGGAAATGGGCGAAGAACAGCGGAATGTCCTCGCGCCGTTCGCGCAAGGGCGGCAGATCGATGGTATAGACCACCAGCCGGTAGTAAAGATCCTCCCGGAACAGGTTGCCGCGCACCATCGCCCGCAGGTCCTTGTTGGTGGCGCAGACCAGCCGCACATCGACCTCCTGCGCACGGCTGCTGCCGAGCCGGGTCACCTTCCTTTCCTCGAGGAAGCGGAGCAGTTTCACCTGCAGTTTGAGCGGCAGTTCCGACACCTCGTCAAGGAAGAGCGTGCCGCCGTCGGCGTCGATGATCTTGCCGTTGTAGGGGCGGTCGGCGCCGGTGAAGGCACCCTTCTCATAGCCGAACAACTCCGACTCGAGCAGGTGTTCCGGTATCGCGCCACAGTTGATCGCCATGAAGGGGCCGTCGCGGTGGGCGCTCGATTCGTGGAGCGTCCGCGCCACCAGTTCCTTGCCGGTGCCGCTCTCGCCGTGGATGAAGACATTGAGCGAACTCTTGCGCACCTTCTCTATCTGCGCGAAGACCTTCTTTATCGCGGGGCTCGATCCGATGAAGCGGCCATAGCCGTGCGTCTCGCGGATGAGCGGGCATTTGAGGCAGTTCTTCTGTTTGATGAGGTCGTCCATCTCGTGTTCCCGCTCGATGCCGTCGGCGAGCGAGACGACATGGCGGCGCAGATCGGTGTCGGGCACGGGGGGACGCAGGATGTCGGCGGCGCCTGCCCCGATCGCCTTGACCTTGTCGGCGTCGTCGCAGGGTCCGATCACCAACAGCGGGACGGCGGGGAAACGCTTTTTAAGAGCCGTGATGAGGGATCGGGAGGCGCTGAACGGGCCGGCGGCGGCCAGCACGATGAGCGCCGGGACGCCGGAGGCCTCGTCGACCGTGGCGATCGGGCGCACCGCGAAACGGGCACCGTCGATCTTGCCTAGTTGAGCCGCCAGATGTCCATCGTCACCCAGCAGCAGGATCTCACGCATGGCTCCTCCCGCCATTCACTCGACCGTCATCCTATCATCCTTTTTTGGTTTTGTACAGTTACGCGTCATTGCGCGGTGAGGCGCGATCCGGCGCTGTGAGCGGCGAATTCGGGGGCGTACATGCACTGCGCCGTGGCGAGCCCCGCCGAGTAGTTCCCGGCGATGGTCACCGTCAGACGATATTCCAGCACATAGGTCCCTTTGACCGCGCGGTGGATGAAGAAGTTAGTCGATGCGTCCTTGGTCACACGGTAGTACCAGAGGCCGTCGCGGTAGTCGGAACCCGACAGCACCTCAACCGGTTCGGTCCCGGCCGGTCGGCCGTCCTTGAGGTGCAGGTACTCCATGTCGCGGTCGACCTTAAGGACGAGCCGCACCGCGATCTTGTCGCCCACCGCGAGCGGCGCGTCGGCGGCGATCGGTTCAAGTACGGCACCGCTGTCGGTCCGCTTCTCGCGCAGTATCTGTCGTTCGATGGCGAGCGGTCCCTGCCGGTCGGCTGTTATCTTGTCGAGATCCTCGAAGTACTGCCAGTAGAGGGCGCCCCACGCCGGGCCGGGGTTCGGGTTCTCCACCGTCACCTGCGCCATCGCCGGGGTCACCTCCTTTCCGGGCCACGCCGTCTTGAAGTAGCCGGTGCCCGCCTCGGGCGCCCGTTCCCCTTCGGCCGGCCGCGCCACCTTCCCCCCCACCGTCACCGTCGCGAGTTTCGAGGCCGTCAGCCAGTCGGTGCCGCTGTGGAGAAGCGCGTAGACCGCATCGGCGGTCGCCTTGGTGGTGCGCCAGTTCTGCACCTGTTTCATCTTGATGAGCCAGGTCTTCATCTTGTCGGCCGACGCGCTGTCCTTGGCCACCTCCTCGAACGCCTCGATGAGAGACGCCTGCGTTTCGATGGGGAACTGGAACCAGTAGTAGCCGCCCATATTCTCTTTCCAGTACATCCCGAGTTCGTCGGAGTAGATCGCCCGCTCCTTGAGCGACGCCACCATCTTCGCGGCCGCCGCCGCGTCGCCGAAGCGGAACAGGGCCGTTGCGGTAAGCGCCGTCATGTAGGGCGTCTCGGCGAGCCAGTAGGTCGTCGCTTGCCCTTTCCAGTAGTTGAACGCGGTCTGGTGCGCCTCAGCCACCGGCACCTCGGCGAAGAAACTGCGGGTGTAAAGGTAGTGCCGCTCGAGGTAAGAGATATGTTCCTTCGTCATGTCGACCTTGGCGCGCAGGAGTTCCCGGTACTCGCGCTCCATCTGCCGGTCGAGATAGCCGACCGCGGCGCGCGTCATCCGCTCGATGTCGGGACCGGTCGCGACGCCGAGTTTTTTGAGTTTTCCCATCCCCGCCGTGATGTGCTGGGTGATGTAGCGGTCCTCGGGAAGCCCCGGGAACCACGGCCAGCCGCCGCTCGACACCTGTAGCCGTCGCAGTTTGTCGAAGGCGCTCTTTAGTTCGCCCGCCATCCGGTTGAGGTCGAACAGGAGCGCAATGCGCCGCTTGGAGGCCGCCTCGTCCTGTGCGTCGAGTACCCACGGCGTCTCCTGCAGGAGCGCCGACTTCAACTCCTCGTTCTTCATGAGGTTCGAATCGAGTGCGGGCGTTCCCTTCCACTGCGCGAAGACCTTCTCTATCTTCGGGTTCTTCTTCACGATGTGGGTCGCGAGGCTGTTGGCGTAGAAGCGCGAGAAGACCTGTTCGGCGCATTCGTAGGGGTATTCGATAAGGTAGGGCAGCGCCTGCACCGCGTACCACGCCGGGTTCGAGGTGAATTCGAGCGTGAGCCGGTGGTTGACGAGGCTCGTCGAGGCGTTGTTCTTCAGTTTCTCGAGCGTGAACGACCTCTTTTCTTTGCCGTTCACCGGCAGCGGCAGGGTCTCGGTGACGAGCATCCGATCGGAAAGGACCGGCAGGATATTCTCCTCGCCGTCGCCGGTATCGCCCGCGGTGGCCACGATGCGCCAGAGGACCGGATCGTCGCGCCGCGGCACCGTCACCTCCCACGTAACGACACCGTTGCCTTTCGCCGGGACGGTGAAGGCCGCGTCCTTCTGCGCGCGAGCGAAGGTCGCGCCGACATCGGCCATCGTCCGGGCGTCGAGCAGTTTCAGTTCGGCGCTTCCCGACTTGGGCGCGTCGCTCATGTTGCTGATCTTCGCCGAAAGGATGAGTTTGTCCCCTTCGCGCAGGAAGCGCGGCATATTGGGGGCGACCATCAACTCCTTCTGCGTTTTCAGTTCGTTCTTCAGGATGACCGATTCCAGCGCCTTGGTATGGGCCAGTCCGATCATCTTCCAGGTCGTGAGCGCCTCGGGCACCGTGAAGGAGACGATCGTCTCCCCCTGCTCGTCGGTCGTCAGTTGCGGATAGAAGAAAGCGGTCTCCTGCAGGTTCTTCCGTATCTGGACCGGCGGTGCGGGCGGCGCCGCCATTTCTCCGGCGATGTCCATATCGTCGAATTCGTAACGCGTATCGCCGTCGGCCGAGTTCTTGCTCATGATCCGGGCCGTCGCTCTGCCTTGCGCCATCGGCGCGGCGGACGGCTTGGCGACGGTCTCCTCCGCCTTATCGGCCGCCGTTTCGCTCCACGCGCCGGTGACGACACCGCCATAGGCGTATCCGCCGCCGCCACGGCCGCGATAGCCGTAGCCGCCGAGGTACATGCCGAAATAATTGAGCGCGTCACTCGTAAGCGTCGGCCACGGGACAGAGATGTTCCAGTCGCGTTCGAGCGGCTGGGCGTAGCGGATCTGCTGGCCTTCGTTGGTAAGCCACTGATACCGGAAATAGTTCGTCGGGAACAGAGAAAAAGTCCATTGGTGGGGGAGGAACACATCGAGCGATCCATCGTAGAGCGTCGCCGCGAGTTCGGCCGCGACCGCCTCCCCTTTCGCCCCTTTGAGTTTGATGCGCCACTCTTCCTTTTCGCCCGGCTTGAGCGTGCTGCGGAACGAAAGAAATTCGTAGGAGAGTTGCTTATTCGACCATGGCACCGCGATGATGCGCATGCCGCTGAAACTGCGTCCGTGCTTGAGGAAAAGATACCGGATCGCGATGTTGCCGCGGTCGGACTCGGTCACCGGGATGCGGACGAACTTCTGCGACCGGTCGAGCGTGAGGATACTGCGCTCCTCCTTCTCGCCCCGCAGGATGTCGAGCACCACCGTCACCGCGTCGGCGGCGGACGCGAAGAGGATCTCGGCCGTTTCGCCTGGTTCGTACCGCTCCTTCACCACGACGATGTCGTCGTAGCGGTTCCGGGCGTAGGAGGCGTCGCCGGCCGTGCGGATCGGGATGATGCGACGCGTCGTGACCGGCTGGCCGAAGGCGTCCGTGGCCGTCACCTCGACGAGATAGTCGCCTGCGGGCCAATCTTTCGGATCTATCGTCATCTTCTTCTGGGCGCCCGTGTCGAACGGCGCGCGCAGATATTCCCTCTCCTTCGGGCGCGGCGCCGTGGCCTCTTCGCCGTAGGGATCGTGCGGGAACTGTTTCACGAAGGCCCCCTTGTCCAAGAGGAAGCGGTCGGGCCGTTCATAGAAGAGGCGCGGCCGCAACAGCCGTTCGGGATCGGCGAGCCGCGACACCGTTACCTCTCCCTTCGACGGCTCCGGTTCGCCGCTCATGTTGGCGGTCGTCAGTTCCAGTTCGAACGGCGCGTTGACAAAGCCCTGCGTCGCACCGCCCACCGTTATCCGGAGCGCGCTGTAGGCCGCCTGCACGAACCGCTCGGCGGGGTGCGTTTCGCCGTTCAGGTCGGTCACCTCGGCGTGGACGCGGTAGGAGAAGAGCGGTTGCTCCTCCTTGGGCACCTGCGTATCGGGCCGCGCGGCGAAGGCTATCCGGTAACGGCCGTCGGGTCCGGTCGTCGTCTCCCCTTTGCCGATGATCGCCTTTTTGCCGTTCCAGAGATCGTAGAACCAACTCCGGCCCCAGAGACCGAAGAAATAGGGGAACTGCACCTCTCGCTCGACATGCCACTGCACCTTCGCGTCGGTGAGCGGAGAACCGGCGTAGGATATCGCCTTCCCCTCGACCGTTACCGTATCGCCGAGCCGATACGAGCCCTTGGGGGCATCAAGCGCGGTCTCGAAGAGCTGTCGCTTGTATTCCTCGACCGAAACGGAGTGGTTGCCGGTCTTGGTGCGTAGCGTCATCCGGCCATTGAGGGCGCCGGTCGGCGCGGTGAGCGAACCGTGAAAACTGCCGTACCCGTTGGTCGTGACCGAAAGCGATCCCGCCTTCTGGCCGTTCGGGTCGTAGAGTTCGACGGTGTCGTTCTTCCCTGCGACGATCTTGGGCATCCCCGCCGCGTCATGTTCGATGACGATCCCTTTGAAATATATCGTCTGTCCCGGGCGGTAGATGGCGCGGTCGGTGAAGAAATAGGTGCGGACGAACGAACGCCGGTCGCGGGCATAGGGATAGCCCCAGAAGGCGCTTTTCAACCGGTCGCCTCCCTGCGTGATGAGGGCCGAAAGGCCATAGGAATGACGATCGTTGCGCGGCAGAGAGATCTTCAGGATGCCGTTGCGGTCGGTCGTCCCGCTCGCCGTTTCCCGTTCGACATAGCGTGAGGTCTGGTAATCGTATTCGTTCCGGAAGATGGTGACCTGTGCCTGCGCTATCGGACGGCCGCTTGTTCGATCGGCGACGAACAGTTCCAAGGACCGTTCGTTCACCTGATGCCGGAAGGCGATGCGCGACGAGCGGATGATGACCCAGTCGAGCCGGTTCTTGTCGTAGGAGAATCCCGGGTCGGTGCCGCAGAGGATCGCGAGATCGCCCCGTTCGAGCGGCGGCATCGGTACCTCCACGCGATGCTCGCGCAGGTCGCCGTCGTCAGGGAGCGCGATCTCCCATTCGTGGCGAGGCGGCGATTTCACCAGTTCCGCGGCGATCTTTTCCGGTTGATATTCGCCGCCGTAGTGATAACGCGCCGTCAGTTCGTCGGCCCGCGCGGCGGTCAATTTCACGGTACGGAAATAGAGTTTCTGCACATTGCGGTATTTAAGAAAAAGGAGCGACGGCTGTTCGGGGGTCACCTCGGGTTCAGCCTGCAGTTGGATCGTCTTGCGGGTGATATCGGCGGTGAGTGACCGGCAGAGCACCGCCCCTTCACTGACGGGCCATTTGAGCGTCACCGCGCCACATTTCGCGAGCGCCTCTTTGAGCCCCATCCGCTCCGCGTCGGGCATGCCCTCGCGCCAGCCGAGCCCCTTCTCGTACGAAAGGCGCGCCCGTTCGTACCCGATGCGCGCCGAGGCGTCATGCGCCCCGTATTGTTGTTCGAGGAGTTCTATCGTCTTCAGATAGATGTCCTCCCTGTTCTCGGCGGTGTGGATGCCGCGCACGAAGGCGAGCCGTTTGAGTTCGATGTCTATGAGTGCCGCCGGGTCGCCGTCGCGCAGATGGGCGCGGGTGAGGTCCTGCAGGATCGTCAACGCATGCCACGCCAGCGCGTTCCGGTCGGTGGTCGGTATCGGGAGGAGAGCGAACCGTTCGGCGGGGAACAGGTAGCCGAGGTCGTTCACCTCGAACGGGGCGGCACCTTCGGCGATACTGCTCTCATCGTTTATGAAGAAATCGGCGGCGCGGTGGGCGATGAGATCGTACAACGACGGCCGCAAAGAGCGCGGCCGCGTTCCTTTGACGAGCACCTCGTCGAAGAGCGCGATCGGTATCTCGCGCAGTTTCGCGCCGTGTTCGATCGCCGCGTGGTGATGGACCGTTATCGTCGCCATCAGTTTCGGGAGACTCCACGAGGCGATATCCTCCCCCTCGGCCGCACCGGCGGTCCGCTCATAGAAACGCCACCGGTTCATCTGGAAATAACTTTCGTAGAGATCGGCCGCTATCGAATGGAGCAGGTTCTTTTCGGGGAACTGTGCCGCCGCGATCTCCTTTTCCAGAGCGGCGATCTGTTCGGCCGGCTGTTTCTCGCCGATGCGCTGTTCGAACTTCGCGCGCTCTATGAGCGCCCTCACGATCTGCGGGACATTGTGTCCGGTACGCGCCGCGTCGAGTATCTTCGTTATTTCCTCGAGCGCCGTGCGCGGTTTTCCCTCCTTTTCGGCCGCCTCCACCTTCTTCCACTCCGCGGCGTTATCGTCGTACTTGTTGGGCGGGATGAAATCTATGTCGGGTACGGCCGGGTCATCGGTGACGGCGAGAGGATCGGTGCCACTCACGCTTTTCGATCCGCCGCAGGAGATGAGAAGAAAGAAAACGAACATCGCCCAGAAGAACCGTCGTTCCATGAGACCCTCCCCGTAAAAAAGGTCAAGAAGCGAACAGGGTATGCGGTAAAGACTACATCTTCTCGAGGATGCTGCGGATGTCGGACTTGTCCGCTTCCTTAAGTCGCGATTGCAGAGCGCGCTGATAATAATTCCGCGCCTTGTCCTTCTGTCCTTTCGCGTGGTAGGCGTACCCGAGTCCGTAGTAGGCGTCCCCGTCGGAGGGATCGAGTTCGACGGCCTGCAGGAACAGCGCTATGGCGCCGTCGTTGTTCCCGGCGTCTATGGCGGCCCACCCTTTCTTGGCAAGCGCCCTCGCGGCGGCGCTCCCTCCCCGTTCTTTCTTGGGGGCGGGCTGTTGCGCCTGCCGTTTGACCGTTTCTTTCTTGGGTGCCTCTTTCGCCGCCTTCTGCTGTTGCATGTACGCCTCCTGCTCCTTCACCAGATCGCTCTTCACCGGCTCCGGTGCCGGTTCCGCCTTCTTCGGTTCGGGTGCGGGAGCCGGTTCGGGTGCGGGAGCCGGTTGGGGTGCGGGTGTCGGCTCGGGCGCGGGTGCCGGTTCGGGTGCCGGCGCGCTCTTCTCGGTGAGGTCGGGGACCGCTTTCTTGGTGGTGTCGGCATCGGTCCCACCGCCTTTCACGAGAAGAAGGACGATGATCACGATGGCGATGACGGTGATGACCGGCACGACGATCTTCATGTTGATCTTGAGCGGCGGTTTCGGTTTTTCCTCCTCGTCGTTCTCGAACAGTTTACTAAACTCGGCATCGTCTATGGAGTCGGTCACCTTCTTCTTTTCGGGCGCCGGAGCCGGTTTCGGAGCGAGTATCTCGCGCAGGCCGGTCTCGGAGGGCGTTTCGGTCCGTGTCGGGGTCTCGACCGGCACGGGCGAAGGAGCGGGCGCGGGTGCGGGCTTAACGGCGGTAACGACCTGTTCGCGCCGCTCGGAGGGCGGTGGCGTCGCGTCGCTGATCAGCATCGTCTTTTTCGGTTCCCGTTCCTCGGAGGCCATCATCGCCCCGGGGGCGATCGTTTTTTTACGATGCCGCTCGGTGAACAGGGGACGGGTCGCCTCAAAACTGGTTATCGGGAACCAATCTATGCCGTTGTGTGAGACCTCGTCGCCCTCGCCGACCTCGCCGTTCTCTATCTTTCCGGCGAGATCGGACAGATCGGTGATGCGTAGTATCTTGCCGTCGGGCAGGCGGACGAGAGAATCGACGAAATCGGGTGGTAGGGAAGAGGTCGTCTCCGGCGCTTCACCCTCGACGATGAAGAGGGTGCCGCAGTTCTTGCATTTGACCTGTGCGCCCTCGGGCGGTATGTTCGCCGGGCGGCGGTACTTTGTGCCGCAGGAGGGACAGATGATGACTTCGTTCTGCGTCATGGGCGCTCCCTGTTATCGCGAACCGATTTTAGTCGCGCCCGTCCGGCAAGTCAACAAAAAATAATTGAGGAAAGGAGGCGCGCATGGCGCGCGGTCAGCGGACCCGTCCCTCGTTGCGCAGGTAGGCTTCGAGCGCGGCGATGCATCGCTGGTTCTGTTCCGGCAGGCCGATCGAGATGCGGATCCAATCGGGGAACCCGTAGTTGTTGACCGGTCGGATGATGATACCCTCGCGTAGAAGGTTCTCGTAACATTCCGCGCCGCCCGTTTCGCCGCCGCCGACCCGCACGAGCAGGAAGTTGCCCTGTGACGGGAGGAACTCCAGTTCCATCCGGCGCAGTTCGGCGTAGAAGTACTCTTTGCCTTTCCGGTTCGTTTCGATACTGCGGCGGAGATAATCGGTGTCCTCGAGCGCCGCGACGCCGGCCACCTGCGCGAGTTCGTTGACATTGAACGGCGCGCGCACCTTGCGATAGGTGTCGCCGATCTCGGCGGTCGTGACGCCGTAGCCGAGCCGGAGGCCGCTGAGCCCGAACGCCTTCGAGAAGGTGCGGCAGATGACGAGATTCTCGAAATCCTTGCGATACTCCATGGCATTGGGACAATCGGGGGCGTCCACATACTCGTAATAGGCCTCGTCGACGAGCACGACGCACCGCTCGGGCACATAGGAGAGGAGCGCTTCGAACTCCTTTTTGGTGTAGTAGGTGCCGGTCGGGTTGTTCGGGTTGACGAGCGCGATCAGTTTTGTTTTTTCATTTATCCGTTCGATGTAGCCGGGGATGTCGAACCGGTGGTCCTTTGCGAGCGGCACGAGCACCGTCGGGATGTTTGCCGCCTTTGCGATGAGTTCGTAGACCATGAAGGCCTGCGCCGACACGAGCAGTTCCTCCTCCGGCGTACAGAGGGCGCGGAGCAGGACATCGATCACCTCGTTCGAGCCGTTGCCTATCAGCAACTCGTCCATCTTGACATGGTGCCGTGCGAGATGGCGCATGATGGCGTGTTTGAGATAGAAGGCGTTGCCGTCCGGGTACAGGTGGATGTAGGGCAGGTCGGCCCGGATGGCCTCCGTCACCTTGGGGCTCGGTCCGAGCGGGTTCTCGTTGGATGCCATCTTCACGGTGTCGTAGATGCCGAGTTCGCGCTCGACCTCCGAGATCGGCTTGCCGGGGCGGTACGGGGTGATCTTCTGGATGTAGGGGGCGACTTTCACGGTCATGATCTTTCCTCGCTATGCAGGATGTTGAAAAGTTCGTAGTACAAGGCCAGCGCCTCCTTCGGACTCATCCGATCGGGATGGTTCGATGATACGAGGTCGCGTATTTTTTGCAAACATTCGTGGCTGGAACTTTGCCGCGCCATCTCGGAGTGGAGCGCGAAGATGTCGAGTTGCATCGATCCGCCCTGCGTGAGACGCAGTTCACGGTCGGCCCGTTCGAGGTCGCGCAGGCCCTTTTCCGCGTCGCGCACCACCTCGGCCGGCATCCCGGCGAGCCGCGCCACCTCGACGCCGAAACTGCGGCTCGACCCGCCCGCCGCTATCTGGTACAGGAACTGCAGTCCGCCGCGGTGCTCGCGGACCGTCATGTGGTAATTGCGGACCCCCGGCAGGTGGTCGGCGAGTTCGGTGAGCAGGTGATAGTGGGTGGCGAACAGCACCGTCGCGCCGATGTGTTGAACGAGGTATTCGGCGATGGCCCGCGCGAGCGAGATGCCGTCGTAGGTGCCGGTGCCGCGACCGATCTCGTCGAGGATGATGAGCCCGCGTGCGGTGGCATTGCGCAGGATGAAGGCGGTCTCCTTCATCTCGACGAGGAAGGTGGACTCCCCGCGCGAGAGGTTGTCGGAGGCGCCGACCCGCGTGAAAATGGCGTCCACGACGCCGATGCGGGCCTCCCGTGCGGGCACGAACGAGCCGGTCTGCGCGAGCAGGGTGACGAGCGCCACGGTGCGCATGAGCGTCGATTTGCCGCCCATGTTCGGCCCGGTGATGATGTTGAGCCGCCCCCCCGGGTCGCCGACCGACAGCGTGGCGGGGACATAGCGGCCGGGGCCGAGTATCTGTTCGACGACCGGGTGGCGACCCTCGACGATCGATATGCCCTCTTCGTCGGTCATGACGGGCCGTTCCCAGCGCCGTTCGCGCGCGAGTTCGGCGCAGGCGGCAAAATGGTCGCACCACGCGACGAAGAGCGCCGCCGCCTGTATGGCCCGTTCCTGCGCCGCGATGTCGTCCACGGTCCGTTCAAGTATCGCGAGTTCCTGCTCGGTGAGTTTCTCGCGCGCCGTGAGTATCGTCTCCTCGAGTTCCTTGAGTTCCGGCGTTATGTACCGTTCGCCGTTCACGGTGGTCTGCTTGCGGATGTAGTGGGGCGGCGTTTTTTCGGCGAACCGCTTCGTGATCTCGAGATAGTAGCCGAACACCTTGGTGTAGCCGAGTTTAAGCGTCGCGATGCCGGTCGCCGCTCTTTCCTTTTCCTCGAGTTCGAGGAGCAGGCCCTTGGAATCGTGCACGATGCGGTGGAGTCGCGTCACCTCGGGGGCGTGGGCGGGGTCGACAAAGCCGCCATCACGCCAGTTGAGCGGCGCGTCGGGAAGGAAGGTGCGTTCCCACCGCTCGGCGACGGCACGGTCGAACGCGGCCTCCGTCGCGAGCGGCGCGAGCGCCGGCAGGTCCGCCGCGACGCTCCGCACGAGGTCGCGCAGGTCGGTCGCCGCGATGAGCGACCGGCAGAGGCCGACGATGTCGCGCGGCCCGCCCCGTTTAACAAGGATGCGGGCGAGCGTCCGTTCGATATCCTTTATCTCCTTCAGTTTTTCGCGGACCTTGCGCCGGACCGCGTCGTCGGAGAAGAACCGTTCGACCGTGTCAAGCCGCCGCGTTATCTCGGCGCGGTCGCGGAGCGGTTGAAGAAGGAGCCGGTGGAGGAGCCGTCGCCCCATCACAGTGGCGGTGCGATCGACCGCCCACAGGAGCGACCCCTGCCGGTTGCCGCCGATGAGCGTCCGCTCTATCTCGAGGTTCGCGATGGTGTTGGTGTCGAGTGCCGCGTGCGCCGCCGACCGACCCGGAAGCGGCGGGCGGAGCGGTGGGAACCGTCCGAAATAGAGCCGGTCGAGGTACCAGATGACCGCGCGGAACGCCTGGTGCAGAGCGGAATTCTCGCGTAGTTCCGGCGCGAGATGATCGAGGTAGTCGGCCGCCTGCGCCGAGGGGACCCAGTCGTTCAGGTCGTCGCGGTCAACCGGCTGTACAGGCGTTTCGCCGACCGGCCCGTCGCCGATGGTCTCGGCGGGCGCTATCGCCCGGACGGTGTCGGCGACCTGCTCGCGGGGGACCGTCGCGAAATAGACCTCGCCGCACGAGACATCGCACCAGACGAGCCCCGCGGTGTTGCCCGGACAGACGACGCCGAGCAGGTAATTGGCCCGCCCCTCGTCGAGCGCCGTCTCTTCGACCACCGTCCCCGGCGTGAAGACCCGGACGATCTGCCGCGCGATCATCTTCTTTTTCTTGTCGGGTTTCTCCATCTGCTCGCAGAGCGCGACCTTTCTCCCCGCGTCGAGCAGTTTGCGGATGTACCCTTCGGCGCTGTGGTAGGGGATCCCCGCCATCGGGACGCCCGCCTCCTTGTGCCGCGAGGTAAGGGTGAGTCCCAGTATCTCGCTCGCCGCGACCGCGTCGTCGAAGAACATCTCGTAAAAATCGCCGAGCCGGAAGAACAGTATCGCGTCGGGGTACTGTTCCTTGCAGGAGCGGTACTGCTCCATGACGGGGGTATCGAGCACTTTTTGAAGAGAGGGTTCCATCGCGCTCCGGTCGGTGACGGTGTGTCGCTTACCGGACGCTAACAAAAAAATAAACGGAAATCAAAGGAAAAAGTCTTTTTACCGAATTCAGCGCGCATCGTCCCAGAACAGGAGCAGGAACAGTTCCGGTTTCCCGGTCAGGTCGTCCCCTTTGCGTCCGGCGACATGCTTGATGATCATGTCGAGATTCTTGGTCTTTTTCTTTTCTTCGAGTTTCTTGCGCGCCGCCTCGAGCGTCTCGCGCAGTTTCCGTTTCAACTTCGCCTCGTCGGTCGCCTCATCGGCGAGCCCGAACCCGCCGCTGTCGAGCATCATGTCGATGATGTTCGACGGCAGGTGCGCGAGCATCCCCTCATAGACCGCCGCACCGTCGGCCATCTGCCCTTTCTGTTCAAAGAAGAGGAGCGCCGCGATATCGTAGCAGGCCTCTTCGCTCCCCTGTTCGCAGAGATGCCCCAGTCCCTTCGCCGCCTCGTCCCGCTTGCCGGTCAGCCACTGCATGAGCGCCGCGGCCAGCGGATAGTTCGCTACCTCCTTCATATCGGCGGCAAGCGCGGTCCCCTTCGAGAATCTGTCATAGAGCGCGACAGAAAAGGAGGGGACACCGCCGCTCTTTTTCCGCAGGTCGGGTATCGTCGCGGCGAGTTTCGCCGGATCGGGCGCCTGTATCTTCGGTGCGGTCGGTTTTCCCGTCGCGCCACCCGCCGCCGCATATTTCTTCCACGCCGACCGGACCCGGAACGCGACGAGGTCTTTTCCCGCTTCGCGCGCCGCCTTCGCCCCTTTCTCCCACGCCTCGCCGAACGACGCGCCGACGGCGGTCGCCTCGATCGGTACATAGAGGGCGCCATCTATTGTGACGAAAAGATCCTTCGGCAGTCCGAGGAGCAGATGCCCCCCCGCGAGGAGTCCCGTCTCGGCCGCGAGCAGGACATGGCCCGGCACGACGAGCACCGCCGTCGGGATGCCGACCGATTCGAGGAGCGCCGCAAGGAGCGTCGTGAGGTCGTCGCAGTCGCCCGCCATCCGCGCCAAGGTTTCCACCGGGTGCTGGACCGAATCGATGCTGGTGTTCGTCCCGGGGGGCACCGGATCGGCGACATATTTGAGCGGCGCGCGCCACAGCGACGAGAATATCTGAGCCGTCCGCGCCAGTTTATCGGTGACAAAGCCGTCGGGTCGCTTGGCCGCCGTCGCCGTGGTCGCCGCCGCGCGGACCGCCGCCGCCTGCGGGTCGATGAACGCGGCGAGCGTCCGGGGCTCGGCCCAGTCGATGGCGTCCTTTTCGAGTATCAGGAGCGGGGCGTAGGCGTCGCTCCGCTGGTGCACCTCGCCCGCCACATAGCGGACCGCCGCCTTCATCTGGGCGTATCTCTTCTGCGCCGTGTCGGGAAGGATGTTGAGCGCGACCGGCACCTTTTTCGTCTCGCCCGCCGCGAGGGATCCGAGGGCGACCGTGCCGGTGACCGCGTCGTTCACGCTGAATTCGACCTTCGCCTCGCCCGCCGCCGCACTGCCCCGGTTGCGGAGCGTGAGCGTCCCGACGCCCGCCGTACGGTAGAGCGGTAGGAGCGCCGGGAGTATCTGATCGACGGTGAAATCCTCTATCACCACCGGCTCGGTCTCGGCGTAGGAGCGGGCCTCGCCGGCGTCCTTGAGGAACTTCGACGCGAAAGGCTTGTCAAGTGAGCCTTTGAACGCCTCCTCGATGCGCCGTGCCGCCACCGCGGTCGCCGCCGAGAGGTTCGCGCCGTCACCGCTCACGGTGAGCAGTTTTTCCTTCGCTGCGGTATCGACCAGTTCCATCGTCGCCTGCCACCGGGTGCCGTTCGGCTTCAGCGTGAGGAGGAGCAGATAGCGTTCACCCCCCTTCGCCGACTTCGCGAGCGCCGCGTCTCGGGTGCCGGCTAGCCGCGTCACCGACCGCGCCGTGAGATATTCGACATTGAGCAGTTGTCCCTTCACGACCCCCGCCACCATATCGTCGGGGGCGTGGCCCCCCTCGACGGAGAACAGCACATCGACCGGTCGCGCGAAAAGGGTCGCGGCATTGTGCCGGGCGTGGACCGTCCGTTCGGTCTCGTGGACCACCGTGAGCGGGAACCGCGGGTCGCTGAAAAGCGCCTTTTTCACCGCCGCGAGCGACGAGCCGCTCCCCGTGAGGCGGAACTTGGCGTATTCGGTGTTGAAGACGAGCAGTTTCGAGGATGCGACGCCGGTCAGTCCGGCGAGAAGTTCCGACAGGTTCTCCGCCTTGCGCCGCTCCTTGATGCGGGTGATCCAGATGTCGAGGTCCCACGCCCCTCCCTTGTGCCAGCCGCCGCGCGACCCGGCCACCTGCGCGACCATCGCCTCGGGCACTTTTTTCTGGAGAAGCGTCCGGACCGCCTGTTCGCCCGACAGTCCGTGACCCGGGATGCTCGCCTGTTTCGCATAGGCGATCTCGCCGTTGTCTATGCGTATCATCTTGGTCGAAAGGTTGCAGGAAAAGGCCTTGATCTTCGTGGCGCCGATGGCGTCGGTCGCCGTCGCGCAGTCGAACTTCACCGACACGAGCGCGTCGGCCTCGAGCGCCGTCAATTCTTTCGGCATCTTCCCCGCCGCTATCTCGTCGGCGAACAGTGACGCCTTCGCCTTGAGCGCCGTCCCGACATCGACGAGGTGGTAGTTCCCCGCCTGCAGCGGCTCGACGATGACCCCTTCGAGGAGGTCGCGCGACAGTTCCTTTCCGTCGAGCGTCAGTTTGGTGAAGAGCGCCGCCCGTATCTGCGCGCCGCCGTCGGTCGGGGCGGCCGTATCGCCGCCCTGCGCCTTGCCGCCGATCTCGGCCGCCACCTTCTCCATCGCCGCGGCGAGCCCCGTCTCGTCGCCCGCGAACTCGGCAGATGCGCCGCCGATGACCGCCTCCTTCTCGATGCTGATGATCTCGACCGCGAAAGTGAACTTGCCGGCGAAACTGGTGATGCGGGGCCGGAGAAGCACCTGCGCCGCGAGCGCCTTGCCGAGCGGTATCTGATAGGTCGTGTCCACCGTCTCGCCGTGCGATTCCTTCTTTCCCTTCTTGGCCAGTTCCTTCACCTTGTCCGCCTGTTTGGTCCTGTCCACGACGACGAATTTGCCGCCCGATACGAGTTTCGTGCGGAAATAGTCGGTGGCGTCCCACAGCACCTGTTTTTCGAACTTGCCCGATTTGTCCTCGATCTCCATGACCGCCGCGACCGGCGCGGCGGCGCGGAGTACAACGGCGAACAGCAGGACAGCAACAATGAACAGTGTCCGTTTCATGACAAGGCCTCTCCGTTATTCATCTATCCGGTATTTCACGATGACCTCGGCGTAGTCGGTGGCTAGCTTACCGACGCCGGTGCCATTCGCCTCCTTTGGCGTCACGGCGAAGTTGAGCCTCCGTTCTTCGCCGAAGAACAGGCGAGATATCTGCGCTTCGCTTTCGGTCGTCCACTCGAGGATCCCGCTCTCCGGGTCGCTGTTCAGGGCGGTGGGCGAAATGGCGTTGTCATCTACCTTCTGCCACCTTCCTTCATCCCAGACCTTGAGTTCGGTGCCCGGGGTCTCGACGCCGGAAAAATAGCCGACGCCGCCGGAATAGAACCGCGCGGTGACCTTTTCCACGGTGAAGGGGGTCTCGTCCGTGACGGCCGCCCCGAACGCCGCCTCCATGATGTGTCCCGTCCGCGCCGTCGTGCCGCCGTTCCATTCCCAGGTATCGCCGTTCGGCCCGCCGTTGTCCCCCCCGAACAGGACCGCGCGTCCCCGCTTGGTATCATAGGCCATCGCGTGTTCCTTGCGCGATGAGGGTATACCGTCGAATTCCGGATCGGCGGGTGCCTTCTGTTTCCACGCAAGGCCGCTCCATTCCCAGGTCTCGTTGTCGAACGAGGCGCTCTGCGGCTGTCCGCCGAACAGGAGCGACCTCTCGCGGTCGGCGTCATAGACGATCGCCGACATATACTTGTTATCGCTGGGTTTGGGGGCGGCGGGGACCTTGGACACCCAGACCGTCCCGTTCCATTCCCAGAGGTCGGGGGTGAGCATGCCGGCGCTCGTCCACCCGCCGAACGACACCACTTTTTTCCGCACGGTGTCGAAGGCCAGCACATGCCCCTCGCGCGGTTTTGAGCAGGTGGCGGAAGGATCGGACATGCCGGTCGGTATGACGCAGACATAGCAACTGCTCCCGACGCAGACATCGCCCGCCCGCTGTGTCCACGCGGTGCCGTTCCATTCCCAGGTCTCGTTATTCGTCACGGAACTCGCGTTCTGTCCGGCGAACAGAAGCACGCCGTGGTGGGTCTCGTCGAATTCGTAGTACGACATCGCGTGGCTGTACCGCCCGGAAGGGAGGTCCCCGGAAGGGCTCTTTTTCTCCCAGACCGTCCCGTTCCATTCCCAGGTGTCCCGACAGGCGTTGCTCGCCCCGTCACAGGAGAACGCGTACCCGCCGAAGAGGACCGTCCGTTTGCGTTTAGCATCGTAGGCCATTGCGTGCTGATAACGGGCCAAAGGACAGGTGCTCTCGGTACAGACATAGCACTGTGCGGTATCGCAGGAATCACCCGCCCGTTTGACCCAATCGAGGCCGTCCCATTCCCATGTGTCGTTGGCGTTGCCGGAGAGGCTGTACCCGCCGAACAATACCACTTTTCCCCGGTCACTGTCATACGCCATCTCGTGGGTATCGCGCGCCGGCGGGTCGCCGTCGACATCGGCGGCCTGCGGGCTTTTTTTGGCCCAACTCGCCCCGTCCCATTCCCAGAGGTGGTTGACGGGCCCGCCGTACAGGATATAGCCGCCGAACAGCACCACTTTCTTGTGCAGGGTATCGTAGGCCATCGCGTGTTCGCGCATTGCCGAGGGGTTGCCGTCGGATCCCGGATCGTCGGGCGTTTGCTTGGTCCAGACCGTTCCATCCCATTCCCATGTTTCGTCGTTGCAGGACTGGTCCCAGCCGTCGTAGTAATAGCCGCCGAACTGGACCACTCTCTTCCGGACACTGTCGTACGCCATCGCGTGAAGGTACCGGGGCGACGGGCAGGTCGTCGATGTGCAGACATAGCAACTGGTGGTGGTACAGGCGCTCCCGGTCCGTTTGACCCAACTGGCGCCGTTCCATTCCCAGGTCTCGTTCCAGCCGGTACCGGCGGCGAAGAGGACCGTCACGCCGCGCAGGTCGTCATAGACCATCGCGTGGCCGCTCGCTATTTTCGGCGGGTTGCCGTCGCCTTCCGGGTCGGTCGGCGTGACCTTGGTCCAACTTTCACCGTCCCATTCCCATGTTTTATCCTCGCCGCTCGACCAGGTCCCGCCGTACAGGACCACCTTTGCGCGTTCAGTGTCGTAGGCCATCGCCTGCCCGTACCGCAACAGGGGGCAGGTGGTGGAGGTGCATTCAAGGCACCATGGGCCGGTGCAGCCGTACCCGGCCCTTTTGACCCAACTCGTTCCTTTCCACGCCCAGGTCTCCATCCTGTGGAAAAGAATGATCTCTCCGCGGGCGGCGTCGTAGACCATGGCGGAAGGGGCCCAGAGTTCCTGTTGCTGAGGAGCGCCATCCCCCTCCGGGTCGGGAGGATCTATCTTGGTCCACTGCGTCCCGTCCCATTCCCAGGTGTCGGAGTTCAGCCCGCCGTCGGTCTCTCCCCCCCAGACGACCAGTCTGCCGCGCGCCGTATCATAGGCCGAGACATGCCCGCGCCGGGGAGAGGTCGCCGCCCGGGCTTTTTTCTGTTCCCACGAGCCGTCACCCTCGATGTCCGATACCGGCAGGCCGATGGCGGCAAGGCCGTTGACCTCGCCCTGTTCCACGGCCCCGTACTGGTCCAGCGTGTCGGCGAACCATTTCTGTTTTTTGTAGCGGTTCGGGTTCTCGAAGGTGCTTCCCGCGACCTTGTATCCCATCGTGGCGGTCCATTCGACATCGCGCACCCTGACGGCGTCACTTCGATTGCAGGCGTCGTCATAGGCGGCCAGATAGACCTCGGCGCGGTCGGCGCGGTTCAGTTCCATATCGGCGAAGGTGCGGTTCGTCACCGGTCCGATACCTATCTGGGCGTCGGTCGCCGGGTCGGCGCCGTCGAAGGCGATCACGAAGGCGGTCGTCGCGTCGACCGCGTCGGCACCCGCCGTGATACTGAAAGACTTCACGCCGTCGGTGGCGTCGCTCCCCCACGGGATGCGCCGGTACACGATCCTGTCCGCCGTCGCGACATCGGGCGCGGCGGGCGCGGCGGTGTCAAGATAGATCCCCGGCGCGGTGAGCGTCGGAGATATCTCGGCCTCGTTGCCGACCGTGTCGCGGAGCGTCACGGCAAGCGCGTGATCGCCCTGCGAGAAGGTGCCGCTGAGCGGCATCGTCATCAGGTAGGTGAAGGAATACCCGGCATGCGCATCCGGATCCATCGGGAAGGTCTGCGTATCTTTTTGAGCGATGACCGATACCGGTTCATCGCCGTCCAGTTCCTCGCTCACCGAGAACTGCGCCCTGACGGTCGTGCCGTAGGTGACCCGCGCGAGTTCGTCGGAAAGGATCGGACAATCGTCCGGTCGGGTCAGCACGATGGTGGCGTCGCCGGTCACCGTCGGCGGCAGGAAGTCATAAACGACGCTCTTCGAATCGAAGTCGCTGTTCCCCGCGTCGTCGCCGGTCGTCACTTTCGCAAGGTCACCCTCCATCCGCGGATCCGCGCCACCCGCCGGATCAAGGACGGTCGAGGTGCAGATATACCTTGGCCCCGTGAAGGCGGCGCAGTTCCCCGTCGTGATGTCGCTCGCACCGAGTTCCACTTTCAAAAGGTCGGCAGGTTCGGTAAGGGAGAACGATATCTTTATCGCGTTGTAGTCCGTCACGGCGCTGAAGGTCGTCTCGTCGGTCGCGCACGGGTCGTCGGTCGCATCGTCATGGCAGACATGCAGGTCGGCTATCGTCGGAGTGGTGAGGTCGATGGTGAGGGTGCCGATCGTCGGGTCGGCGACCGGATTGTTCGCGGCATCGACGGCCGCAAGGGTAAGGGAGTAACTCTCCTTGGTCTCGGTGCCTGCCACCGGATACTCATAGGTGTATCGCTGAAGGTCGCTCCCGTCATCGGTCCGCGTGAAAGCAAGTCCATCGCCGCCGAAGGAGGCGTCGCTGACCGGTTCGTCGAAGGCGACGACCACCTGCACCGTGGTGCCGTTCTTTGCCTCCGGCGGGGTCACCAACCTGCTCACCATCCGTGGTGCGGTGCGGTCGACATAGATGGAGCCCGCGTTCGCGATCACCGTGTTGCCCGCCGTGTCGGCGTACTGGATGGTGACCGTTTCGGTGGTGTCGATGCCAGAGGTGCCGACCGCCGTGGTGTAGGCACAGGCGCCGGCCGGACAGTCCTTCAGCGTGCCGTCGCTGTCGCGGACCATGACCGAGGCGAGATCCTCGTCTCCGCTCTTGGTGACGGTGAAGGGAAGGGCGACCCCTCCTTTGACCCGAAGGTCGTTCGGGAGGTCGCTCGTCGCCGCCGGATCGGTCGCATCGACCGCGTAACTGTCTTCCAGCGTCACGGCGGTGGGATTGCCTACTTTGTCCTTCGCCGTTGCGGTGACGGGGTGGGGCCCGTCGCTTGTGTCAGGGGTGAGGTTCCAACTGAGTCCTGTCGGGTCCGTCTGTTTGTTTCCGTTGATGGTCAGTTCGGAAAGTTCTTCGGTGCTCGCTATGCTCAGCAGGATCTGACCGATGTCGTTCTTGTTGTAGGTCGTATTCTTGTTCTTCTTGAAGGTCAGTACCGGCGCCGTGCGGTCGACCGTCACGGTCTTGGTGACGGTCACGGTGTTCCCGGCATGGTCGGTGTAGGCAACGGCGATCATTTCGATCTGGTCACCGGTGCCGTCCGGGGCAAAAAACAGACATGAGTAGGGATCGACTCCGCCACAAGAGCCGGATTCGCCGTTGATCTTGATATCCTCTATCTCTCCGGAGAGATCGCTCACCGCTATTTCCGTGTACCCGGTGCCCGATATCCTAGCGGGCGTCGGGTCGCCTACCGTCGCATTCGGGTATGTTACATCGGCGACATAGGTCGTCGTCACCGCCGGGAAGGTCGTGTTCCCGACAAGGTCGGTCGCCACGGCGGAGACGATATGATGATCGCCCTCGGTAAGCGGCGGGGAGAATGTCCATGTGTTCCCATCCGAGCCGATAGAGGTCAAGGTCACCCCGTCGAGCGTCACCGCCGGCATTCCGGTCAGTGGCTCGTTGGTGCTGACGGAGATGATAAGTTGGTCGGATGCATTGTAATGTGTTTTATTGGTCGTCACCGCCAGAGCCGGCGAGGTCCGGTCGACCTGCACCGTCCTGCTGACGGAGGTGGTGTTCCCTGCGGCATCGCTGAACGACACCTCCAATGTTTCGATCGTGTCGCCGTTGACTCCCTGCGGGTAGTAGGTACAGGTGTGGGGACCGGCGCCGGCGCAGGCGATGCCGTTCATTTTCACATTCTTCAACGACTCGATCGAACTCACCGTCACGGTTGTCGAACCGTTGCCCGAGATGCGCGTATCGGCAGGATCCGATACGGTCGCCACCGGGTCGGTCGTGTCGACGGCGTAGCTGTCGTTCAGCGTCACGGCGGTGTTGTTCCCCGCTTTGTCCTTCGCCGTCGCGGTGACGGGGTGGGGACCGTCGCTCGTGTCGGGAGGTATGTCCCAACTGAGGCCCATCGGGGCTATCTGCGTGTTCCCGTTGATGGTCAGCTCGGAAAGTTCTTCGGTGCTCGATATGCTCAGCAGGATCTGACCGATGTCGTTCTTGTTGTAGGTCGTGTTCTTGTTCTTCCTGAGTGTGAGGGTCGGCTTGGTGCGGTCGATGTAGATGGTCCCGATGGCGGTCGTGCCGCTGTTGCCGACCGTGTCGGTGAGGGTGACATTGATGGTCTCGACGCGGTCGGTGCCGAAGTCGATCGCCGTGTATTCGCATGTGTAGTCGATGTCATCGGCTGTGGTACAGTGCAGAAAGGTATCTCCCTCAAATATACTTCCCACACGTACCGTCACATAGGCGCCGATGCCGTTCATCGGCTCGCTCGCGGTGAAAGAAAAGGTCGTCTTATCGCCCGGTTTTATCCGGGGCTGCGTGGTGGTGGGAGGCGTGCTCGCCGCCGGCGCCGATTTGTCGACGACAATTCCCTCGACCATTTCCGGGAACGCAGGGATATCCACGAGATCGGACCCCTCGGCGGTCACATGGTAGGTGCCGTCGGCGAGTTGAGGATAGATATATTCGTAGGGGGGCTGATCCGTCATGGCAGCGAGGGGCGCTATTTCGGTGTCCGCCTCGTCGAACAGCCGCACCGTCGGAGCGGCGGCGAGTTCTTCCGAAGCGGTGACCGTTATCCGCAGCTCCTCGCTCGCGTTGAGCGTCTTGTCGAAGGGAGCTAGCTGCACGTTCAATCGCGGCGAAGTAATGTCGAGATAGATGGTGCCCTGCGGGGAGATCGAGGTGTTGCTGCTCGCGTCGGTCAGCGTCACGGTGACCGTTTCGATGGTATCGCTGTTCCCCTCCGGGGGGATTGCGGTGTAGGTGCAGGTGTAGGCAGTGCCATCGTCGGTATCACAGGGCGCGGCGGTCACACCGACCATCACCGTGACGAGGGCGTTGTCGCCGTTCATTTTTTCGGTCGTGTTGAAGGTTATCTCTGCCTTGTCGCCCGGACTAAGACGGCCGGGAGTGATGGTCGCTGTGCCATCGACGGCAGGCACGGTCGCGTCGACGGTGTATGCCGTGGTCACCGCCGGGTCGGTGGTGTTGTCCACGAGGTCGGTCGCCTCGGCGGTGAGGGAGTGCTCTCCGTCGGTGAGCGCGGGACGGTACACCCACGAATTACCCATCTTCTCGGGGGCGGCGAGCGTGACGCCATCGAGTTTCACCAGCGGTTCGCCCTTGAGCGTCTCGGTGGCGTTCACCGACACGATGAGTTGATCCGATGCACTGAGGACATCCTTGTTGGTCGATAGCATCAGCACGGGGGGCGTGGTGTCGAGGAATATCGTCCTGCTGGCGGCGAGCGATTCGAAGCCGAGGGCGTTCCGCAGTTTCAGCACGATGGTGCGAGAACCGTCGGTGGTGACGGGAAGCCCGTCATCGAGGTCGTGACTTTCAATGCGGTAGGCGCCGTTCACCTTCTCCGGTTTCGGCATCTCCCGTTTTCCGAGGGCGAAGCCGGTGTCGTTGGCGACGACGACCGTGTCGAAATTGTCGTTGGGGGCGGTGAAGGAGATGGATACGGTCTTCTTCGGGGTCTTGAATTCGGTCGCGACATCGATGGCGGTCTCTTTATCATCGTCGCCGGTGTAGAAGAGCGAGAGAACCGGAGCGCCCGGCTTGTTGTCATCGGAGAGGGCCGGTCCCTTCTGCATGACGCAGGCGTTGTTGACATCGGTCACTTGCCCGCGGGTCAGGGAGAACTCCTGCGAGGTGCAGTAGTAGGCGATGTTGTCGTCGCGTGCCGCGGGGGCGTCGTCAAGCCCGATGATATCGGAATCGTCGCCTTCGGTGTCGGCAAGGCGCATCGTGATTGTCATGGCCATGGAGACGCCGTAGGGGAGCCCGGTGAAGCTGAGCGTCGCGTCGTTGTCGCCCATCCAGACCGCCTCGGAGGTCTTGGTCTCGGCCCCGTATTTCAGTTCGCCCCACGCGAAGAGGAGCGTCAGATCGGGCGGCGTGATGTCGTTCCCCTCGCCGTCCACCCACGAGTAATGGAGCCGGATACCGCCCGGCTCATTGCTCTCGCAGGCGGCGAGGAACAGCGCGACCAATACGGCGAACAGCCACACCACACGCTCTCTCATCTTCTTATTCTCCGTTATCTGTTCTCTCTCCATACAACCCTCTCAACCTCATCCTAACCTTCTCCGGTGCGGAGAAGGGACCGCTTTCTCCCTCTCCACTCTGGAGAGGGCCGGGGTGAGGTATATCTCAACAGGCGCCTCGCGCCGTTCAACTCATGCTCAACCGGGCGCGATAAATCGAGCCCCTACTGATCGGGCGTGCCGTTGGCGCGCCCCTACGCCTTGGTTTTTCTTCTCTCCGTTCACGGCTCACTTCTCACGGTATCGAATATCTCACAATGACCTCGGCGTAGTCGGTGGCTATCTTCCCCATTTCGGTAAGGAAGCCGTTAGGGGCCGAGGGGACGACGGCGAAGTTGAATTTGCGCAGGCCGCTGTTGAGGAGTGTCTGTATCTCGACCGGGTCGGTCGTGGTCCATGTGACCGGGGCGAGGTTGTCGGGGGCGGCAGTGTTCGACGAAACAGTGACCCAACGGTCGTGTTTCCATGTCATCAGATCAACGCCATTCGTCGGTGTACCGGTGATATCACCGAGACCACCGGCGTTGAATAACACCGAAACGGATTGGATACTGTCGTCATCGGTTATGCCGGCGCTTTCCCAAGAAATATTCATGATCTGACCGGCGCGGTCGTTCCCGCCGCCGTCCCATTCCCAAGTTTCGTTGGAGGCTCCTGTTGGCGAAGAACCACCAAACGCGACCACCTTTCCGCGCACATTGTCAAAGGACATGGAGTGCCAATATGGCGCCAAAGGAGATATGGCGGAGTTGCGGTATGTCCAGCTATTACCATCCCATTCTAATGTCCCCTTTTTAGAGGAAGTCGAATTGTTCCTTCCCCCCACTAAGACCACCTTTCCGCGGGAGATGTCGTAGGCCATCGCATGCTGAAACATCGCCGACGGTTTTGCTACGGGATACATTTGGGTCCAATTGGCACCGTCCCACTCCCATGTCTCATCATTATAATCAGCACCCGCACCACCGAAAAGAACCACTCTCCCGCGAACATTATCGTAGGCCATCGCGTGGGAAAATCGCGCCGACGGTTTACTTGCTGGATTCAGTTGTGTCCAGTTCTGGCCATCCCATTCCCAAGTATCGTCGCTATAAGCCAATTCGCCGGTTTCTCCTCCAAACAATACCACTTTTCCTCGTTCGCTGTCGTAGGCCATTGCGTGAGCGGATCGCGCCGATGGTTTGCTTGCCGGATTCAGTTGTGTCCAGTTCTGGCCATCCCATTCCCAAGTATCGTCGCTATAAGCCGATTCGCCGGTTTCTCCTCCAAACAATACCATCTTTCCTCGTTCGCTGTCGTAGGCCATCGCGTGAGAACATCGCGCCGAGGGCTTTGTCGCCGGGTTCAATTGAGTCCAGTTGTTGCCACTCCATTCCCATGTTTCGTCGTTGTATTCCCCTGTCCATCCGCCAAACAGGAGTACCCTTCTGCGGGTTTCGTCGTGGGCCATCGCAAGCATAATCCTCGCCGACGGTGAATTGACAGTATGCCAAAGTGTCCAATCAGCGCCATCCCATTCCCATGTTTCGACGTTCCATGCTGAATCGGTATTTTCTCCAAACAATACCATCTTCCCTCGGGCGCCGTCGTAGGCCATCGCGTGCCCATGCCGTGCCGAAGGTTTAGTGGCAGGGCTCATCTGGGTCCAGTTCGTACCATCCCACTCCCATGTCTCGTCATCGCCGGAACTACCTCCAAACAGGACCACCTTCCCTCGAGTGCTGTAATAGGCCATCGCGTGATAACCTCGTGCCGATGGTTTGCTTGCTGGATTCAATTGTGTCCAGTTCTGACCATCCCATTCCCAAGTATCGTTTTTCTCTACAATGGAAAAATAGTCCGGATAGTTAATCCCGCCAAACAGAATCACACTGCCATGACCGCTGTCGTAGACCATCGCATGGCATGATCGCGCCGACGGTTTGTTCATGGGATTTAATTGAGTCCAATTAGCACCATCCCATTCCCATGTTTCGTCGTAGTTTTCTGGTCCGTTCTCTCCTCCGAACTCTCCTCCGAACAGAACCACCTTCCCCCGAACACTATCGTAGGCCATCGCGTGAGAGGTACGTGCCGTCGGTTTGTTGGCAGGAGTCATCAAAGTCCAATTGGTGCCGTCCCATTCCCATGTTTCATTGTTATATGCCCCGGCAACTCCCCCGAATAGGACCACCTTTCCGCGGGCGCTGTCGTAGGTCATCGCGTGCATCGCTCGTGCCGATGGTTTGGTGGCGGGATTCAACAGAGTCCAGTTTGTGCCGTCCCATTCCCATGTCTCGTCGCTATATTCCCCCCCTGCATTTCCGCCAAACACGAGCACCTTTCCGTGGGCGCTGTCGTATGCCATCGCGTGACCACTACGCATCGAAGGTACTCCGTTATCGTTATTCCTCTGCGCCCACGAACCAATTCCCGATCGGACAATCTCTTCACTCCCTCCTCCGGGCGGTTCCTGAAAAAAATATCCTTTTTGTTCAAGGGTCTGAGTGATTGTTCCGGTTGTTATAAGGGTGTGCGGATTCTCCAGAATACTTCCCGGCACTTTTTCCCCCATCGTCGCGATCCATTCGACCTCGGTGATGAGCGTCGGCGGCATCACGGCACCGGAGCGAGTAGCCAACGACAGATAGATGTTCGGCAGATCACCTCCCGTCATGTCGGTCACCGTGAACGATCCGTCGCTTCCCACGGCCGCCGTCCCTATGATGTTCCCCGGCGACGCCTCTTCGGCGCGATAGGCTATCGCCGTCGCGATATCGCCGCCCGCCACCGCCCCCGGCTCCGCTACAACTGAGAAACGCGGTGTTCCTTCCGTCTCGTCGCTCCCCCACGGTATCCGCCGGTAGCGCACCTTGCCCATGTCGACGTTCTCGGTCGTCGGAGTGGTGTTATGCAGGATCAGCAGCAGCTGTTCGACCGCCACCGGTTCCTCGTCGGCATTCTCGACGGCGTCGGTCAGTTGCACCAGCACCTCATAGGTGCCGTCGAGCGTCGGGTCATCGGTTATCGGGCCGCTGAAGGTCATCTCGTTCTGCGCCACCGACGAAAGGAGGAGCCCGATGTCGCCGAGCGTCATCACCTCATCGGTATTCACGTTGCGGACGAACGCCGCGGCACCTGACACCGGTTCGTCGGCGAAGAGCGTTAGCATCCCGGTCACCGTCGCCCCCTGCGCGAGCGGGTCGTGCGCCGAGAGGTGGTAGACCTTCGTCGTCTCCTCCGCGGGAAGCGTATCGTCGTCGGGCAGCTCGTCGGCACCCGACGCGTCGTCGTTTCCCGCCTCTTCGGTAGAGGGGGCGTAGGCGGGGTCGCGCAGGAAGGAACGGCTCACTACGCGCGGCGGGGTGGTGTCGAGCACCACCTTCGCGTCGGCGGCGGGGGACTCGAATCCGATATTTTGTTTGAGCTTGACATAAATGACCCGGACGCCGTCCGGCGCCGTTCCCTGTTCGGTGAAAAGTCCGCCGTTCAGGTCCCACGCCGGGATGATCGCGAACCCGTCGATGTCCTTGGAAAGGGCGGCTACCGCATAGGCCGTCCTGCCGATGGTGAAGGCAGGATCGTTGGCCGCCACGATGCTGTCAGCGGTGCGCGGGTCGACATGTATCTCTATCGCCGCGTGCGGCGTCACGTTGGCCTCCGCGGTGAGTTCGACCGGCTCGCCGGTGCCGCGCGCCGCATAGAAGAGCCGCATCGCAGGCGCACCGCTCCCGTCGTCGTTCCATGCCGCGCCCTTCTGCATGACGCAGGCGTTGAGGACATCGGTCACTTTACCGCGGGTCAGGGAGAATGCCTGCGAGGTGCAGTAATAGACGATATTGTCGGTGCGCACTTCGGGGACATCGTCAAGTCCGATGATGTCGGAATCGTCGCCTTCCGTGTCGGCGGCACGCATTGTGAGCGTCAGGGACATCGAAACGCCGTAAGGGAGTCCGGTGAACCGGAGCGTCGCGTCGTCGTCGCCGAGCCAGGCCGCCTCGGAGGTCTTGGTCTCGGACCCGTATTTGAGTTCGCCCCATGCGAAGAGGAGCGAAAGATCGGGCGGCGTGATGTCGTTCCCCTCGCTATCCACCCACGAATAGTGCAGCCGGATGCCACCCGGAGAGTTGGAGTCGCAGGCGGCGAGGAACAGTGCGACCAATATGGCAAACAACCATACGAAACGGTCCATGAGGCAACCTCCTCTATTGGGCGCGATAAATCGAGCCCCTACATTTTTCACCGCACCTCCGGGTTCAGCGGCAGGTCAACGAATCCGTCATTCTTCTTTTCGAGCAGAAGGACGGTGGTGGTCGCCGCCGCCGCGCCGGCGATGGCCACGCCGGTCACGGTCCAGAACCACCATGTTTTATACCACGGCGTCGGCTGTTCGGGGACCGTCATGTTCTTCACATTGTTGGCGCCGGGGGCGATGTAGATGTCGGTCTGGAGCGGCAGATAGTCCTCCGGGTCGGCGATGACCCGCAGACTGTAGCGGCCGGGGAGCAGTTCGGTCTGTTTGTACTGGCTCTCTTTGACATCGCCTTTCTCGGCGCCCAGTTGCAGGGCCGCCTCTTTGACATTGAAGGTCAGTTCCACGCCGCCCTTCTTCGCGGTGTAGTCGACGCCGGCGATCTGGTAGGCGGCCAGTTTCACCGCGTTGCGCAGTTCGTCCTTCTCGCCGTCGAAGCTTTCGAGCACGCGGTTCTCGACCTCGCCGCGGCGGGTGTCTATCAGTTGTATCGAGATGACCCAAGTGTCCTTCACCTTGCCGACCGCGCCGCTGATGAGTTTGGAAAGGCCGAGCGACGCGCCGATCTCGATGACGCACTCGAGACTGTCGGTGCACTGCATCTCGGCGTCGGTCTGCACTTTGGCGAGCATCGCGTTGATGTCGTCCTGCCCGATGACATTGACCCCCTGAATGGAGTTGAGTTCCGAGGAGAGTATGGCGGTGAGCGCGTCGGAGGTCGCCTGTTCGACGCCGCGCGCCGCGAGCGGCATGACGGCGAGTTTCAGCGTTTCGCCCGGCTTCAACTGGAACATGGGCTTTATCTGCGCGAGCCCCAGTATCTCGTCGAGCGCCTGCGGCAGTTTGGTCTTGAGATCGGCGATATCCTTCGCCTGCGCCGTCGTCCGCAGACCCACCGAGCCATCGTTCACATTGATGGTGTTCAGCGACAGGATGAGTTCGTCGCCCAGTTTCGCCACCTTGCCCGCGATGAGCGTGTCGCAGTCGAGTTTCTTCTGTATCTCGACGAGACATTCGGTGGACGATTCGCACTGCATCTCGGCCTGCTGGCCGGTGAACTGGATGGCGCTCTCCATCTCGGCGGCGGTGACCACCGAGAAGCCGACACGATTGCCGATATTGAGGACGAGCGTCTCTTCGACCGTGCGGGTCACCGATTCGTCGACCTCGACCCCGGTGATGCGCTGGACCAGCAGTTTCTTCGGCTCGCCTACCGGCGCGGATGCGACAGGGGTCGGCGACGGTTCGGGTTTCGACTTTTCGACGACCGGGGTGGGCTTGTCCGCCGTAGTCTTACCGGAGGTGGATTCGGGCTTCGGCTCTTCCTTCTTCACGACGGGGGCCGGTTCCTTGTTCCCCTCGGTGACCGGTGTCGCGCCGGCGGCGAAGAGTTGGCCGTTGAACAGCGCCACGACCAAAAGCGCGCAAATGATGTTCTTCAAGGAAATCTCCCTCATCTATGATTATGTTCTCCCACGCTCCTTCGATGCAGACCCAAAATCATAACCGGTTCGTTTTAAATGTAAAAGATAAATTCTGAGGTAGGGCGAAAAAAAAGAATCTTTTTTGGGGAGAGGGGTATCTTATGGGGTGAGAAAGGGAAAAAGGAAAGTGAAGAAAGTTGTATGAATTTCTTGATTGCGGATTTTTGTGGGCGTATATTGGCGGGGTGATTGGGAGCAAGACAAACGAGAAAGTTGGACCTATAAGATCCTTTGGCGACCACCGATAGATTCAAGAGGACGAAAATGGAACATGACAAGACATTCCGAGGAAACGCAAGTCAGTTTTTTGTTGCCGGCGAATTGTGTCGCAGGGGATACTCCGCAGTTGTCACGCTTGGCAACACACCGAATGTCGATGTGCTGTGTAGTAACAGAGCCGGAACCAAATTCGTCCATATCCAGGTTAAGACATTCGTTCCCGGGAACAGGTCCTGTAGCGTTGGAATGAAGGCGGAACGAGACTCTGGGCCAACATTTTTCTGGATTCTAGCCGGTATTCCGCACCCGGGATCGGCTGGACCGTTTCAATACTATGTCATCCCTTCTCGCGATATGGCTTACAATGTCTCTGAGATTCACGAACGGTGGCTGAAGGCACCGGGAATCAAAGGACAAGAACACAAGGACAGCAGGGTCCGTGCTGTGGAACTCCCACCTCGCAAGTCCTTTAACGGTTGGGACATTTCCCGTTATCTGAACAAGTGGGAACTGATCGATGCCAAATTGAAGGATGGGACACCGGCTTGAGGACAACATGAAGCACTTCACCATTTTTGCGGTTTTTTCTTTGTTTTGTTTCTGTCTTTTCCCGCAGGAAAAACAACTCAAAGTAGCGGTCATGGAAATTGAAGATAAATCGGGCCAACTTTCGAAGGAAACGATTGAGAACGCAGCCGAATATATTCGCAGCTCACTTGCCTCGACAAACAAATATGTTCTTATTTCAAAGGATCGGCAACAGAAAGTTCTAGTCAAAGAAATGAAAAAAGAATCATGGAAAGAATGCTATGATCAAACATGTAGAATACAGCTCGGGCAGGCGCTGACCGCCGATACCATTTTAGTTGTCCTGACAACAAAATTTGGGGGTAGTTTCATCATATCAGTTGAGATGATAGACCTCGCAAAAGAAGCTACGGTAAGAGCCGCCAAGGCAGATTTTGACGGGACAGAAGATAGTATGCGCAAGGTCATAGATGTGATTGTCAGGCAGTTGGTTGGGGACATAGATGTTGCTTTGTCAATGTCCACAGAAATTAAACCTGCGGAAAATAGCGATTCTTTGAGGAAGGGGGATATGATAAAACTACCCCCGAAACTTGAAAATGATCTCGAACTATTGAACTACGGTAAAATAAACTTGAATGTGAAAATTAACCCCAACATAGATTTTGATCCAGAACACATCGATTATGCTGGCAATAACATACCGTACGACATCAAGAGGGAAATGGATTATTTTAATAACGAAACAGTTAAAAGACTCACAAAAAAAGCTGAACTTTTAGTCGAGCTTGAGAAAGCATATCTGCATATAATGAAAAACAGCAAATATCTAGATGTTAAAGCAGAAATGCTCACAAGGATAGCGATTTTGTACACTGATATATACGAGAAAATGGTGCAGGCGCCGATCCCTCCATGGTTAAATTCAAGACAAGAACAAGTTTATAGAGATATGATTGTAAAAAAAGGGACAAATGCTAGAACAAAGGCATTGGATGCTTTTAGAAAAGTCCTTGATCTTGGGCCGTCTGTTTCTTCAGAGTGGCGGGATTATGCCCAAAACGAAATTTCCAGAAACGAAGTTGATGAAGACGAATATGTGAAGCCATCTTCAGGTGGGTGTGCCTGTAACGGACCGGTGATATAGTTGGTTTTCCTGCCGGCGAAGTGAGGCGCTGAATCGGAATCAGGGGGTGGCTCAATAAGCGGGGTCGGTCCTTGACATGAGACATTTGCTTAACCCTTGCCCGCCTTTCTTGACTTTCCCTTCCCCTCCCAGCACCATGCTCCGTCGCACAAGGCTTTGGCGGACAAGTTTGCGGAGGCGTTCCATGAAAGAAGGAAAGATGAAGGCGGTCTTCTGCCCCAAGTACGGCCCCGCCGAAGTACTCGAACTGCGCGAGATCGACATCCCCACCCCCAAAGAGAACGAACTGCTCATCAACATCAAAGCCTCCGCCGTCACCCGCAGCGACATCTTCATCAGAGGCTCCGACATCCCGCTCCTGTTCAGGATCCCCATGCGGATATACCTCGGCATACTCAAACCCCGGAGACCGATCATCGGCCTCGTTTTCTCCGGCATCGTCAAACAGATAGGGAAGAATATAACCCGTTTCGCGCCCGGTGACGAGGTCTACGGCATGACCGGCTTCAACCTCGGCGCCTATGCCGAATACACCTGCATCAAAGAGACCGACTCCACCGCCGGGTGCATCTCCCGCAAACCCAAGAACATCTCCTTCGAAGAGGCGACCATGGCGGTCTACGGCGGCGCGTTGGTGCTACAGTATATGGGAAAGGGAAACATTCAGAAAGGCCAGCGCATCTTCATCTACGGCGCATCGGGCACATCGGGGACCATCGCCGTGCAGTACGGGAAACATCTCGGGGCCGAGGTGACCGCCGTCTGCAGCGGCAGACACGCCGACTTCTTACGGTCGCTCGGCGCCGACCGGGTGATAGACTACACCACCACCGACACATTGGACGGCGACCCCCGTTACGACTTCGTCCTCGATGCGGTCGGCAAGGCGAAAACATCGAAACTCAAAGAGGCGTGCAAAAAGGCGCTGACCGCGAACGGGAAATATGTCTCTATCGACGACGGCGCTCTGCAACTCGATTCACAGCGGGTGGACGGCCTGACCACGCTGATCGAAGCGGGGGCGATAAAGCCGGTGCTCGACAAGATCTTCCCGCTCGAAGAGATCGTCGCCGCGCACAAGTATGTGGAGGAAGGGCACAAACGGGGCGGCGTGGCGATACGGATAGACCATGAGAGCGGAGGCGCGCGATGAAGGAACAGGGCGACCGTCACTCCTTCGGGCAGACCTGAAGGCCCCCTAATTTACTGGAGATATCGCCCACCGGCGTTTCGGTCGGATGGTACAATAGAAGATCGGCGCCGACGAAGGCGAGCGAGCCGCCGCTGGCCGCCGAGGTGTTCGTCGCCTCGGTCACCGTGATCGAGCCGCCGAACGAATAGGCGAGCAGACAGTTGCTGACGCCCAGCGAATTGGCGAGTATCACATAGCCGGAGCCCGCCTTGCTGGCATCCACCGAGAACTGGCCGGTGGTTATCGCATCGTTCGGGGGGCTCATCTGGACGAACGGGTTGACCACGGCATGGGCGCCGTCGAAACTCTGCTGAGTGACGATGATCTGCGCGGGCTGGCCGCCCGACGCCGCGAGATGGTACGAAAAGGCGATGGTCTGCACGGCCGCCGCGGGCGGGACCGGTTTTTCGGCATCGCCGAAACTGCCGGTGAAGATGGCGGAGGTGAGATAGCCGCTCTGGTTCGCGTTAAGTTGGGCCTGCAGGTCGCCATTGCCGTCGTAGATGTAGGCGAAGGTGGCGTTCGCCGCGAGGGTGCAATAGACCGGCGCGGTGTCGGGCGCGTCGTCATCGGGTACGAGGAGCCCGTCGCCGTCCGGTTCGGTGTCGGGCAGCATCTCGTCGGGCTGTCCGGTGTCGGGTTGCGCCGCGTCGTCGGTAACGACGGCGTCGTCGACCGGTTCGTTGTCGATCGGGTCCTGTGTCCCGCCGTCATCGCCGCACGCGATCAGAAGACACGAAAGAGTCGCAAGCATCCAAAAGAATTTGTTCATGTTCCTCCTCCCTTCTCGGTTATGGGGCCATTATAGGAGAGAATAAGATATTTGCAAATCAATTTTTCTTTTAATATAGTCGCCGCGATCTATTCTCCGGGAGGGATGTTCTCATGCTGTCAATTCTCAAAAGCGGCGCCGTTTCGGGCATATCGGGCTTCCTGATCGATGTCGAGGTGGACATCGCGCGCGGCATGCCCGCCTTCACCATCGTCGGGCTTCCCGACACCGCCATCAAGGAGTCGCGCGAACGGGTCCGCACCGCGGTCATCAACAGCGGCCACAACTTCCCGCAGAACCGGCTGACGATAAACCTCTCCCCCGCGAGCGTTCCGAAGGAGGGGGCGGGGTTCGACCTGCCCATCGCGGTGGCGCTCATGGCCCATGTCCACGATCTTTCGGTGGCGCCGGTCGCCGGGTATCTGCTCATCGGCGAACTGGGGCTGAACGGCGAAGTGAAGCCGGTGCCGGGGATATTGCCGCTCGCCATCGCGGCGCGCGACCACGGGCTCACGGGGCTCATCGTCCCGGAAAAGAACGCCAGCGAGGCGGCCGCCATCAGCGCGGTCAAGGTGATCGCGGTGTCGCATATCAACCAGATACTCGAGATCCTGCGCGGCGCCGAGCCGTACCTGTTCGTCCCCGACCGGCGCGAGGATATCGTGCGCCGTCACCCCGATTTCTCCGATGTGAAGGGGCACGAACAGGCCAAGCGCGCCATCGAGGTGGCGGCGGCGGGGGGCCACAATCTGCTCATGATCGGGTCGCCGGGGTCGGGCAAGACGATGCTCGCGCGGCGCATCCCGTCGGTGTTGCCGCTTTTGGAAGAGGAGGAGCGGATAGAGACCACCAAGATATTCAGCGTCGCGGGCCTGCTCGCGGAGGAGGGGCTTATCATCGAACGGCCGTTCCGCAGTCCGCACCATACGCTGTCGGATGTCGCGCTCGCGGGGGGCGGGGTGCCGCCGCGGCCGGGGGAGATATCGCTCTCCCACAACGGCGTGTTGTTCCTCGACGAGTTCCCCGAGTTCAAGAAGAACGCGCTCGAGGTCCTGCGCCAGCCGCTCGAGGACGGCGAGATCACGATATCGCGCGCCACCTCGACGGTGAAGTTCCCGTCGAGTTTCATGCTCGTCGCCTCGATGAACCCGTGTCCGTGCGGGTACCTGTTCGACCGCAAGCATCCCTGCACCTGCTCGCAGGTCGCCATCCAGAAATATCAGCACAAGATATCGGGGCCCCTGTTGGACCGCATCGACATATCGGTCGTCGTCAACTCGGTCCCCTATGACGACCTGCGCAAAAAAGGGGGCGGCGAACCGTCGGATAAGATGCGCGACCGCATCGAGAGGGCCCGCACGGTGCAGGCGGAGCGGTTCCGCGGCAGATCGAATCTCGTGAACGCGCGGATGGCGCCCGCCGACATCGAGAAGTTCTGCGTGCTTGCCCCGGCGGCCGAGACGCTCCTGCGAGCCGCGATAGAGAAGATGGGTATCTCGACCCGTGGCTACGCGAAACTACTCAAGGTCTCGCGCACCATCGCCGACCTCGCGGGGGCCGAACATATCGACACCCCGCACATCGCCGAGGCGATCCAGTACTACAACCGCTCGGTGTTCAACCAATAAGGAACGGTGCGTTTTCCTTTCGGATAAAAAATTGCCTTTTTAAAGGGGGAGCGTAGTATCGGCCCCGGCATTGTTCCGTACCATAATAACCGAAGAAAGGGAGGTACCTATGAAAAAGTTCATCGTTCTCATGACCGTCGCGTTCGTGTTCGCGCTCGTTTCGGCGCAGACCGCTCCGGCTCCTGCCGCCGCGAAGCCCGCCCCCGCTCCGGCCAAGGTCGCCCCGGCTCCCGCCGCCGCGAAGCCCGCCCCGGCGCCCGCCGTTGCTCCCGCCGCCGAGGTCGCGGTGAAGCCGGCCGATCTCAAGAAGGCGCAGAAGGCCGAGATGGCCGAACTCGAGAAAGCGCACAAGGCTGCCAAGGACGAACTCGACAAGAAGCAGAAGGAAGAGAAGGCGGCGCTCGACGCCGAGTGCAAGACCAAAAAGGACGAGATGAAAAAGGCGCAGGACGAAGCGTGCAAGGCCGAGACCGACAAGGCGAAGAAGGCGGAACTCAAAAAGGCCCAGAAGGCCGAGAAGGATGCCGCCGAGACCGAGATGAAGACCAAGAAGGAAGAGATGAAGAAACGGCACGCCGACGAGAAGAAGGCGCTCAAGGAATCTCAGGAAGCCGAGAAGACGGCGCTGAAGGAAAAACATAAGGCGGCGCTCGACGCCCTCAAGGCGGCGAAATAGTCCCGAAGATCATCCCCAACAAATAACCTCACCCCGCCCCTCTCCTTGTAAAAGGCGAGGGTGTTAAAATATATTCCTGCCCTCTCATTTACAAGGAGAGGGCGGCGAAGCCGGGTGAGGTATTATTTATGCGCCGCCTTCTTCCCCATCGGTTCCAGTAGCGCCACCGCCTCGATGTGGCCGGTGTGGGGGAACAGGTCGACCGGTTGCACCTCGGCGACGCGGTACCCGTGCAGTTCGAGGATGCCGAGATCACGGGCGAGCGTCCGCGGGTCGCAGGAGACATAGACGATCCGTTTGGGCCGCGCCGCGGCGAGCATGAGGAGGAGCGGCTTGTCGCACCCGGCGCGCGGCGGGTCGAGTATGACGATGTCGGGCCGCACCTTTTTGTCGAGGAGCCGCGAGGTCTCCCGTATCACATCGCCGGCGACGAACCGCGCGTTCTCCATCCCGTTGCGTTTCGCGTTGCGTTCCGCGTCGGCGACCGCCTCGGGCGACAGTTCCACCCCCCACGCCTCCTTGGCGAGAGCGGCGGCCGGTATCGTGATGGTCCCCGCCCCGGCGTAAAGGTCGAACACCACATCCTTCTTTTCTATCGCGGCCAGTTCGAGCGCGGCCCGGTACAGCGCCTCGGCCTGCGCGTGGTTGACCTGATAGAACGAGTTGGGCGATATCTCGAAGGTATGGCCGAGCAGGGTGTCGGTCAGCGTGCCGGAACCCCAGACGACGCGGTTCTCGCGGCCGAGTATGACGCGCCCCTTCTTCGTGTTGACATTGACGACCACGCCGGTGAGCGCGGGGACCGCCGCACGGGCCGCGGCGACGAAGTCCTCCATCGCCGGGAGCGTCCTGCCGTTCAGCACGAGGATGCAGACGACCTGTCCCGTCGCGAAGCCCTTGCGGGTCATGAGCGTCCGGACGAGGCCGTCGCCGGTCCGCTCGTCGTACGGCTCGATGCGATGTTCCTTGAGATGGGCGAGCAGGGTCTCCTTCAGCAGGTCGGCCTCGGGATGCTGGATGGGACAGCCGCGGTTGGTGACGATACGATAACTGACCGGCGCGTAGAATCCGATGATGGGGAACCTGCCGTCGCGACCGACCGGGTACTGCACCTTGTTGCGGTAGAGCCACGGGTCCTTCATCCCGATCGTCGGCCGGACGAGCACCGACCGGTCCTCGAGCATCTTGCCGATCGCCTCCTTCACGACGCGCCGTTTCCATTTCAACTGCTCGGGGTAGGCGAGCATCTGGAGCGTGCAGCCGCCGCAACGGCCGAAGACGGGACAGCGCGGATCGACGCGGTGCGGTGACCGCGCGACGATGCGCCGTATCTCCGCCTCGGGGTATATCTCGCGCGGATCCTTGATGTGGAGCGCGACCCGCTCGCCGGCGATGATGCCGGTGACCAGTATCTTCTTGCCGAAGGCGTGGATAGCCCCCGCGCCCGACGGGTCCTGTGCGTCGACCGTGACCGTGACGGTCCTCGTCTGCGACCGGTCCTTTTGCATCCCTGTACCTCCGGTTGACCGGAAGGCGTTATCGTCAGGAACGGCGCTCGTGTCAAGGATTCACGCCGGTTTCTTGCCTTTTCCCCTTCCCGCGTTATAGTGGGGCCTGACCGCCAACTGACGAGGGGCCCCATGTTCTTCTGCGTCGATATCGGCAACACCAACACCGTCGTCGGCATCACCGACCACGGTAAGATAACGGCGCGCTGGCGCGTCGAGACCGACCGCCACGCCACCTTCGACGATCTCACGGCGAAATTCCACCCGCTCCTGACGCTCGCCGGCATCCCGCGGGAGAAGGTCGAGAAGGTCATCGTCAGTTCGGTCGTCCCGGCGTGGGACCACAGTTGGGAACGGTTCTCGCGCGAATATCTCTCCCGTGAGGCGCTGTTCGTGGACGCCGCGACGCGGACCGGGATAACGGTCGCGGTGGACAGCCCGCAGGAGGTCGGCGCCGACCGTATCGTCAACGCGGCCGCCGCCATCGCCCGCCACCCCGGCGGAGCGCTCGTCGTCGATTCGGGCACCGCGATAACGATAGATGCGGTATCTCCCGACCATCGCTATCTGGGCGGCGCCATCATGCCCGGGATGCTCGTTTCCATCGAGGCGCTCGCCGCGCGCACCGCCAAACTGCCGCGCGTCCATCTCGACCGGCCCGAGCGGGCCGTCGGACGCAGCACCGCGGGCGGCATCCAGAGCGGCGTCTATTACGGGTTCGCCGGCATGGTGGATCGCGTCATAGAGGAGATGGCGGCCGAACTCGACTTCACGCCGCGCGTCATCGCGACCGGCGGGCTGGCCGGCGGGCTTGCGGCGGTGTCGCGCCGCATCGAGGAGTACGACCGTGACCTCACGCTGTACGGGCTCGATCTCATCGCGTCGATGAACTAGGAGAACGATATGTGGCGCCGGGCGCAGGATCCCGTTCAGAAAAAGGCGATACTCGACCAATTCCTTCCGCTCACCCGCGACGACTATGTGAGCGCGGTCATCGCCTTTTCCGACGATGAGAATGACGAGGTCCGCTCGCTCGCCTTCGAGAAACTGAAGGCGCTGGACCACGCCGTCCTGATCAAGCGGGTCCGCCCCGACATGTCGCGGGCCACCGTCCGGACGCTCGCGCGGCTCTGTGTCGCCGATCCCAATCCGCAACTCATCGCCGCGCTCGTGAGCTCCAAGCGACTGACCTGGCCGGTGATAAAGGAACGATGGCTGTCACCGAACGAGGAACTGTGGCGGGCGCTCATCGTCAACCGCGCGTTCGTCCTGCTCTCTCACCCCGACCGCGAGGCGGTGCTCGCGTTCCTGAAGAGTTTCAGCCCCGCGCTCACCGCCGCCTATCGCGAGCAACTCGGCTGGGTGACCCCCAAGGAACTCAAGGAATTCGTCGCTCCATCGGATGAGGAACCTCGCCCACCCGAGCCGCCCGCCTTCGTTAAAACGGCGGCGGGCAAGCCCGCGCCATCCGCGCCCGCGGCGGGGGGGCCCGCACCGGCCGGGCCGTCGGCGCCGGACGCCCCGGAGGGCGATCGCCTGCTCATCAAGGGGCTCGACTCCTTCGAGGAGGTTGCCGAACCGTCGCGGGAGGATGCCGTCGCGGCGGTCGATGAGGGGCAGGAGATAAATATCTCGGGCGCCCTGTTCGACACCGGTCAGGGGGTGGTGACCGAGGATGACGAGGTCGTCGACCTCGATTCGATCGACCTCGAGGTGCCTGACTTCCTGCTCGTCGAGGATCCCTTCGCCGGGATGTCGAAGGAAGAGATAGCGGACCACCGCAGGAACATAGCGGAGATCATAGACAAACTGACGATGCCGCAACGGATGAAACTCGCCACCGTCGGCAACATGGAGGCGCGGAAACTGCTCATCAAGGATCCCCGCCGCATGGTGGCGATGGCGGTGCTCAGCAACGGCGGCATCACGCCGGGAGAGATCGCCGCGCTCGCGGGGAACCCGGCCACCATGCAGGATGTGGTCGAATACATCGCCGGCAGCCGCAATCTCTGCAAGAACTACATGGTGAAGGTCGCGCTCGTGACGAACCCCAAGACGCCCATAAAGACCGGCATGCTGTTCCTCGATGTCATCCGCCGCGCCGATCTCAAGAAGATAGCCGAAAGCAAGAACATCTCGCCGATCATCCGGAACATGGCGAAAAAACGGATACACTGACCGCCCATGGACGACCGTATCCTCTCGGTCTCCGAACTGGTGCGTGCCCTCAAGGGGGTCGTCGAGTCGAATTTCGGCGTCGTGATACTGCGCGGCGAGGTGAGCAACCTGCACACCTCCCTCTCGGGACACACCTACTTCACGCTCAAGGACGAAACGGCGCAGGTCCGCTGCGCGCTGTTCAAGGGGCAGAAAGCAGGTGACCGGGCGCTCGTCGAGGACGCCGCCTATCTCGTCTGGGGTCGCGTCTCGCTGTACGAGGCGCGCGCCGATATCACCCTCATCGTGAGTTTCTTCCTGCCGGCGGGCGAGGGGACCGAGGCGCTACGGATACAGAGACTGAAGGACAAATTGCAAAAACAGGGGCTGTTCGACCCGGCGCGCAAGAAGGAGTTGCCGCCGCTTGTCGAGCATATCGGCGTCGTGACCGCGGCGGGCGGCGCCGCTATCCGCGACATCATCCGGGTCGGTCGCGACCGTTATCCGCGGCTCAAGATAACGCTTTACCCGGCGCTCGTGCAGGGGGATCAGGCCGAGGAGATGCTGGCGCGCGGCGTCGAGGCGTTACAGGCCGTTCCCGGCATCGAGGCGATCATCGTCGGGCGCGGCGGCGGCGCGAAGGAGGACCTCCGCGCCTTCAACGGGGAACGGCTGGCGCTCGCCGTGGCGTCGTGCCGCGTGCCGGTCGTCGCGGCGGTCGGCCATGAGACCGACCGGACGATACTCGATCTCGTCGCGAGTCATGCGGTGTCCACCCCTTCGGCCGCGGCCGAACTGGTGACCCGACCCGCGGTCGATCTTCTCGCGGAGGCGACGGGTCGCGCCGCGTGGATGGGCGAACAGGTCCGGGCGCTCCTGCGCGACCGGCAGATGCGGCTCGACCGCCTGTTGTTGCAGATACCGCGTCCCGCCGAATGGCTCCAGCGTCTGCGCCTGCGGCTCCTCGGTGTGTCGACCGCTCTGGCGGCGGAACTCCGGGGCATCCACCGCGATGCCGAGCGGCGGCTCGCCGACGCGGTGCTTCGCGTGGAGACGCGCAGTCCGCTCCGACCGCTTGAGCAGGGCTATGCGCTTATCCGGCAGGGAGGCGCCGCCGTCGGTCGGCTCGCCGCGCTCGATGGCGACCATCCCTTCGCGGTGCGGTTCCTTGACGGCGAAACGACGGCGGTCGTCGAAAAGAAAAGGTCGCGAAGGTCCGTCCGGGCCGTTATTTTTCCGCGATGGAGAAGAACCCGTTCCTGACCGACGCGTCGAGGTCGGCGAGCATCTTCTGCATCTCTTCGGGCGCGGTGTCGGCGATGCGACCGCCCGCCTCGATGTGAACGGAGCGGTTGCGCCCGTTCTGCTTGGCGTAATAGAGCCCGAGATCGGCGATGGAAACGGCCTGTTCGATCGTTATCCGCTCAGGGTCGGCGCGGTAGAAGGGAAGCGGAACGAAGCCGATGGAAACGGTCTTGCGGATGAGATCGCCGCCGGCGGTCCGCAGGAACGAGTTCTGCACGAGCGTCCGCAGTTTTTCGGCGAACGCGGGGAGATAGTCGGGGACGCTGTTCCGGAGCACGACGAGGAACTCCTCGCCACCCCAGCGGATGACGACATCGTCGGCGCGCACGGCGTTGCGGAAGAGCGTCGCCAGCTGGGTCAGTATCAGATCGCCCGAATCGTGTCCGAACCGGTCGTTCACCTGCTTGAAATAATCGGCGTCGGCGAGGAACACGCCCCACACCTTGTCCTGATCGATGTTGCGCTGGTCGAGCCCGCTCGCGACGCGCGCCCGGGCCCGCAGGTAACTCGCCGCCTCCGCCTTGAGGATGTCGCTGAAGTAGCGGCGGTTCCGCAACCCGGTGAGCGGGTCGATGAGCGACATCTCGCGGAGCCGCTCGTTGATGCTGGTAAGGTCGCGCGTCTTTTCCTCGACGAGCGACGAGAGCCGCCGGTTCTGGGCCCGTATCGTCCGGACGCGGAGCAGGAATATCAGATAGCCGCAGAGTAGCACCGACCCGGTGAGGAAAAAGTAGAACCATACGGTCTGGTAGAACAGCGGCCGGATGCGGAAGGAGAACGATGCTCCCTCCTCGTTCCAGATGCCGTCGCTGTTCGCGGCGATGACGCGGAAGGTGTATTCGCCCGGCTTCAGGTTCGTGTAGTAGGCGGCGCGGTTGTTCCCTACCGATACCCAGAAGGGGTCGAACCCCTCCAGTTTGTACTTGAAGGTGATATAACTCGGATTGATGAAACTGAGCGCGGTATAGTGCACCTCGAGGCGCGCTATCCCTTTTTCGAGATCGGGCGCCTCCAACTCGGCGGGCGAGAGCGGCCGGTTGTCGACCACCACCTGCTCGATGCGGACCGGCGGCCGGATGATGTTGGTCGGCAGATTGTCGGGGTCGATGACCGCGAGCCCCTTGACCGTCGCGAAATAGAGTTTTCCGTCGCTCCCGCGATCGGCCGTCTGCTGGACGCCGCCGACGCATTCGGCGCTCTTGAGCCCGTGTGAGGTGGTGAACACGAGCGGCGAAAGGTGCGGTATGCTGCCGCGCAGGTAGAGATCGACCTCGCTCCGTTCGAGCCGCAGTATGCCGCGGTTGGTGCTCATCCAGAGGTTGGCGATATGGTCCTCGATGATGTTGTATACCAGACTCACCGACATCCCCTCAGGCACCTTGACCGGCGTGATCCGTTCGCCGTTCCAGATGAACAGGCCGCTCCCGTTGGTCGATATCCACAAAAGTCCGCGGCTGTCGGGGTGCAGGGTCTGGATGGCGCGCGAGGGAAGCGCGTCCCGGAAAAGCGATTCGCCGAAGATGAAGGTGTCGCCGCGCCGCATCGCGAGACCGGCCGCGCCGCTCGCGAGCCACAGATCGCCGCCCGGCGACTCACGGATGGTGTGGACATTGGCGAAGAAATCCTTCGGGTCGTCGAACCGTTCGAACCGTTCGCCGTCCCAGCGCAGGAGTGCGTCGCCGCGGAGCGCCATCCATATCGCGCCGCTCCGGTCCTCGTAGAGCGCCGCGACCGACCGGACCTCCGAGGGCACCTTGAATTCGCGCGCCGGTCCCTGCCGTGGCACCTGTATCAGCCCCTGGCCGCGCGAGCCGACCCACAGGAGGCCGGTGCGATCCTCGATGATCGTGAGCGCGAGCATGATCGGCGGGACGCCGGTGAGCGGCACCGGTTCGAGTTCGTTCTCGCTCAGGCGGTACAGTTTGCCGTCGTAGGTGCCGAACACGACGCCCGAGGAGGTGCGCTGCACCGGCAGGACGATGTCGGTGCTGAGCCCGCTCCGTTGGCCGTAGACGGCGATGCGGCTGTCGGAGAAGCGGTGCAGGCCGTTGCCGCCGGTGCCGACCCAGAGGTTCCGTTCGCGGTCCTCGAATATCGCCTTGATCGGCCCGATGGGGTCGTGGAGCACATCGTTGTGGAATATGCGGTCGCGCGGAGATTTTTTGACCAGTTCCTGTTCGCGGGAGCCGATCCAGAGGTTGCCGTCGCGGTCCTCGTGCATCACCTCGGCGTACAGTGGGACGCCGGGAGAGAGGTACTGGACGACCGGCCCGGTGTCCTGATGCAGGCGACTCCCGGCGTAGGTGCCTATCCAGAGTCGGTGCCGCCGGTCGAGGTAGACCTTGGTGATGAGATCGGGGTAGGCGAAACAGGTGGGTTTCGCATCGGGCGTGAATCGGCAGAGGTTGATCCGTCCCGAGGAGACCCAGACCGCCTGTTCGCGGTCGATCGCGAGCGACCACATCTCGTCGCTCGGGAACCCGTCGTCGACGCCGTAGCGGGTCACGACCTCATCCTTGAGGGAGAAGAGCCCGTTGGCGGCCGCGATCCACAACACGCCGCGCCGGTCGCCGGCGAGGCCGAACACCGCCGTCGGGAGCGGCGCCCCCTCCAGCCGCGAGAAGCGGCCCGCTTCATGGCGGACGAGTCCGTTGTAGGTGCCGATCCACAGCGTGCCGCGATGATCGACGAGCAGACTCATGATGTGACGCGAGGCGAAGGCGGGGGTGTTCTCCTCGGTGTAGGTGACGAAGCGGATGCCGTCGAACCGGACGAGCCCCTCCTCGGTGCCGAGCCACAGGTAGCCGTCGGGGGTCTGGGTTATAGCGGTGATGGTGTTGACCGGCAGACCGTCCTTGTCTATCCACGATTCATGGATGTAGTGGTTTATCGGACGGTCGGGGTTCAGCGCAAGCAGACAAAAGGGTACCAGCAATGTGAAGATGGCGATAAGATGGCGCACGAACACCGATTCCTCCCTCGGACGCTCCAATAATAGCCATGTCGTATGAAAAAGCAAGCGAATGGGGCAAAGAAGCGGTCGCGTTATATTTTTATTTTCTCAAGTCGTTCCAGTAGGATGTCGACCGTCGTGTTCCACACCTCCCGGCAGCGCGCCGTCTCCATGCTGGTGTCGGCGATATAGACGATGACCCCTTCGCGCATGATGTCGAGCGCAAGCAGTATCCGTTCTATCTCCGGGTCGTCCGCCGGCAGCCCCATCATCGCTCTGATCTTTTCGCGCACGAAGGACTTCCGCCCCATCACCTTCTTTTCGATGGTCCGCAGAAAGCCGGGATCGACACGCGCCTCGTTGGAGAAGATGATGCCGTAGCCCGCGTTCAGTTTCTTGTTGGACCGGAGGAAGTCGGCGACCCCCGCGATGAGATCAGAAAGAAAAAGATGCGGATCGGTATAGGGTTCTTCGAAGGAGGTGGGCTTGAGTATGTCGAGAAAGTGGATGGCCGCGGCGGTCCGTATCTCCGCCATATTCTTGAAATGATGGTAGAGATTCGCCTTCGATATGCCGACCCGTTCGGCGAGATTGCGCGCCGTGAGGGCGGCGGAGCCCTGTTCGCCGGCCAGTTCCAAGGCGGCGACAAGGATCTGTTCGCGTATCTTGCGTCCTTTCTCTTTACGGCCGTCGGGCCGCGCTGTCGCGACTGCTTTTTTCGTCATCGTTCGGTCCACCGTCCGCTAGTATGCCACGATGGTTGCTGATGTAAAGTTTTTGCGTCTTTTACAACTATCTGAATTCATAAAACAAAAAAGTTTCGCACGCCTATTGCGTATAACTGACCGACCGTTCGGTTAGTTTGTTTTTTTGACCGCGTGATGGAGGCGACGATGAAAAGAAAGCATGGCATGATGATCGGGGCGCTGGCGGCGCTCCTGTTCTGTAGCGGATGCGGCGACGATCCGGCCGCTGGGACCGATGAGACAACCCCGGATGACGGTGAGGCGGTGACCGATACCGATACGGTGGCGCCCGATGCCGACACGGCGACGCCGACCAAGCCGGGCGACGATTTCAACACACCCGAACGCACGGTGCTGTTCGAATTCAAGGGACTCATAAATTCCTATGAAGATGTTCTTGCGCAGACCGACACGAAAGGGGTGATGGACCTGACGCTCGAACTCGGCGATATCGCCATCACGATGAACGACTATCCCACCGCCTATCGGCTCATCTATCCCGACGACGAGGAACAGTACGGCGAACTGGCCGGGACCGAACATATCATCTTCGGCGCGCACGGTGATCTCAAGCAGGAGGGGAGTTATGTCCTCTACTACACGATCATAGTCGGGATGCCGGTGACGAAACTTGGAGGGATCAAAAAAGACAAAACGCCCGAGGCGACCGCCGAGGCGCTTGAGGCGCGGACGAATCTGCTCCACACCACCTATCTGAACCGCGCCGACAACAGCATCGTGTGGCGCCGCTGTATGATCGCGGTGCTCGACAAGCCGGAGGAGTCGCGGCTGTTCGTGAACTTCGCGAACAACACCGACTTCACGCCGGGCGAGAACCTGCTCGCGTGGGGCAACATCGCGCTGACCGCCGACTTCGATCCGACAAAACTCACCGGCTACGAAGAATACGAGGGGCAGTGGTGCACCTTCAAACTCAACGACGCGACCATCACCAAGGAGCAGTACGAGGATGAACTGGTGAAGGATGTGTCGAAACTCGACTGCGACCTGCCGGAGGACTTCCTCGACGGGGCGGGTGACACGAGCGCGACCTACACCTTCAAGGGGGTCATCAACGAAGCGGGGATTCAGCAGAACACCGCCGGTTTCGGCACCTTCACCGTGAAGGTCGCGGGAGAGGCGGTCGAGGCGAGCGACTATATCGCCATCGGTTCCACCTCGCTCGGGACGACGGGACAGGAACTGGTGTCGGTCGAATCGCTCGGCGGGATCGAGGAGGTCGGCGGGCAGAACCATTACAAATATAACTACTTCGCCGCTATCGTCGATAAGCAGATGCTGCTCGACGCGAAGGAAAAGGGTGACGCCTCGTGCCTCTTCGCGGGGATCGGCGACGGCGAGAAGGCGTTCGTTCAGCTCTTTTCTGTTGAAGAGAAGCAGGTCAACAGCGTCACCTACCAGAAGGTCTGCCCGACAGCGGTGCTCGCGCCGCTCCCGGCCACCTCGGCGGTACTCTACTGCATCGGCGGCAACACCTCGTTCGCGGTGGGGGAGGAGATCCAGTCGGCGGCCAATATCACGCTGACGACCGACGAAACCTATATGATGCAGGTCTTCGAGGTCGACAGCCCCGATAAACTCTGCGGCTGCAACGAGAACTACACGACCGTGATCGAGTGCTCCGCCTTCGACGCGGTCGAACCGTGAGGGAGGGCGCCATGAAACGGATGATCATGTTGCTCGCGGTGCTTTTGGTGGCGTTGCCGCTCGCGGCGGTCGACGGCGGGAAGGGACTCCTCATCGTGACGACCGACCACATCAAGAACGGTTCGGCGGTGCTCGGCGACCTCATCGCCGAGAAGGAGAAGCGCGGCTTCACCGTCCGCGTGGTCACCGAGAGCGACTACGGCGGGGCGGATGAAAAAGGTCCGGCGCGCGCCGCGAAGATACGGGAATGGCTCGTGGCCAACCGCGCCGGGTACGATTTCGCGCTCTTCCTCGGCGATCCGTCGCCGAAACTGGGCGATGTGCCGATGGTGCTCGGCCAGCCGCTGGGCGACGGCGTCTCCGACCCGTGTGGCGACACCGGCTATTCCTGCGTGAAGATACCGACCGATCTCTATTACGGCGACCTCTCGGGGTCGTGGGACCTCAACGAGGACGGCATACTCGCGCAGTTGCCGGTCGACATGGGCGAAGGCGGCATCGACTTCGGATCGGAACTCGCTATTGGCCGCATCCCGGTCTATTTCGGCGATCTGGACGAACTCGACACGCTCCTGTCGCATATCGTCGGCTATATGCGGATGGCGGAGGAGGCGACCGCCTACCGGAAGAAGATGCTCTTCCCGCTCTCGTTCATCTGGTTCGACGGCTACAAGGTCTTCCAGACGATGCACGAGAATAAGGAGACGGCCGAGACGGCCGAATGGTTCATCCACAACATTCTGCCGTCGCACAGCGGCGTCACCTACACGCGGCTCTACGAGGCCGAGGGGCACTATCCGAGCCGGTTCGAACACGAGTTGGCGCTGACGCAGGAGAACCTCAAGGCGGAGTGGAAGAAGGGCTACGGCATGGTGCTCTGGGGCGGCCACGGGATGCCGACGGGCGTCGCGCGGACCGTCTGGCGCGAGGATACGAACGGCAACGATCTGGGTGAGAACGACGAGGTCGACAGTCCGCTCATGATCGATGCCGACGACGGCGCCGACATCGCCTCGGGACAGCCCTCGTTCGTCGTCGCGATATCGTGTCTGGTCGGCTTTACGAGCGACCCCGGATCGATAACGCACCGGTTCATGGCCGACGGCGCGGCGGTCGGCATCATCAGCGCGTCGAGCGTCACCGACCCCTCGGCGATGAAGTGGCTGGAACAGGATGCGCCACTCGACACCAGCACCTTCGCCGAGGACAATACCGCGGTGCTCTTCTTCGACCGCATCCTGAAGGGCGGCTATGCGGGTCGCATTTTCGCCGACCTTCGCGACGAACTGGGCGATGAAACGGTCTTCCGCGTCATTGACCACAAACTGATGCTCAACTATTTCGGCGATCCGTCGCTCACCCTCTACGACCACGCCGTTGCCGAAGAGGTGCCCGACACCGATGATACGACCGACGACTCCCCCGCAAGCGACGATACCGCGCCCGCCGACGATACCTCCGGCGGGTGCGGCCTCGTCCGACTCTGGTAGATCCAACCATCCGTAAGAACTAACGAAAAACTGCCGGACCCGCACTTGCTTCTTCTCCTAATCAGAGGTAGAATGCCGCAATACGGTCATGGAGGTTGACATGGTACGGACGATGATGGCAATGATGTTCTTTCTTTTCTCGACGATGCTCGGCGCTTTCGAACAGCCGGGTGTCAACGGGCTCAACGAGATCGAACAGTGGCTGATGGAGCGGGGTATCCCGGTCTTATCGCTCGGCGAAAAGGTGCCGATGATAACGAACGGTACCGAGACCGGCTACACGCAGTTCCGCGGGGTCGTCGGTCTCGTGATGACGGTGACGCAGGGGGGCGTGACCGGACAGGGCGCCTGCACCGCGACGCTTATTGACCCCGAGGTACTGCTCACGGCGGGGCATTGTGTGTATCTCAGGGAGAACTACCAGTTGGTGCTCGACGGGGTGGCGAATCCCGACAAGGTCGTCGTCCGCAACGGCGCCAACATGTTCGCCGGAGAGATACTCGCCAACGCGCAGGCCATCAAGAAACATGAGACATGGACCGGCAACATCTCTTCGTGGGGTGAGAATGTCGACATGGCGGTCATCCATCTCGACCGCAAGATATACCACCTTGCTCCTTACGGCATCCGCAACGACCCGGCCGAGGCGGTCGGGGACGAGGGAAAGATCGTCGGCTACGGCATCACCGCGAGCGACGCGTTCGATTCGGGCATCCACCGCATGGGCGACTCGAAGATACTCAAGCTTAAACCGTACGGAAAGAACATCCTCGAGATCGGCAACCCGTCGGGCAGTTGTCAGGGCGATTCGGGCGGGCCGTTCCTCACGACCCAGAACGAGGCCTATGTGGTGTCGGGCATCACCTCGTTCGGCGGGCAGACCTGCTACCCGACCTACGGCAACTACTACACCTATGTCCTGCCCTACCGCGACTGGATAAACGCGGCGGTGGAGGAATTCACCGGCCACGGACTTATCGAGACGCTCGTCTGCGGCGACGAGGATGACGAGTGCGGCCCGGGCGACGAGATCGACTGCGCCACGCTGGGCGAGGAGTATGTGCCGGGCGTCATGGCGCCCTGCCACGAAGGGTGCTGGGGCTACGACCTCACCGTCTGTCAGGAAAAGCCGCCGGTGTGCGGCGACGAGAAGGTAAAGTCGCCCGAGATATGCGATTCCAACACGATAGATTGCGCCTCGCTCGGCCAGTACAAATCGGGGACGCTGGCGCCGTGCAACGACACCTGCGACGGCTGGGACGACTCGGGGTGCGAGGAGACCGTCTGCGGTGACGGCAAGAAGGAAGGGAACGAATTCTGCGACGGCAACGCGACCGACTGCTCGACGCTCGGTAACTACGCCGAAGGGACCGACGCTCCCTGCAAGGATGACTGCACCTATTTCGACACCACGCCGTGCCAGCCGCCGGTCGCCGATACCGATCCCGTGACGCCGGACGGGGAGCCGGTCACCGACGAGACGGCGGTCGCCGATACCGAAGAGAACCCCGATAGCGTCGTCGTTCCCGACACCGGGACCGCTCCGCGCTCAGGTGGCTCGGGCGGCTGTGCCCTGATGGTGATCTAGCCCATCTGGGGCATCTTGAAGCAGGGTTCGTCGAAGAAGAAGATCTCGGGGTCGAGCACCATCGCCCGGGCCAACGCGCCGCGCTTCCTCATGCCGCCCGACAGTTCCTGTTGAGGGGACCTCAGGGCAACCGTAATAACAAGGCTCTGACCCTACTACCAAAAAACGGGGTTGACTTGTCGCGTGCGCATTGTACAATTGCACAGTCGTAGTGTCCGCCACGAAGGAACGGAGGTTCCCCATGAAAGCCATGTTCCTGTCCGTTATCGCCGCGCTCTTGGTCTTCGCGGCCTGTACTCAGCCCGAGGACGGCATTGACAAATGTACGATAGATGCCGATTGTGGCGACACGACGATCTACTTCTGCGATCCGGTCCATCAGGAATGCCGCGTACGGTCGGGCGTCGATCTCGACCAAGCCGGCGACACCGACGAGAACACCGGCATACTCGACGACGACCAGCCTCAACCTGACCTGAGCGAAGTCGAAGATCCCGACGGCGACGGCCCCCTGCCCGACGCCGACTACGCGGGGCTCGACTGCTCCCCCGGCTCGACCGAACCGTGCTCCTATACCGGTCCGGCGGGTACCGAAAATGTCGGCCCGTGCAAGGCGGGGAGCCGCACCTGCAAGGAGAACGGGACCTGGAGCGGGTGCAGCGGGGAAGTCCGCCCGCTCTACGAGATATGCAATAACGGCATCGACGAGGACTGTAACGGCACCACCGATGACGGCAGCGACATGGACGGCGACGGCTATACCTACTGTCTCGGGGACTGCTGTGATGCGCCGGGCGACTGCCCACTACCGGCTGCCGTTCACCCCGGCGCCTATGAGGTGATCAACGGCATAGACGACGACTGCGACGACGAGATCGACGAGAAGAATGACACCTGCGACACCGGCGTGACGGTCAGTCAGGATGTGGCGTCGAGCGCCCTGTCGCTCGCCAAGGCGGCCGGTTTTTGCGAACCGTGGCTCCTTTCGGCGACGCTCGGACTCGCGGGGCCGCAGGCGACCGAATACATCTGTGATTCGGGCGGTCTTTTCACTTGTCCGAAATACAACCGCCTGAGCCTTCCTTTCCCCTATTTTGATGCGAACTATCAGACCTACGCGGTGAATCCTAAGTTCGGCAGTGTGCTCGAGAAGAAACAGGGGGACAATATCGCCATCCTCTCCACCGGCCCGTGGAACGGCCCGACCAAGGACGCATCGGTGGCGACGCTCGCAGCGGGCGACATGAAGACGGCGAGCACCGTGCCGGAGGACTGGATCAACTTCCAGCCCGACTGCACCGCACCCAAAGCGCCCTCGTGCGGCGGGGCGGCGCCCGACCCGACCACGCAGAATTCCTGCGCCGGGAAACCCCTGCCGGTCGTGCAGGACCCGATCATGCTGACCGTGCGGCTCAAGGTACCGCCCAACGCGGGCGCTTTCCGCATCAACACCTATTTCTGCTCGGTCGAGTATCCCGACACCGTCTGCAGCGCCTCCAACTACAACGATTTCTTCATCGCACTTCTCGATTCGACCTTTAATCAGGTCCACCCGGACTCGGAGCACCTCAATCCCTACGACAAGAACCTCGCGAAGGATGTGCTCGGCAATCCGGTCGGTGTCGATCTTGCGCCGGCGGGCCTGTTCACCATCTGCAGCGAGGATAACAACAACTGGGGCTTCTGCACCGGTGACGCCGAACTGGCCGGGACCGGCTTCGACAACTTTGGCGGGTGCGGTTGCACCGGATGGCTGGTGACGCAGGGAAATGTCGTCCCGGGCGAGGAGATCACCCTGCGGTTCGCGGTCTTCGAACAGGGGACCGTTTCCTACGGCCCCGACCACTCGTGGGATTCGACGATACTGCTCGACAACTTCGAATGGCTTGCCGACGAGACCACCCCCGGCACCGGGATACAGGAATAACGATCTCTCTAATTTTTTCTGTCTTCATGATCATCTGTTAGGTCCTCGCATGATCCTTCTGGACAACAGGCCCTTTAGAGGTGCCCCCTCCGGATCCTTGTCTCCGTCACTTCTTGTCCAGATCGATGAGTTCGTAGCGGGTCGTGCCCAGACCGATCCTCTCGCCGTACTCAAGTTGCGGTTTCCCCGAAACGCCCGAATGCTTGGCGAAGGCGTCCTTGATGTGGGTCGCCTCGTTGACCAGAGCGAACGAGGCGGCGTCGATGGCGAGCATGTCGGTCGATACGAGTATGCCGATGTCCTTCACGAAGGGTTTTCCGGCCCCCGCCATGCAGTCGCAGTCGGGCGAGATGTTTGCGAGCACATTGATGTAGACCATGTGCTTGTTGTCGCTGATGATCTTCGCGTACTCGACCAGTTTCTCCATGAAGGCGGGGGTGTCGGTCGAGCCCCACGGGACGCCGTAGACGCGCGTCGGACAGAGGCCGATGCACTTGGCGCAGCCGATGCATTTCTCGGGGTCGATGACCACCTTGGGCTCTATCGTGATCGCCTTGCCGGGGCATTGCGGGACGCAAACGCCGCATTTGATGCATTTGGATGCCTTGACGGTCGGTATGGTCGAAGCATGCATCGCCATCTTCCCCGCGATGGCGCCGAGTCCCATCCCGACATTCTTTATCGCGCCGCCGAACCCGGCCCCCATGTGCCCCTTGAAGTGCGAGAGGACGACGATGGTGTCGTAGTTCGCCATGTGGGAGCCGACGATCGCTTTCTTGATGTGCTTGAGTCCTTTGGCCGGGTATTCGATGGTGCTCTCGCTGTCGAGGATGTCGATGGGGGCGTAGGTGAAGCCGTGTTCTTTCGCCAGCGCGATGTGGCTGTCGGTGTAGCGCCGTTTGCCGACATACAGGACATTGGTCTCGACGAAGGTCGCCTTGAGTGAAAGGGCGAGATCCTTCATGAGCGCCGGTTTGATGTAGTAGGCGTTGCCCTCCTCGCCGAAATGGACCTTGAGCCCGATGCGGGTACCGGTGACGGCAGGGTGCACCTTCTCGAAGACCTTCATGAGACCTGCCGGGGAAAGATCGCGGGTGAAGTAGACCTTTGCCGGCGCGGCGGCCGGCGCTTTATCGTTCGCAGGCATGGTGCCTCCGGTTATGAGTATGCACAGAAGAGCTACACAAAGACGACCGTTCATGGGGGAAGTGTAGCGGGAAAAGAGAGAGGAGGCAAATTTTCGGGACGGCGGTCAGTTGCGGACGCAGCGGATCGCGAAATCGCCCATCAGGGGACCGAAGCGGATCCTTCCGCCGCTGCCGCACAGTTCGATGGTGAATCTCTGGCTTTCCGGCGATACGGTGGAGGAGGGCATTTCACCGGAACTGGCGAGTTCCGTATTCATGAAACACTCCCCGACGATCGGTTCGGTGCAATGGCAAAAAGCATAATCGGTCTGAGTGCAGGTTCCGGCGGTCGCGCAGTCGTGGTAGGAGCCGCACGAACCACCCGGTTCAAGACTCGCGCATCCGCTGACGATGCTCCTGAGTTCGGTTATCGTCGGGAGACGCCAATCGTTTTTTCCCTCAAGCACAAGATCGTTGCAGTAAGTTTCAGGGCTCGGGTTGTTGGCTGTGGCCTGCTTGGTCCATTGGAGACCGGTGACCGGGTCGGTGTATATCTCGCTGAACTCCTCGTCCACATCGGTGTCGCTCCGGACACAGCGCGCTCTGGTGTAGGCATCGGTTTTCGATCTCGCTTTGAAGTCGGGGCCGTTGGCGGGTGTGGCCGCCCACGCCTTCGTGGGATCGTCGCCGACGACCGAGCCGGTCCAGAAACCGCCGTTCATGGGAGTGCCTCCTTCCCATAGGTAAGCCGGTTCGTTGAACAGCGTATTGCCGGGTACAATGTCTTGCCCCTCTACCGCGAAACAGGAACAATTCCCGGTGTCGGCGCAGTCGGCGTCAAGACAATTTTCGGTCACACCGCACGAGCCGCCCGTCTCGGCGGCACCGGGACAGCCGCGGACGATGGTGCGGAACTCCCACACCTTGGGAAGCCGCCAGTCGCTCTTGCCGCCCAGTTCGAGTTTCAGACAGTGATCGCGCGCCCCCTTCCAGTAATCCTGATCGAACGAACCGGTGTAATCCTTCATCCAGACAAGCCCGGTCAGCAGATCTTCACAAGTGTCGGCGTCGCAGATCAGTCGCGGGACCGACACGGAGAATGCGCCGCTCACGACATTGCCGAGATAGTCGATCTCAAGAGTACCGACAGTTGCCGTTTCATAGACGCTCGATGCAAGTCGCACCGCCACCGTGTCGCCGTTCACAACGGTCGTCGAAACGCCCTTGTCGACGCCGTTGACGATGATCGCGCCGTTGTCGAGCGTCGCGACGGCATCGGCTATCGTGGCGGGAAGCGTTATCGTCTGCTCGTTGGAGGTATATTCCTGTCCCAGTTCGCCATCGGTGACCGCGGTGAATTCGAGCGCGAAGTATTTGTCGCTCTTCGCCGTTACCAAGAAGGCGCCCGCAACCTCGTAGGGGTCGTAGGAAACGGTCAGGTTCGCCGTCGCCGTCGCGCCGTGGGTCGTCGGCGCGGCGAGCCGTATCGCGATCGTGTCGCCGTCCGTCACCGCAGCGGTCGCGCCGCTCTCGGCACCATTTATCACCAGCACGCCCGCATCGAGGGTCGCGGTCGCCTCGGCGATGGCGGGAGGCAGCACCACCGTGATCGAGTTGGAGGTGTGGATCGCGGTGAGGTCGGCGTTCGTGACCGGCGCGAACGCCGCGGTGAAATCGAACCGGTTGATGAGCCCGTCGCCGTCGCTGTCGACGAAATCCTCGAACAGCGGTATGGTGAGGTCGGTAAGCCCCAGATCGGTATAGCGGTCCTCGATGTTGGTGCGGACCGCCGCGAGATCGAGCGCCGTGCCGCCCTCGACGATCTTGGCGCGCTGGGCCTCGTTGTCGAGCGTGCCGTCCGTTTTGATATCCTGCGTTATCTTGGAAATGAGTTCGGACAGTTCCGCCTCGCTGTTCCCCTGCTGGAGCACCGCCGAGATGGCGAGCAGTATCGCGTTGCTGTCTCCCTCCTTGCTGATGTCCATCTCCTGAAAGTTCGCCGTCTCGAAGCTGGTGATGTTGAAGATGGCGAGTATCTCCTGCTCCGCCTTGGCGCGCGCCTCCTCGAAGGTGTCTCCCGCGCCGAGGAGTTCCTTGATCCGTTCGCGCTCGATGGTGGTGAGGATGTTGATGTTGACCGGCTTGGCCTCGCTGATGTCGGCGACGACGCGGAACTGTATCCCGGCGGCCGAGAGTTCGCCTTTGACCTCGTTGAAGTAGAAGCCCGACGCGGTCACCTCGATGAAGTTCGACGACATCTGCCGCGCGATCCCGAACGAGCCGAAGTCGTCGATGGTGTCGGTGGTGTAGGAGGTGCCGATCGGGACGAGCGAGGCATCGAGTTCCTGTATCGTGATCTCGGAGCCCTGCACGAACGGTCCCTTCTGGACGAACCCGGCGATGGTGAGCTGCGGGGCGTCGCTATCGGTGACCGGATCGTCGCCGGTCAGGGAGTCGTCGTCGGTAGCGACCTCATCGCCGGTCGCCGAATCGCTGTCGCCGGTGACGGCGGTATCGGTCGGATCGTTGCTTCCGCTCCCGTCGCAGGCGGTCAGAAACAACAAAAAGAAGGAAACAACGAAAAGGATCATTCGCATGGGGACCTCCGTTGCGAAATTGAGGCACAGTAAGGCATTGCACCGATAAAATATGCCCGAGGCAACAAGGTTCGTCAAGAAAAAAGAAAACATTAAGCGGATGTTATTGCCCGAGTTCTTTCGTGGTTCTATTTCTTTTCGAGGGCTACCATCCTCTTCAACCGCCGCCGCGCCCACTCCTTCCCCCGTTCGTCGGCGAGGTAGGTGAGCAGTTCCTCGGCGCTTTGGAAGATACGCCCCGAGAAGTCGCGCAGATCGGGGCCGTGGCATTCATCGGCGGTCACCTGCGGGTAGTCGCCGCAGAGGAAGGGACGGTCTTCGTAGATGCGGCATCTCCCGTCGTCGGCGAGCATCCGGCAGCGGCCCGATACCATGAGCGACCATCGGCGTCCTTCTTTCAGCAGTTTGGTGTGCGGGTTGAAGAGATACCAGAGCAGTTCCTCGAAACTCTCTTCGCCGCGCGGCTCATGCGGCAGATCGACGATGATGTAGCGACAGCAGGCGCTCCCGCAGGCTATGCAGTCGGCGGGGGTGACGGGAGGGGAATTCCGTTTTTTCATGAGAGACCTCTGTTAGGGACGGTGGAGAATGGGCGGTTCGACGCGTCTGTGCGCCAGCCAGCGTTCGACCATCTCGCGGGAAGGAGCACGGCGGGGGCTCGTTTCATCTTCGACGCGGGTCGCGACAAAGGCGCGTTGCCTGATGTAGGTCGACGGCCCCTCCTCCCCGGTGCGGATGAAGGTGATGTCGTAAGGGGTGCCGTCGATGTATAAGTAAAAGATATCGCTTGAGATGGCGGTCAGTTGCGGTGTCACGCTCAGGCCGTACCCCGCAAGATCGGGCGCCTCCACGAACAGGTCGTCGTTCTTTCGCGTGACGATGAGCGTCCCGACATTGTTCGGATCGTCGTAGGTGCCGACATGATCGTCGAACCGCGCCGGATCGATGGTGTATACCGGAGCGTCGGCCGCGGGGGCCGGCAATCCGGCGAGCGACATGACCGCCGCGTCGAGACTGTGAGAGAAATCGGTGCCATAGGCGCTTGAACAGATGGCGACCGCGAAGTCCTGCTCCGGGAACATATAGAAGATGTTGGTGAACGAGAGCGTGTTGCCGCCATGCTCCCAGACCGGGACCTCATACCAGTCGCCTGCCTCAGACATATAGCCGCGCTCGACGAACAGGCCGTAGCCGTAGTGGACCGTCCCCATGCCGTAGCGCGTATCCACCTGTTCTTCGACCATCTTTTCGCGCAGGTCGTCGGCGAGGACCTCGGGTTCTCCCTCCATGAGGAACCGCGCCCACCTCATCATCTGGGTCGGCGTCGTCCAGACGAGCCCCGCCGGACGGCCCCAGCCGGGGTCGGGCATCATCTCCATCGTCACCGGTCCGCTCTCGCCGCTTTGCAGGTCGTCGATGCCGAGCCCGAAGGAGAGCGCGTAATCGCCGTCCTTCTCGACCTCGCTTTTGCGCAGGAAGGTGCGATCCATCCCGAGCGGAACGAAGAGGTCCTCGCGCATGATGTCCGGCCATTTCCGCGTATCGAGCGTTTCGGTGATGAGCCCCGCGAGAACGAAGTTGGGGTTGGAATAGTTCCAGAAGGCGCCCGGCGGATTCATGAGATAGTACAGTTCATCATAGACGCCGTAGGTGTTGTCGGCGAGTTCGGTGTCGTCGGGCGGCCCGTTCCACGGTATCCAGTCGTAAAAGCCGCCCTGATGGCTGAGCAGCAGGTGCGGGGTGAGCGCGTCGTCCCACGAGGCGTCGCGCGCGAACTCGAGATCGGGAAGCAGTTCCTCGATCGTGTCGTCGAGCGCGAGCGCCCCTGCCTCGACTTTGCGCAGAAGCCCCGCGGCGGTCATCTGTTTGGTGGTCGAGCCGATCTGCATGAGCGTGTCGGGCGTCAGCGGTGTCTTCCCCGCAGGGTCCTTCGAGCCGTAGGCGGCGGCGAAGATGACCGCACCGTCCTTCATGACCGCGGTCGAAACGCCGTACGCGTCGCTCTTTTCGAGATCTTTTTTGAGCGCCGCGATAAAAGGGTCGAATCGAATGTCGGCGTCGGGGAGCGGAGCGTCGTCGGGGTCGAGAAGATCATCGGTCGCGACCGCGTCACTGTCGGTGGGTGACAGGTCGGTGTCGTTGACGGGATCGGCATCGTCGCAGGAAGCGCAGAAAAGCATCGCGGCGATAACCGGTCCCCAAAGATATTTTCCCATCCTGTTCCTCCTGTCCACGGTCGTGGCCTGCGATGATCAGAAAAAAACGAGCAAGAAAGGAGCCCCTCTTTTTTTTATAGTGTATCCGAACCTTTTTAGAGTATAATGCCGCGTGCTCACAATAAAAGAAAAAAGAAAAGAGCACTAAAGAGCCGGTCGAAGAGGAAGGTTCGTTCACTTACGAATAGCGAGAAAGGAGGGAACAACGAATGAAAAGAACAACTTGTCTTGCCATCGCGTCGGCCATGCTCCTGTGGGCCTGCGGCGATGAGACGGAGCACAAACCGGCGACCGACACCGATCAGGTGGTGGTCACCGACAATGCTGTCACTGACAACGTCGTCACCGATGATACCGTCACCGACGAAACAATGACCGACGATGACATTTGCAAATGCGATTATGATTTTGGGCCCGACACCGACGAGATCACCGACGACACCGAACCCGACGAGACCCCCGACATAGACAACGGGAACTGCTTCAACCTTGGGACGACTTATAACAAGGGCGACCTCGACGATGTCGCGACCGGCATATCGCTCGCGGTTCGTTCGAACGGCTGGGGCACGCTACTCGACACCCTTACGATGGATACCGAAGGGACCATCACGCTCAATGTCCCCGAGGAGAACCCCTACTACGGAGAGACCCCCTCCTATTTCATCTACGAAACGGCCAACGGCTTTTTCACCAGATATGCCTACGCGGAATTCGGTGACACGATAACGGTCGATCTTGACCCCGTGATGCCCGACAACCTCATCAACGGCAATCTCTTCATGGTGCAGCATTACTTCGGGCCGACGGCGCTCGCGAACACCGCGATAACGGTCACCGACACGAACGGCGCGACCATCGGCTGCTTCACGACCGACGGCACCGGTCGGTTCATCATCAACCTGCCGGCGGGCGATTACAAATTCCAGTTCACCGACATGGATATGATGCTCTACGACGAAGCGGTCTCGACCACCGGCCCCGGCGATTATCTCGACCTGCGGATCATGGCGGAAGCGCAGGTGGACAAGCCAAACATCTACCTCTATCCGCCAGAGACCATTGATGTTTCCGTCACTCTCGGTTTTCCGCAGGGCGGGTTCGTTACCACCTCCATACCGGCATATGGCGACGGGTGGGAGGTGACGGTGACCCCCGACGGCATCGTCGACGATGTCTACGGCTATCTCTTCTACGAGGCGCAGACCCCCGATCTTTCTCAATACCGCGAAGGATGGACCATCGCGACGGAGGAACTGGAGCAGTTCTTCCGCGGCAACCTCGCCGCCTACGGGTTCGCGGGGCGCGAGATAGAGGATTTCATCGATTGGTGGATACCGCGTCTGACCGATGGCCCCTGCTACGACATCTATCCGCAGACCAGCGCCGATATAGACCCGCTCATCACGCTCGATATCATCCCGGCGCCCGATTCGGTCCAGCGCCTCTTTTACACGGTGCGCGCGACCGGCGACTGCGCGGCGCACCTCGATACGCCGGTCATCGAGTCTTTCATCCGCGACGGGTTCACCGTCCTCGAATGGGGAGTCATCCTTAAGTAGCGCATGAAAAAGTGGCGTCGTCCGGTACTTCTCTTTGCGACACTTGTCGTCCTGATACTCTCTTTCGACCTCCTACGATTGAATTTCCAGACGGCGCTCGGCAGGGTGCCGGGACAACGGACGGTGCAGTCGGTCGTGAAGGCCTGCGAAAAGGCGACCGACGAGAACCTGATGCCGAAGTTCGCGAAAGCGGGCGCTACCTATCCGCCCAAGAACCTCATGCTCATCGCGCTCAAGACCGAGGAGATGCTCGAACTGTGGGCCGATGGGAAATACATCAAGAGTTATCTGTTCACCGCCAACAGCGGCGATGTCGGGCCGAAATTGCGTCAAGGCGACGGTCAGATACCGGAGGGGATCTACCGCATCGAACACTTGAACCCGATGAGCAGTTTCTACCTCTCGATGAAGGTGGGCTATCCCAACGACTTCGACCGGGCGCGGGCCAAGGAGGACGGGCGCACCGATCTGGGCGGCGATATCTTCATCCACGGGTCGAGCGTCACCATCGGCTGCATCCCGATAGGCGACGGGCCGATAGAGGAACTCTTCACGCTCGTGGCGAAGACCGGCCACGCAAAGGTGACGGTCATCATCCTGCCAAACGATGTTCGCAGCGGCGCGCCGTTCAAGGCGCCCGCCGACCCGCCGAAATGGCTCCCCAAACTGCACGACGAACTCAAGAAAGCGATAGCGCCGTACAAACGGTGACTCTATTCGCGCAAGCTGTCAGATATACTTCCGGAACCGGACCACCGAGATGGCGAAGGTGACGATGCCGAGGATGGTGAGCGCGATGAGGTCGTCGTAGAGGACCGCGATCCCCGAACCCTTGAGGAAGAGTGACCGGACGATCTCGAGATAGTAGGTGAGCGAGATACCTTTCGAGAGATACTGGAACATCTCGGGCATCGAGTCTATCGGAAAAACGAAGCCCGACAGGTAGATGAAGGGCATCATGATGACGAACATCACCGTCATCATCGCCTGCTGCTGCGTTTGCGATATCGTCGAGACGAGGAGCCCGAGCCCCAGCGTGTTGAAGAGGAAGAGGAGCGACCCGAGGAAAAGGAGCCACCCCTGTCCTTTGAACGGGATGCCGAAAAGATTGATCGCCACCAGCGTCACGAGCAGTACCTCGATGAGGCCGATAAAGAGGAACGGCAACAGTTTCCCGGCGAGTACCGGCAGTTTGCGGATGGGGGTGACCACGAGCATCTCGATGGTGCCCGATTCCTTCTCGCGGACTATCGCCATCGCGGTGAGCATGATGGTGATGATCATGAGGATGAGGCCGAGGAGCGCCGGCACCATGAAGTGGCGCGTGAGGAGTTCGGGATTGTACCAGACCCGCTGGCGCAGGTCGACGCCGGGGACCGACGATATGCCGAGCGCCGCCATCCGTTCGACCAGTATCACGGAGGAATAACGCGCCGTTATCTGCACCGCGTAGTTGAACCCGTTGCTGGCGTAGTTGGTGTCGGACCCGTTGACGAGCAACTGCACGCTGGTCGCTTCGCCGCCGTGCACCGCTTCGCCGAAGCCGCGCGGCACCACGAGCCCCAGTTGCACCGCGCCGCGGTCCATGAGCGGGTCGATCTCGCGGTCGGCGGCGGTATCGACGGCGCGGGTGAAGTAGCCGCTGCCGAAGAAATGGCCGAGATAATCGGCGCTCTCTTCGCTCTTGTCGCGGTCGCACACCGCCACCGGGATGTGGTCGATATCGAAATTGGCGGCGTAGCCCAGCACGATGAGTTGGATGATCGGCGCGACGAAGAGTATCGGGAACATCTTTTTATCGCGCCGTAATTGCATCAGTTCCTTGCGGATCATCCGCGCGAGCATCTTCCGCATCAGACGAGCCTCACTTTCTTGAGTCGCACCGCCGAGACGACGATCATGAAGGTCGAAAAGAGGGCGAGCGCGAGGAGGTCAAGCATCCCGGTCTCGAAGCCGGCGCCGCGCATCATGATGCCGCGAAGAAGTTCGACGAAGTATTTCGCCGGGACGACCACGGTGATCGCCTGAATGATGGCCGGCATCCCCGATATCGGGAAGATGAAGCCCGACAACAGGAGCGACGGCAACATACTCGAGAGCGCCGCGACGAAGAAGGCGACCTGCTGGGAAGTGGTTATCGTCGATATGAGTATCCCCTGTCCGAGCGCCGCGAGGACGAACAACAGCGACGCGGCGGCCAGCAGCAGTATCGACCCCTTGATGACCACATCGAACGCGATATTGCCGACGACCAGTATGATGACGGTGCTGATGGCCGATATCACGAGGTAGGGGAGCGTCTTACCGATGATGACCGTGACGGCGGAAAGCGGCGAGACGAGCAGCTGCTCCATCGTGCCGCGCTCGCGTTCGCGGACCACCGACAGCGCCGTCGATATGGTCCCGGTGATCATGAGGATGAAGACGATGAGCCCCGCGATGAGGAAGAGGCTCGACTTGAGTTCGGGGTTGTACCAGATGCGTCCTTCGGGAGCTATCGGGAGCGACACCTTCCGCCCCATCCGCAGCGCCCAGTCGGCGACCACCCGCTGGCCGTAGGCGGTGGTGAAGGCCTGCAGATAGCCCTGCACGATGGCCGCCTTGCGCCCGTCGGAGCCGTCGATGAAGCCCTGCACCGGCGCCGTCTCTCCCCGTTCGAGCGCCGCGGCGAAGCCTTCCGGTATCACGAGCCCCACCATGACCGATCCGTCGTCGAGCGCCGCGTCGAGGTTCGCGCGGTTGGTGAACATCGTATCGAGCCTGAAATATTCGCCGCCGGTCATCGCGAGGATGAGCTCGCGCGACCGCTCGGTCGAATCGAGGTCGAGCACCCCAAGCGTCACATTGCGGACATCGAACGACAGGACATAGCCGAAGAACAGGAGCAGGAACGCCGGGAAGAAGATGAGCATGAACAGACTGCGCGGATCGCGGCCGATCTGGATGAATTCTTTTTTCACCACCGCATGCAGGTTCATGACTTTTTCCCCGCGATATGAAGGAACACATCCTCAAGCGTCGGGGCGACCGGCTCTACCGCCGTGACGCCGCTCACCCCCGCGAAGAGCCGGTCGGGGACCGCCGCCGCATCGGCCATCACATGGAGCGTGTCGCCGAAGAGCGCCGCCGCATGGACCGCCGGAAGTCGCCGCACCGCCGGGAGGAGCGTCGCCGGATCGGCCGCTCGCACCTCGTAGAGCCGCCACGCCGACAGCAGTTCCTTGAGCCCCGCCGGGCTGTTCTCCGCCACCAGAACGCCGTCGGCGATGAACGATATCCGGTGGCAGAACTCCGCTTCGTCGAGGAAGTGGGTCGTCACGAAGATGGTGGTCCCCGCCGCCGAGAAGGAGTAGATGAGGTCCCAGAAGGCGCGCCGCTGGATCGGGTCGACCCCGGCGGTCGGTTCGTCGAGGAAGATGATCTCCGGTTCGTGGACGATGGCGCAGGCGAGCGCCAATCTTTGCTGGAAGCCGCGCGGCAGGTCTCCGGCGAAGGTGTCGCGCCGCCCGGTGAGTTCAAGCAGTTCGAACGCCTCGTCGCGCCGCTGACGGAGCCGTTTTTCGGCCAGCCCGTAGATGCCGCCGAAGAATTCGACATTCTCGGCCGCCGTGAGATCCTCGTACAGCGAGAACTTCTGGCACATGTAGCCGATCTTTCGCTTCACCCCCTCGGGGTCCTTCGCCACATCTACCCCGGCCACCAGCGCCGTCCCGCCGCTCGGCTCCAGCAGGCCGCAGAGCATCTTTATCGTCGTCGATTTCCCCGCGCCGTTCGCCCCGAGGAACCCGTATATCTCTCCGCGCCCCACCGTGAAGTCGATCCCCTTGACGGCGCGGAACGACCCGAATCGCTTCTCCAATCCGGAAACCTCGATGGCGGTTAGGTTTCCCGTCATGCTACCCTCCGCCGTTCGGCGAGGAGCCGGATGAAGACATCCTCGAGCGTCGGCCTGACCTGCCGGAAGTGGGTCACGCGCACCGCCGCCGCTTCAAGCGCAGTTCTCAGCGCCATTTCGTCGGCGTCCGCCGCCAGTTCGACATGTATCTTGTCGCCGAAGATCTGCGCCGACACCACCCCCGGCGTGGCGGCGGCCCGTTCGTGCGCCTGCTTCACCGGGTCGCAGACCACCTCGATGAGCCGTCCCGGGAACGACTCCTTGGCGTCGCGCGGCGAAGCCACGGTGATCACCTGACCGCCGTCCATGAAGGCGACCCGTCGGCACCGTTCCGCCTCGTCGAGGTAGGGCGTCGATATGACGATGGTGACCCCGCCCGCCGAGACCTCGGCAAGGATGTCCCAGAAATCGCGCCGCGCCACCGGATCGACGCCGTTGGTCGGTTCGTCGAGGAAGATGATCTCGGGAGTGTGAATGAGGGTGCAGGCGAGCGCCAATTTCTGTTTCATGCCGCCTGACAGCGCCCCCGAGAGGCGGCCGCGGAACCGTTCGAGATCCATGTAGTCGAGCAGTTCCTTCTTGCGCGCCGCGAAATCCTTCACACCGTGTATCTCGGCAAAAAAGTCGATGTTCTCCGACACCGTGAGATCGCCGTAGAGAGAGAAGCGTTGCGAGAGGTAGCCGATCTTGCGGATGAGCGCCATCTTCTCCTTGACGGTATCGAAGCCGAGCACGCGGCACGACCCGGCGGCGGGCGGCAGAAGGCCGCAGAAGATGCGGATGAGCGTCGTCTTCCCGGCGCCGTCGGGACCGACGATGCCGAATATCTCCCCTTTCTCCACCGTCAGGTCGACGCCGGCGAGCGCCGCTACCTTCCCGAACGAGAACCGGAGATTTTCAGCGGAGAGGACCTCTGTTGTCATAGGCTCAATCGGGCGTCCCGTTGGGGCGCCCCTACAATTCTGTTCACCGCTCACCGCTCACTGCTCACGCACAAACACCACATCGACCGGCATCCCCGGTTTGAAGATGCCTGCGCCGTTGTCGGCGGTCAGTTCGATCCGGTAGACCGTCTTGACCCGCTCCTCCTGCGTTTGTATCGTTTTCGGCGTGAATTCAGCGACATCGGCGATGCGCGACACCGTCGCCGAAAGCGGCTTGTCGGGGAACGAATCGACCCGCACCGTCGCCTGCATCCCGAGTTTCACCAGTCCGAGTTCGCGTTCCGGGACAAAGGCGGTGATCTTGACCGTCGCGAGATCGGAGATGACGGCGATGCTGCTCCCCGCGCCGATCACCTCGCCCGGTTCGGCGAGCCGGTGGAGCACCGTGCCGTCGCGCGGCGCGTAGACGGTGCAGTCGGCGATCTTCTTCTTCAGGATATCGATGGTCGAACGGGCCTGATCGTAGGCCGCGATCGCCGCGTCTATCTCCTCTTTCTGTGCGCCGTTCTGCGCCTTCTCGTACTGTTTTTTGGCCTGTTCGACCTGACTTTTCGCCCGGTCGCGCTGGGTCATCATGTCGTCGAGGTCCTTATCGGTGACCGATCCGGCCTCCTTGAGCCGCGACAGTCGCTGATACTCGCGTTCGAATTTATCGGCCGCGATCTCGGCCTGATTGACCAGTTCCTTGGCGGTCGCGAGATCCTCGCTACGCGCCCCTTTCCGGACGAGCGCCAACCGCGCCGATGCGGCCCGCACGCCGGTGTCGGCCTGCCTCAGTTGCAGTTCGAGGTCGGCGGTGTCGATCCGCGCGAGGACCGCCCCCTGCTTCACCTTCGCCCCCTCGACGGCGTTCACCTCGGTCAGCCGTCCCGGCACCAGCGACGCGATCCGCACCGTGTCGCTCTCGACCGAACCGGTAAGGACGATCTCATTCGTATCCTTCTTGCCGTTGCAGGCGGCGAGAAGAAGAAAGAGCGCTACCGCGCATATCTTTTTCATGACACACCTCCCGCGCGCCGGTCGGCCGGCACGATGCCGTGGAAGAATATCCCGAATAACTGTCCGGCAAGGTCGGACGGTTTCATGTTGAGTTCGAGCATCATCGTCGGGTTGCCGATGCGGTTGATGACGAGCATGAATATCCGCAGGAAGAGATCGACATTGAGATCGGCGCGCACCTCGCCGGTCTTCTTGCCGCGCTCGATCACCTCGCCGATGTGCGAAAGGACCTCGAGCCGCCGTGTCTCGATCTCCTTCCAGAGTTCGGGCGACATCTTCATGTCGAGCATCATCGGCTCCGACACCTCGCGGCCGAGCGAGTGGAACACCTCGATGACGCCGCCGAAGAAGTCGGCGACGCTGCCCGAGCCCTGCATGAGCCCTTTCATCCGTGCCATTTTGGGCAACATGATGGAGAGGATGACGGCGCGCACCAGATCATCCTTCGAAGGGAAGAGAGCGTAGAGCGTCTTCTTGCTCATCCGCAGGTTCGCGGCGATCTCGTCCATCGTGATGCGCCGGAAGCCGTATTGATGAAAGAGCCGTTTCGCCTCGGCGACCACCAACTCCCGGGAATCTTCAGCCATTTTCTGCCTCCCAAAACGAAGGAAACTAAAAAATCGAAAATCGTTTCTTTTATACTCCTTCGTTTTTAGATTGTCAAGATGGTCGCTGGAATCTTTACTTTTTCTCCGTTCGTCAGTAAGGTTCTCCGTTCTTCAATCGCGAGAAGGAGCAGGTGTTGCCGGCGGAGAAATTCGGCACCTTCAAAGGGGTCTTTACCCCGTCGATACTTACCATTCTCGGCGTCATCATGTATCTGCGTTTCGGGTGGGTCGTGGGGAACGCCGGTATCGTCGGGACCATTCTTATCGTGCTGTTCGCGCATGTGGTCTCGTTCGCGACCGGCATGAGCATCAGTTCCATCGCCACCAACCGGACGACCCGTACCGGCGGCGATTACTACATGATATCGCGCAGTCTCGGCCTGCCGATGGGAGGCGCCATCGGCATCGCGCTCTTTTTCGCCCTCGCTTTCAGCACCAGTCTCTACCTCATCGGCTTCACCGAATCGTTCCTTGAGTTCTTCGGTATCGGGAACACGATAGCGATGCGACGGTTGGTCGGCACCATCGCGAACATCGTGGTGGCGGTCATCAGTTACATCAGCACCTCGCTCGCGCTCCGGATACAGTATTTCGTCCTGCTTGCCATAGCGCTCTCACTCGTTTCTCTTTTCACCGGTACGCCGCTGTCGGATGCCGGCGCGTCGGCCCCGCTCTGGTTCTCCGCGAACTCGGCCGGCTTCGAGACGGTGTTCGCGGTCTTTTTCCCGGCGGTCACCGGTTTCACCGCCGGCGTCGCGATGTCGGGCGACCTCAAAGACCCGCGCCGCGCCATCCCGCTCGGCACGCTTACGGCGGTCGCCGTCGGCATGCTCGTCTATCTGGCGGTCCCGATCTATCTCGGCGCGGTCGCCGACGGCGCGACGCTCCGGGGCGACCAGATGATCTGGTTGAAGATAGCGCGATTCCCGGTGCTGGTCGTCGCCGGCATGTTCGCCGCGACCCTTTCGTCGGCGTTCGGCAGCATCCTCGGCGCACCGCGCTACCTGCAGGCGCTCGCTATCGACGGCGTGGTGCCGCGTATCTTCGCAAAGGGGCACGGGCCGCTCAACGAACCGCGCATCGGGCTCGTTGCGGCATTTTTCATCGCCGAGGCGGGGATACTCATCGGCGAACTCAATCTCGTCGCGCCGCTCATCACGATGTTCTTCCTCTCCAGTTACGGGTTCGCCTGTCTTGCCTGCGGCATTCAGACCTGGTCGCGTATCCCCAGTTTCCGTCCCACCTTCAGGACGCCCGCGTGGGTCAGTTTCGTCGGGGCGATCACCTGTTTCGGCATCATGTTCAAGATAGACACGCTCGCGATGCTCGCCGCCACCGCCGCCATGATCACCATATTCATCCTCCTGCAACGGCGGCAGATGCAGACCCAGCCGATCGATACCTGGCGCGGCTTTTTCACCGCAGCGGTCCACCGCGGCATCCTCTATCTCGACAGCCGTCCGCCCGACGGCAAGAACTGGCGGCCCAATGTCATCGTGTTCGGCGACGATCCGGGCAGGCGGCGCGCGATAGCCGACATGGCCGGTTGGCTGTTCCACTGGCGCGGCGTCACCACCTACTGCCATGTCGTCCCCGGCCTTTTGAAGGAAGAGGCCCCTCGACTGCGCGATATGGAGACGCAGACCCGCGAGGTCATCGAGCAGGTGGCCCCCGAGACGATGGTGCGGCTACTGGTGACCAAGGAGCCGGAACGGGGTATCCTCGATGCGTCGCAGGCTCTCGGGTTCCCCGGCATGACACCGAACACCGTTCTGATGGAATGGGCCTGTCCCCGCATGAAGCACGAGCCGTTCACCGAACTGGTCCGCGGTCTGCTGGCGCTCGACCACAACCTGCTGTTCCTGCGACATCACCCCGATCGTTCCTTCGGCATGCGCAAAACGATAGACATCTGGTGGGGTGGTCGTGAGCGCAATGTGGAATTGATGCTCCTTCTGGCCCATTTCCTCGTTTCCTCCGACCCGTGGAGCGGGGCCAAGATACGGTTGTGCGTGCTGGTCGATTCTGATGCCGCCGCCCGCAAGGCCGAAGCGCGTCTCGGCGCCATCATCGCGACGGCGCGCATCGAAGCGACGCCGCACCTCATTATCCGCGATGAGCGCAATACCGGAGAATTGCTGGGAGCGGTATCCGAACGGACCGATCTGGTCCTTGCCGGACTCGCCGGGCCGCCCGACGAGGGGGCGGACGGCTATGTCGAGCGGATGGACACGCTGCTTTCCGGCGTCGGATCGGCGTTACTCGTGCGCGCATCGAGTCAGTTCGATTACCGGCGACTCCTGCTCGACGAAGAGTGAGGAGAACTAGCTAGTTCGATAATTCCTTCAGCGCGACGAACGAACGGATATAGACCGGATTGGTCGGCTTCAGACTGTTTATGATCGTTTCGAGCGTTTGCCTCGCCTTGTCGGGCTCGTCCCCGCTCATCGCGATCGCCGTTTCATACAATTTGACCGTCCGCGCCCTGATGAGGTCTATCCCCTTCGCTGCCTGTTTGTTGGCGGGATCGTGATAGAGCGCCCGATGGTAATGTCGTCGCGCTTCGGGCAGGTCGTCGTCCTTGAGTGACCGGTCGCCCAGCATCGCGTAGGCCGTGCCAAGCAGCGCGTTTATCTTTTTGGTCGCCGCGGTGCGTTCGATGACGCGGTTGAACACCGGCTTGAACCGCGCGGTGTAACGTTTCGTTATCTTCTCCTTTTCGTCTATGATCACCTTCTCTTTTTCGGTGTTCAGTTGTTTTTTCAATTGCTCCCGTTGCCTTTGCGCTTCCCGTCCGGCGGCGGCAACCCGCTTTTCGCTGTTCTTTATCAAAGCGTCGATAAGTCGCTCCCTTTTCTCTCGTTCCTTGTGCCATTGCGCGACCTGTTGCTTGAACCCCGCCTCTTTTTTCGCTATCCGGTCCTGGTACCCTTTTACAAGAGAAGCGTCATTCTTCTCCAGTTTTGACAATTGCTTGCGAACCTCATCGACCTTCCGGTCATATTTCGTCAGATGCTCGTTGGCCCCCCGCCGGTACTGCTCGGTCAACGCCGCCTGTTTTTTCTCCAGATCGGCCTCGATAGCCGTCAATTTTTTCTCAAGCGCCGTTATCGCTTTTCCGTCGGGAGGATCCTTGCTTTCCAAGGCCGATATCTTTTTCGATATGTTCTCCTGTTCCTTGAGAAAACGGGACTGCAACTTTTCAAGATCATTATTCTTCAGTTCGTCGGCGCGTTGCTCGACCTTGTCGATGAATTCTTTACGGCCTTGTTCCAGAGACTCGATGCGCTTGCGGAGGATATCCTTTTTCTTTTCCAGCAACCGGAGTTCCGTCTCCTGTTTTTCCAGCAGTTTTCGTATCTCTTCGTCGACGACCGCCCGCCGCTTATCCATGGCGGCCTCTTTTTTCTCGATATCTTGGCGCGCCTGTTCTATCTCGTACTCTACCGCCTCGATGGCCTTTTTTTCCCGAGCCGCTATGGCGCGTTCCTCGCCGGCCCGCGTTTTTTCGATGTCGCGGAATCGGCGCTCGAACTCCGAATGGATCTTGAGGAGATCGTCGTAAAAATCGTTCTGGTCGAACTCGCTCCGTTTTGTTTTCTCGGTCTCACGGATATACGATATCACCTTGAACCCGCTCTTCCGGATATTCTCATCTTTCTCAAGGGCGGTCTGCAGGTCGCCGAGGGCGTCACGAACCTCGCCCCGTTCAATGGATGCCTTCGCCCGCGCAAGAAGGGCATCGACCTCGCCCGTGAGGCCGAGCAACACCGCGTCGCCCGCCTTTTCGAAAAAGCGCAGGGTCTGGCCGATGTCCCCTTTTTTGTAAAAGGTGAAGCCGCGCCGGAGCGCCTCCTTCACCTCGTAGGGGTTCGCGGGTCGCGCAAAGAGATCGTGCGCGTTCCGAAGCGCCGTCAGATAGAGCGCCGCGGTCTCCTCGGGGTCGGCGTTCCGGTCTCCCCGGAGGTCCTCGCGGTGCAACAGGTCGCCCCGAGTGTTATAAAAGGTGACGCGCAGGAAGGGCACACCCTTTTTCCGTGAAAGCGACGAGAGAACGAGGATGTCGTACTCTTCAAGCGACCGCGCCTTTTTTTTCAGACAGGCGTACTTGCCCTTGCATGCGCTCAATGCCTTTTTTTGTTTCAGCGGGAGAGCGGTGGCGGCACAGTAGCCGTCGGCGTTCTTGATGGCGGGGAGCAGGTCGTCGCAATTCTCGTCCATATCCTGCGCGAAGTTCTTCAGCGAGGAACTTTCCCATGCCGGAGGCAGGATCAGCACCTTGCTCCTAGCGAACACGGTCGGTGTCGCTATGAGCAGGGCAAGAAAAAAGAACGGCAGACTTTTCATGTATCCCTCCATCATTTTATCTAGTTATCTGTCGTCTTGTGATCGCCGTATCTCGTCGAATTCGGCGCGCCGGTTCCGAGAATAAGCCGTTTCATCGTTGCCGTGCGCGACCGGTCGTTCCTCTCCATACGAAACGATGCGGACCCGATCGGGATCGATACCCCGTTTCTGCAGTTCGCTTCTGACGGCGATCGCCCGCTGTTCGCCGAGCGAAAGATTATAATCAAAACTGCCCCGTTCGTCGGCGTGTCCGGCAATGACCAGCGAGAGCTCTTTGTTATTTATAAGAAATTCAGCCAGCCGATCGAGATGGGCGCTGTCCCGGTAAAGGATCGTGGCGCTATCGAAATCGAAATAGAGGGTCTGGTAGGAAAAAGAGGCCGGCTCTTCTTTCACGGGCGGTGGCGGAGCCGGCGCCTTCTTTTTTTCAGATAGGGCTACCGGTTCAGGTGCCGATGGGACGATCGACGCTTTTTTTGAGGTCGAACAGGAGAGAACGAAAGAAAAAATGAAGGTCGTGATAAACAAGAAAATTATAGGCAATAATCTCATAACTCATTCCTCCTATTAGTTTTTTCAAAGACCATATTCTTGGTCGACAATTAGAATTATAACAACAGTGACAATGGATGTCAATAGATATAGATATTTTTGTCTATAAGTTATAGATATTATATCTATTGCGAAGCGCTATGAATGTTGACATTGGCCCGATTTTCAATATGATGTGCCCGTTAGTTCGTTGACCTGTGTGTGAGGATATTGACATGGCCAGTCTGGTTCCCAGAAGAAAAAAAGCGGCCCAGAAGGTGACTTTTTATTTGAGCGACGATCTGTTCGAACTCTATCGGAACAATCGTGAGCGGGCCAAGATCCTTAACATGACCATCGATTTCACCGGCGATTTCCACAAATGGTTCCTCGACCAGAACAACTTCGTCAAACAACAACTCGACCAATTGGTAGCGGTCAAACAGGAGGACCCGCCGGTCTCGTGAACATAGGAGCGGCATGATCATCTTCACCGATATCGACGCCACGCTGATAGGGCATGACGACTACCGGTACGAAGAGATACGGCCGCTCGTCAAAAAACTGATCGAGCGCCGTATCCCGGTGGTGCTCGTTTCCTCCAAGACCTTTGTCGAGACGGTCTCTCTCCACAGAGAACTTCGCCTTATCGAACCGTTCGTCATCGAGAACGGCGGCGGTATCGCGATACCCGAAGGCCATCCGATGGCGGCGGAAAGCGACGGGAGAGAAAAGAACGGATTCCTTCTTGAGCCGCTCGGCGTCCCGTACGCGACGATCCGGCGTTTTGTCGTTTCGCGCCGCATGAAAGGAAAGATCACCGGTTTCGGTGACCTGACCGTCGCCGAGGTCGCGCGGCTGACCGGACTTTCGGAGGAGGCCGCGGCGGCGGCGAAGGAGCGCCTGTTCTCAGAGCCGTTCCTGCTCAAGGAGCGGGATGCTCTCGAATTCGTGACCGGGCAGGCATCGGAAGCGGGGCTTGCCGTCACCGCGGGGGGGCGGTTCCATCACCTCATGGGGGCGGGGATGGACAAGGGAACGGCGTTCTCCCGGTTACTGGAGCGGTATCGCCGTCTCGGCATCGAGACGGGGCGCACCGTCGCTCTGGGCGATGGGCCGAACGATCTGCCGATGCTCGCGCGGGCCGACATCGCGGTACTTATCCCGCGGCCGGGCATGGCGCACGAACCGTTCGAACATCCCCGGCTCATGCGGGCCGAGCATCCCGCCCCGTGCGGTTGGCGGGAAAGCGTAGAACTGTTATTGAGTGAACGATAGAGGGACCCATGGCGAAAAAACGATTTTTTTCGGCGATGCGCGACACGACACGGCGTGAGATAGAACAACTGGAGCAGGTCGATATCGTGGTCGGCATCCCCTGCTATTTCAGCGAAGCATCGGTGACCCATGTGATACGGATGGCGGCGGCGGGTCTGCACCGCTATTTCGGCGGGATGCGGGCGCTCATACTCGCCTCCGACGGCGGGTCGACCGACGATACCCGCGAAACGATAGAGAAGATCGCGCTTAACTACCCGAATGTTCACAAGATATCGTCGATCTATCGCGGCATACCGGGCAAGGGTTCGGCGATGCGCGAGATACTCGAAGCGGGGGTCTTTCTGAAGGCGAAGGCGATACTGTTCTTCGACAGCGACCTCAAGTCGATAAATCCCGAATGGGTGCAGAATCTCGCGGGGCCGCTCTTTTCCGGCTACGATTTCGTCGCGCCGCAGTACCGCCGCTACAAGTTTGACGGTACCATCACCAACACCATCGTCTACAATTTGACCCGCGCTCTGTTCGGGGCCCGCATCCGTCAGCCGATCGGCGGCGATTTCGCCGTGTCGCGTACCCTGGCCAAACATTACCTCGACCAGGATGTGTGGGAGACCGATGTCGCCCGTTTCGGTATCGATATCTGGATGACGATAACGGCGGTCACCGGTGGCTTTCTCGCCTGTCAGGCGCGGCTCGGGGCAAAGGTGCACGGCGAGAAGGACCCGGCATCCGACCTGTCGGGCATGTTCCGTGAGGTGGTCGGCACCGTGTTCCAACTTATGGAGGAGCATGAGACTTTCTGGAAGAGGGAGCACCCTGAGATAGAGATCCCCTCCTTCGGGAATTTCGTCGGGGTCGAGGTGAGGCCGTTCGAGATAGACGAAGCGGCGCTCATAGAGTACTTCAAGGTGGGATATCAGAACTTTGCCGGCGTCTGGGAGCGGATCATCGGCCCGGAAGATTTCGCCGCGGTGAAACAACTGGCCGAAAGCGACTGCTGTCCGCTACGACTTCCCGACGAGGCATGGGTCCGCATCGTGTACGACTATGCCTGCGCGCTCCGGGCGACGCCGGTCCAACGGTTCAAGTTGCTCTCCACGATGGTGCCGCTCTACTATGGCCGGGTGGCGAGTCTGGTGCACGCGCTGAAGGATCGTGACGGCGACGGGGCCGAGGCGTTTTTCGAAGAACAGGCGTCGCTGTTCGAGAAGATGAAACCGTATCTGATAGAAAAATGGGAAAAGGGAGGGACATCATGAGCGATTTTTTTCAGAACGGCGTCATAGCGACGCTCCAACGCATCGGCGAGCGGCCGCTTGCCGACATCGAGACCGAACTGGCGGAATTCTCGCGGCAACGCCCGGTGATACTCCTGCTTCCGGCGCTCTACAGCGAGTTCGAAGGGCCGGCCATGCCCCGCATCATTGAGGAATTGCGCGGAGCCCCGTACCTGAAAAAGATAGTCCTGTCGCTCGATCGGGCCGACGAGAAACAGTTCCGCGATGTCAAGGAGCGGATGCGCGGGTTGCCTGCGGAGTGCCGCGTCATCTGGCAGGACGATCCTGCGATACAGGCGGTCTACAAGGAACTGGCGGAGGCCGGCTTCAATGTCGCGATACCCGGAAAAGGCCGGTCGGTGTGGCTTTCGATGGGATATATACTCGCCGACCACGAAAACGAGGCCTGCGCCATCGCGCTTCATGACTGTGATATCGTTAATTATTCTCGGGAATTGCTTGCTCGGCTTGTTTATCCCATCGTCAACCCCGCGCTTAACTTCGAGTTCAGCAAAGGCTACTACGCCCGTGCCACCGACCGGCTTTACGGTCGCGTCACCCGCATATTCTACACGCCGCTTCTCCGGTCGCTTACCAAGATACTCGGCAACCGCCCCTTCCTCGACTTTCTCGATTCGTTCCGGTACGCGCTGTCGGGCGAATTCGCCTGTATCGGCGAACTGGCTCGCTCGATACGCATCTCGCCGACCTGGGGGCTCGAGGTCTCGATGCTCTCGGAGGTCTACCAGCAGACCAATGTCAATCGGGTCTGTCAGGTCGAGATACTCGACACCTATGAGCATAAGCACCGCGAACTTTCGAAAGATGATCCCTCCACCGGTCTTGCCCGTATGTCGGAGGATATCGCGCAGGCGCTGTTCCGCGTTCTCAGTCAGGACGGGTATGTGATGTCCGATTCCTTCTTCCGTACGCTTCTTTCGACCTATATTCAGGAATCGCGCAAGGCGATAGAGAAATATCACGGACTTGCGTCGATAAACGGTCTTGCCTACGACCGGAACGGCGAGGTTTCCGCGAGCGAGGTGTTCGTCGAATCGATCAAGCGGGCGCAGGGAGAATTTTCCCGCGACCCGATCGGCATCCCGCTCATGTCGGCGTGGGTCCGTGTCCGTGCGGCGATCCCCGATCTTCAGGAGCGCCTGTTCGCCATCGTCGAGAACGGGAACCGATGAGGCCGCTCGACTGGGCGATACTTTCCCTGTACATCGCGCTCATCCTCGGCATGGGGTTCCTCATCGGTCGCCGGCAGCGCGATCAGCGTGAATACTATGTCGCCGGCAGTACGGTGCCGTGGTGGCAGGTGGGGCTGTCGCTTGTCGCCAATCAGGTAAGCGCCATCAGTCTCATCGGTGCTCCCGCCTTCATCGCTGTGAAAAACGGCGGCGGACTCAAATGGCTCCAGTACGAGATGGCGGTGCCGCTCGCCATGATACCGATCATCGGCGTGCTCGTTCCCGCTTACTGGCGTCATCGCGGGTTCACCATCTACGGCTATCTGGAGGATCGGTTCGGCCCGGTGGTCCGCCGCGCCGTCAGCGTGATATTCCTCGTGAGCCGCTCGATGGGGACCGGGGTCGCGCTACTCGCGACCTCCTATGTGACGGCGGTCTGCCTCGATATGTCCTTGCCTCTCACCATCGTGCTCGTTGGCGCGGTGTCGGTCCTTTACACTATCTGGGGCGGCATCCGGGCCGATATCTATTCCGACATCGTTCAGTTGGCGGTGCTCTGGCTCGCCGCGATCGCCTGCGGCGTCATCATCGCGATCCAGATACCGGAAGGAGGCTGGGACCTCTCGTCGTGGCACGAACGACTCGCGGTGTTCGAACTCGGCACGAACGGCGTGACCGACGGGGCGAACTTCTCGTTCTGGCCCATGCTGTTCGGCGGACTGTTCCTCTATCTTTCGTACTATGGCTGTGACCAGACGCAGGCCCAGCGGCTCCTCTGCACCGCCGGGCCCCGCGAATCGGCCAAGGCGCTCGCGCTCAACGGCGTTCTGCGTTTCCCTCTCGTGCTGACCTATTGCGCCGTCGGGGTGCTGATGCTCCCGTTCATGGCGGCGCATCCGGCGTTCGGCGGGATGGTCGCCGCCCTGCCGCCCGACTACCTCATGCCCACCTTCTTCCTGCATCATGTCCCGACCGGCTTTCTGGGGCTCATCGTCGCCGGCGTATTCGCCGCCTCGATGTCGTCGATAGACTCGGCGGTCAATTCGCTTTCGGCCGCCGCGTGGAACGATATACTGCTCGCGGCGCGCCCGTCGCTGAACGAACTCTGCGACGCCGTGAAGGTCCGCTGGTCGCGCGGTATCGCCGCCTTCTGGGGCGGCATGGCGATACTGTTCGCGCTGTGGCTCGGCGGCGGGCACGATACGGTCATCGAACTGGTCAACAAGATCGGATCGGCCTTTTACGGGCCGGTGGCGGCGGTCTTCCTCATCGGTATCCTTGCTCCGCGTTCAACGGCGCACGGGGCGCTCGCCGGCCTCGCCGCCGGGGTCGGCGCCAACATATACCTGTGGCTTTTCCACGCCGATCGAGTTGGCTGGATGTGGTGGAATCTCATCGGGTTCGCCGTCTGCGCGGCGGTCGGGATGCTGCTGTCGTCGCGCGTCGCCGCCGAAAAGACAAGGCCGGAAAGAGCGGAGCCCCGGCCGTGGCGGATGGTATGGCTACTGGCGGGATGGTTCGCGGTGGTCGTGGTGGCCGGTGTTCTTATCGAGTGGGTGTGGTGATCGCTACTTGTTGGCCTTGTGGAACTTATCCATGAACGCGACCAGTTTCTCGACCGATTCGACCGTCGTCGCATTGTAGAGACTGGCGCGGATGCCGCCGAGATCGCGGTACCCTTTGAGCCCGACCATATCTTCGGCCTTCGCCTCCTTCACGAACTTCTCGTCGAGTTCCGGCGTCGGCAGATTGAAGTTCACATTCATCCACGAACGGTGCTCTTTGACGGTGACATAGCCCTTGTAGAACTCGGGATGGGCGTCGATGGCGCCGTAGATGAGTTCCGCCTTCTTGCGGTTCATCGCCTCGACCGCCGCGAGACCTCCCTTGCCCAATATCCACTTCATCACCTTGCCGACCATGTAGATGTTGAAGCAGGGCGGGGTGTTGAAGAGCGACTGCTTCTTTATCTGGACATTATAGTCGAGCGTCTTGGGGAGTTTCTTCTTGCAGTATTTCTCGGCGAACGCCTTCTTGATGACGACCGCAGTGACCCCGGCGGGGCCGATGTTCTTCTGGGCGCCGGCATAGATCATGTCGAACTTCGACGCGTCGAAGGTGCGCGACAGGAAGTCGCTCGACATGTCGGATATCAGCGGGATGCCCGGTTTCGCCTCGGGGAACTTCCAGAACTGGGTGCCGTAGATGGTGTTGTTGGTCGTGAAGTGGAGGTACTTCGCGTTGTCGGACATGTTCTCCTTCTTTATCTCGGGGAGGCGGCAGTAGGGCTTCGCCTCGCCTTTCGAGGTCGCCACGACATGCGCGTTGCCCCAGTAGGCGCCCTCTTCGTGGGCCCGCTCGGCCCACTGGCCGGTGACGATATAGTCGGCAGTGTCGGTCTTTTCCATCGTGTTCATCGGGAGCATGATGAACTGGTGGGTCGCCCCGCCGCCCAGCCACAGCACGGTGTACTGCTCCGATGAGAGCCCGAGGATCTTGAGCATGTCGGCCTCGGCCTCCTGAATGACCTTATCGAACTCCTTGGACCGGTGACTGATCTCCATGACGCTCATGCCGGTGCCCATGAAGTTGAGCAGTTCGGCCTGCGCCTCTTTCATGACCTCGGTCGGCAACGCCGCCGGGCCCGCGTAAAAATTGTGAACCCGTTTTTCCATGGGATGACCTCCGAAAATTAAAAGAAGTTACGCTATCCGCACCTTGCCTGAGTCGCCTATCTTTCGGTCAGTTGTAGCGTGTTCGATACCCTTTTGCAACATTTTTCGGTCGGTCATCCCGCCCGCGGGATTTTTTATGGTTGCTTTTACCAAAGTAATTTTTATAATAATCCCCATGCGAGCGGGTAACTACACCAAAGGAGCTATCTCCAGAAGGAGGATACCATGAAGAAAACGACCGTTACGGCGATCATCCTGGCGACCATGCTGGCGCTATTCTTGCTGAATTGCGGCGATGAGAGCCCGAACGACCCCGGGACCGACGATGTCGCCGGTGGCGACGACGATGCGAACGGCGACGACGCCAAGACCGACACGGGGGGAACGCCCGACACGAAGGTCGACGGCGACGCCCCGGTCACCGAGGGGGGCGGCGACTACCCGCCCGATACCGACAACATGACCGCATGGAACGAACTCGACGATGATGGTGACGGGGTCAAGAACGGCATCGAGGGGACCGCCGACACTGATGGCGACGGAACGCCCGACTATCTCGACCTTGACAGTGACGGTGACGGTCTGCCCGACAGCACCGAAGCGCCGAGCGGTATCCCGGTCGACACTGATAACGACGATACGCCCGATTTCCTCGACACCGACAGCGATAACGACGGCGTTCCCGACGGCGTCGAAGGGACCGGCGACGCCGACAGCGACGGGATACCGAACTACCGCGATCCCGACGCCGACGGCGACGGCATCCTCGACGGCATCGAGTGTTCCGAACAGCCCTGCGCCGACACCGATCAGGACGGGACGCCCGACTACCTCGATACCGACAGCGACGGCGACGGCGTGCCTGACCTCTACGAGGGGAACAAGGACAGCGACAGCGACGGCGCGTCGAACTACCGCGACACCGACAGTGACGGCGACGGCATACTTGACGGGACCGAATGTCCCGCGCAACCCTGCGCCGATTCGGACAATGACGGGTTCCCCGACTTCAAGGACAAGGACTCCGACAATGACGGCTTGACCGATGCAAAGGAATTGGAGATCGGCACGAATCCGCTCGATCCCGACAGCGATGACGACGAGGTTGACGACAATACCGAGCATGCCTTCGGGAGCGACCCGAACGATCCGACGAGCAGCATCCCGGAGAACGCCTACTACTACATCCTGCCCTACAACGCTCCCTCGGTGCAGGATTCGCTCGACTTCCAGACCAACATCCAGAAGGCCGACATCATGATCATGGTCGATCTCTCCGGTTCGATGGGCGGCGAGCATGCAAACCTCAAGACCGGCATCAACACCGTGGTCATCGACGGCATCAAGGCGCAGATACCGGGGGTCGCATTCGGTCTTGCGAAGTTCGGGACCCTTGAGGACGACCCCTATATCCTGGCCCAAGGGATGACGACCGACGCGGCGGCGGTGCAGGCGGCGGTCAACACGATAGCCGAATGCGGGGGTTCGTCCGAGGCGGCTTACGAGGCGCTCTATCAGGCGATGACCGGCCAGGGCGTCACCTATGAGTGCGAAGGCGGCGGCTGCAATATCATCATGGCGGCAAGCACGATCCCGACAAGCGTTCCCGGCTGGCGCGACGAGGCGCTCCCCATAGTCATCATGTGCACCGACGAGGAACTTCAGGACTACGCGAGCAGTTGTGATACCCATTCAAAGGCGGAGGCGTTCGCGGCGATGAATGCCAAGAACGCTAAGTTCATCGGCATCAATTCGGGCGGAGGCAGCACGCTGACGAACAACTTCAAAGAGATATCGACCAGCACCGGCTCGCTTGACGGGAGCGGCAACGCATTCAACTATACCATCAACTCGGATGGCACCGGTCTGTCGCAACAGGTCGTCGACGCGGTCGTTGCCCTTTCGAAGGGGATACAGATAGATGTCAACACCATCGTGAAGTCGGTCGCGAACGACGAGAGTATCGACACCTCGGCGTTCGTTAAGGCGGTCGTCCCGAACACCGCCGATCCGGTGAACGGCTTTGATACGAAGGACACGACGACCTTCTACAAGGTGAAGCCGGGTACCGTGGTCACCTTCGATGTCACCTTCCAGAACACGACCTACGACAACCAGACGACCGAGACGAAACTCTTCGTCGCCAACATCAATGTCATGGGCGCCGGCACCCTGCTCGACACGCGGCAGGTCTTTATCCTCGTGCCGGGTATCGTTGACAACGGCGGCGACGACTAGAAAGACAGAGAGAAGGGTCCGTTCAGCAAGGGAGCCAACTGCATGGAACTGCCGAGATATCCGCTGGTCATCCTTTTCGTCCTGCTTCTGACCGTTTCCTGCGGGCCGGGGAGTAAACCGGCGACCGACACGGAGCCGGCGACCGACACCGACGAGGCGACCGGCGAGACCGACACTCCCGCCGACACCGACAAGGCGCTCCCGGAGACCGACACCGTGACGGGAGACGATACCGGTCTCGATGGCGACATCGTTCCGGACGGCGACACGAAGAGCGACGAAGACGCGCCGAAAGATTCCGATGTCGCGCCCGATGTCGACGAGATATGGGCGAACGCCGATGATGACGGCGACGGCATCCCGAACGGGAAGGAATGCAAGGAGAACCCCTGCGAGGATACCGACGACGACGGGATCCCCGACCATCTCGACGATGACACGGACGGCGACGGGATACCCGACAGCGTCGAGGCGCCGGGAGGCGTTCCTATCGACAGCGACAGCGACGATACGCCCAATTTCAAGGACACCGACAGTGACGGCGACGGCATCCCCGACGGCGTCGAGTGTCCCGAACAGACCTGCCGCGACAGTGACGGGGACGGCACGCCCGACTATCGCGACACCAACAGCGATGACGACGGCATCCCCGACAGCGTCGAGGCGGGCGCCGATCCGACCGCCCCGGTCGACAGCGACGGGGACGACACGCCCGACTACCGCGACACCGACAGCGACGACGACGGCATAGAGGACAAGTACGAAACGGCGGTCGACCTCGATGGCGATGAGACGCCGAACTACCTCGATGACGACAGCGACGGCGACGGTTTCCTCGACGCCGTCGAGAAGGGAACGGGCGAAAAACCGGCCGACAGCGACGGTGACGAGATATACGATTTCCTCGATGGCGATTCGGATGGCGACGGTCTTTCGGACAAGATAGAACATCAGGAAGGGACCGATCCCACGCTGAAGGACACCGACGACGACGGAATAGACGACAACACCGAATATGTGCTCGGGTACGATCCGCTCGATAAGAGTTCGACCATTCCCTCCGATTTCTTCTACCTGATACTGCCCTACAACGATCCCGCCGAGGTGCGCGATCTCGAGTTCTCGACCGACATCCGGACCGCCGATGTGCTCATCATCGTGGATCTTTCCAACTCGATGAGCGGAGAGCACGCGAACCTCAAGACCGACATCAACGGCATCATCATCGATCAGGTCTCCTCCGCGCTCGACGATGCCGCGTTCGGGCTCGCCAAGTTCGGCCCGATAGACATGACCAAGAGTGACCCGCTCGAAAAAACGGCCAATGTCTATCTGCCGGTCCAGCCGATGAGCGTCGATCCGCTCCTCGTGCAGGGGGCGGTGACCGACATCGCCGTGACCCCCGGCACCTACGAGTACATTCCCGAGGTGCTTTATCAGGCGGCGAGCGGCGCCGGTACCTACCAGCGCATCTGTCACCCGACGAACGGGTGCGGAGCCTCGCAGGGAGGGTACGAGATCCTCGTCGACATCGCGCCTGCGTCGTGCCCCATGGGCCATTTCGGCGGACTCTGTTTCCGTTCCGGCGCCCTGCCGATATTCATCCTGATGACCGACGAGGCCTTCACGACCGATTTCGGCGATTGGCTTCCCAATGACAAATTCGGCAACCCCATCGCCGATGATCATGCCCGCTCACTCGGCGAGGTGATCTCCGCGATGAACGCGGTGAACGCCAAGTTCATCGGGCTCGATTCGAGCGCGGGACAGGTCGCCATGTCCTATTATGAGCAGATATCGACCGGGACCGGCTCGGTGGACGCCGCGAGCCAGTCGTTCAATCAGGCGATAAGTTCAGACGGCACCGGTATGTCGCAGGATGTCGTCGACGCGGTGATAGAACTGACGGCGAACATCGCCATCGATGTCTCGACCCTGCGCAAACATGTCGCCAACACTTACGGGGTCTCCGACACGACAAAGTTCATCACCGGCATCTCCCCGACGGAGTTCCCCGGTGTGAATCCGGGCGAGAAGGTCACCTTCGAGGTCACCTTCCGGAACACCTTTCACGACAACACCTCGACCGAGACGCGTCTGTTCATCGCCAAGATAGAGGTGTGGGGAAGCGGTACGAAACTCGACACCCGCGACTGCTACATCCTCGTGCCGGGTAAGGATGCCAGCACACCCGACTGACGCCATGACGATATCGTTCCGGAGGAAGCCATGACCCGTTGCGTCCCCTTGTTTTTCATCGTATCCCTGTGGGGGGTGACCCTATTTGCCGGCCCGGGTGCCGGTGCCACCCAACGGCTGTTCGAGGCGGTCGGCGACATGAAACTCACCGATGTCGCGTCGGCGATAGAGGATGGCGCCGATGTCAACGCGGTGGATGACGACGGCTGGCCGCTCTTCATCACCGCGGTCAATTCGGGCCAGATGGGCATCATCCGGCTGTTCCTGACGAAGAAGGAACTCGATCTCGGCATCGCGGGTCCCGACGGGAAGACCGCCTTCATGCATGCCATCGTGATGAAGAACCGGACGCTCGCCGAGATACTGCTCCAGAAAGGGTCCAGCATCCATACGCCCGACGGCCGCGGCAAGACGCCGCTCATGTACGCCGCCGAGATCGGCGACGAGAAACTGGTGCAACTCCTGCTCGACAAGGGGGCCGACCGCAACGCGAAGGACGAGGAGGGCAAAACGGCGCTCGAGTACGCGTTCGAATCGCGCCGCAAGGGGGCGATAGACCTGCTGTCGAAGACCGACCGTCTGCCGGTGGAACTGGTCGCGGCGGCCCAGCGGGGCGACGGGGCGGCGGTGCGGTCGCTCCTCGCGAAGGGGGCGCCGATCGACGCCAAGGCGGCCGACGGCAAACCGTTACTCGTGATGGCGGTCGAGAAGGGCTTTCTCGATGTTTTGAAGGCGCTCATCGACGGCAAGGCCGATGTGAACGGCAAATACTTCAAGGGGAGCACGCTCCTCATGTTCGCGTTCCACAAGGGGCAACTCGGCGCGGCCGAACTCATCCTGCGGAGCGGCGGCGAGGGGGATCTCAACCTCAAATACAAGGAAGGCAAGACGGCGCTCATGCTGGCGATAGAGGAGGACCGGCCGTCGCTTGTCAATCTCCTCATGGGAAAACCGTTCAAGGTCAACCAGACCGATTCTTACGGGAAGACGGCGTTGTTCTACGCCGTCGAGAAGAACAACGGCGATCTCGTCGACCGTCTGCTCGGTCTCGGCGCCGACCCGACCGCGCGGCAGTTCGAGGGAAAAACGGCGGCGCAGGTGGCGAAGGAAAAGGGGCTGACCACCATCGAAAAACTGCTTAAACAGGCCGAGGCGGCCAGCAACCGCTGATGTCCGGCGGGTTACTCATCCTCAGGGAAAGCGACAACGAACTGGTGCTCTTCAAACCGGCGGGTCTGTCAAGCGAGTTCAAAAGCGACACCGACGGCGTATCGGCAAAGGCGCTCGTCGCCAAAAGGCATCCCGGCGCCGACCCGAAACTCCCGCATCGGCTCGACCGCGTTACCCGGGGCATCCTTCTTGTCTGCCTCTCGCAGGAGGCGATAGCGTTCCAGAATGCCGAGATAAAGGCGGGTCGCTGGGAGAAATACTATCTCGCCCGCGTCGCCGCTCCGGCGGGGAAGGGTCCTGCCGACCTCATCGGCGAACACGCGGCATATCTGAAAGAGGAGAAAGGACGCTCGAAGATCGTCCATGCCGGCGGTAAATCGTCGCGGTTGGAGATACTCGGCGCCGCGCCGGTGCCGGGGATGCCCGACCGGTGGCATCTCCTCATCCGGTTACTGACCGGACGCTTCCACCAGATACGGGTGATGTGCGCCGGGATGGGGTTGCCGCTCACGGGTGATCCGCTCTATGACCCCGAACAACGCGACCCGGCCGAATTCTACCTCGAACACCTTATCCTTAAATATACGCCGTTCGACACCAAGAAACCGACGACGCTCCACCTCCCCGACCTCACCGAGCGCGGCCCGCTCTCCCCCGAACTCTCCGAACTCATTGCATTGATAGTGAAGCGCGAACCGCTGTTCAGCTAGGTTCGTGTCGCCCCCTGCATTTCACTCTTCAGGAAGAATTTTCATGAGAAAAGGCGCATAGTTATTCTCGCTACTGGAAGAATTAATATCCAGCGGACCATATCCAACCAGATAGATGTTATCAGAAGAATCGGTTACCATATCATAAACCCAATCCATTTTTTCCGTGCCCCATTGCTTGGTCCATGCTTTTGTTCCGTTGGCATTCCACTTGGTGAGGAAAATGTCGTAACTTCCAATCTTGGTATTACCATCCAAGACCCCTTCCGTTCGACCTGCGACAAAAATACTCCCTGATCTGGATACTGCGACTGAAACGACATCCTCATTCTTATCCGTTCCCCATTGTACGGTCCATATCATGGATCCTTCGGTATCGAGTTTTGTTAAGAAGATATCCTGCTTCCCGCCCACATTGGTGTACCCATCAAAGGAGCCATCGGTGTTTCCTGTTATGTAGATATTATCAGAATCATCTATCACCATTTTTTGCGCATGATCTACCTCAACGGTCCCCCATTGCTTGGTCCATAATTTTGTTCCGCTGGAATCCCATTTGGTGAGAAAAACATCGTGCCATCCCTCATTCGGGTTTATGTTGCCGTCCAGCGATAGCATCGTGGAGCCAGTAACATAAATATAATCTTCACTGTCCATGACAACTGAAACTCCGTAGTCGTCCGCCCCCGTTCCCCATTGTTTTTCCCAAAGGAGATTTCCTTCGTCGTTTCTTTTTTGGAGGAAAATGTCGCTATAGTAATTGGGCTCTATAAATTCATCTAAGCTCCCGGTCGTATATGTATCATTACTATTATCTATCGCCACAGAAGCGGCGGTATCCCAAGCACCTGCGCCCCACTGCTTGATCCAAACAGGAGCACCATTGGTGTCGGTTCTTAATAAGAACGAATCCTGATATCCCGGCGCGGGGAGAGTATTCCCGTCAAATGACCCTTCAGTAATGCCGGCAATAAAGATATTGGAACCTCTCGCTGCAACAGAAAATGCGTCATCATTTTCCGTACTGCCCCATTGTTTGGTCCATATCTCTGTTCCTTCATTGCTCCATTTGGTTAGAAAAACATCGTCGAGGCCAGTATTCGTATTTTCATCAAGAGCAAGCGCTGTTGCTCCGGCCGTATAAATGTTCACTTCATCGACAGCCAACACCGTTGCAATATCAGGGCATTGTTTGATCCAAGCGATGTTAAGAGGCACTATGTTGATAGCATCGTTGTCAGCTATCACATCTGACTCATTCACGGAGTCATTGTCTGGTTGCGCTGTGTCGGTCAGGTCATCAGGAAAAGAATCATCGGTTTTGACATCCTGTTCTTCAATATCCACTGTGGTATCAGCTGCGTTGTCGTCCTTACCTAAATCACTTTCTGTCAAGGTCTTTGTGCCGACATCGTCACAGGAGACCAACATCAGCAGTGCCGCAAGGATAAAAAGATATCTACCCATGACCGTCCCCTTATCAACGAAAGGAACTAAACGCTGTTCCCCAACCATGCCGCGATTATAGCCATGAATAAATTGAAAGTAAAGCGGAAGGATATTCACTGCTTCGGCCGGTGGCGTTCGAGCCACGCGGTGGCATCGGCGATGAAGCGTTCCTTCTCTTCGGCCGTCAGCCCCCGCGGGTCGAACCGGTACCGTTCATGAAGAGAAAGAAGCGCCATGAACTCTTCGTCCACGAAGGGGGTGTTCGCGTCGCCGCGCCCCCGCCGCACCTCGTCGATGCGCAGTGCCCAGCGGCCGTAGGTCTCATGATCGAGCCGCGCGACGCCGATAGTGGCGAGGAGTTCCGCCACCGCATGGAACGGAGAATCCTTCCCCGGCGTGTCGTACTGCATGAGATCGGTCAGGCCCCCGGCCCCCGCCTCCTTTCGTCGGCGTTGCGCATAGATGCGGTAAAGGAGGATGGCGGAAAGTATCACGATGCCGGCGAGTAGCGCCTGATTGACCCGTTCGTCCTTGAGTTGCCGGAACTTCTCGTAGCGGTAGCCGAGATACGCGAAGAGGTCGCGCACCCGTTCGAACGGTCCGGCGGCGAGCGACTCGGTCACGATCCAGCCGGGCGGCGTCGTGTCGAGGTCGATCCATGCCCCACCGACCCACGCCGTCGCCCACGCGTGGCCGTGCCGTTCCCTCACCACATAGGTCTCCTCGATGGGGCTCCATTCGTCCACGAGGAACCCGGTCTTGTAGCGGGCCGGTATGCCGAGCCGCCGCAGGAGAAGCACCGTGGCGGTCGCGAAATACTCGCAGTGGCCGCGGCGCTGGTTCATGAGGAAATTCGATACGGCGGTCCGCTGTTTCGCGTACGGCACGGCGTCGAGCGAGTAGGTGAAGCGGAAGAGGAAGAAATGGTCCAGCGCGTCGATGACGGCGCGCGGGTCACCGGTCGCCGGCGCCATCTCGGCTATCGCGGCGTCGAGCCCCGGCAGTTCGTCGGCCGGCACCATGAGGTCGCGGTCGGAAGGCGGCGCCGCGTGGTCGGCGCCGGGCAGGTAGTGCGCGGTGTAGTCGAGCAGTTCGGGGCCCTCTTCGACGAGCACCGGGCCGAGCGCCAGTTCCTTGAGCCCCGCCGCGTTGAGCCGCGACACGAGGTGCGCCCCCTGCGGGAGCGGGAGCACGCCCTTGTTCCGGGGAAGCCACGCGCTGATGTCGACGCGCGCCTCGACCGGCGGCGCCGGTTCGCGAAGCACCCACCGGGCGTTCTCGTCGAGCGGTACGGGACGCGAGCGGGGATCGCGATTGTACCACGAGGTGACCGCGTAGGTGTCGAAGACGCCGTCGGTGAGGTAGTAGGGGGCGCCGGGGCCGTCGCCGGGACGGACCCGCATCAGGATGCGCGAAGAGGCCTTGAAGGCCGAGAGCGACCCGAGGTTGGTGTCGCTCTTGAACGGGTCGGCGTAGAACCGGGCGAACCAGAGTTGATAATACTCCATCAGCCGGTCCTGCGAATAGAGGAACGCGTTGTTGAGCGAGAGCGCGGTGAAAAGCGACACGACCGCGACGATCACCATGCCGCCGGTCCAGAGCGCCGCCGGGTAGCGGCGGCCGCGGTAGTTGAACAGGGCCCACACGGCGAACAGCACAAGGAACGGGAAGAACCAGACCGCGCGGCTGTTGGCGGCGGCGGCCGAGAAAACGAGGAGCGCGGCATATATCCAGGTCAGGTTGAACGGTCGGTGGGCGTGCGGTTCGCGGCCTTTGCGCAGGCCGAGCCGCGTCCCGATGACGATGCGGTCGCTCGTCGAGTAGAGTTGGGAGAGCAGGAGCGGCAGGTGGATGATCGGGAGCCAGATGACGAACCGCCGCATGATCTGCCACGGCTCGTTGGTGAGATAGATGAGCAGGATGGATCCGAGCATGATGAACGAACTGACATCGCTCACCCGGATGAAATCGTCGCGGGTGAGTTCCCATTTCCGTTTGACGAGGTACGAGCCCTCGACGAGCAGGGCCGCCATGAGACCGTAGACCGGCATGTCGCTGTTCACGCCCCAGAAGAGGAACAGTGCGCCGAGCAGCCAGCGCGGTGTCTGGTAGGCGGGGCGGTTCATAGCCGTCTCAAGCCCTCCGCTATCCTGCCGACCTCGAGCACCCGCACCGGAACCTCCGTTGGAATGGTTGCGGCGTTATCGATGATGAGGAGCGCGAGGTGCTCCACCCGCGCCGTTTCGAGCGTTTCTATGAGTTGTCGCCGCCGGTCGTCCCAGCCGGTCAGCACCACCACCGCGCCGCACAGGAGCGTGGCCCGTTCGGCAACGACGCGCAGGAGGTCGTCGAACGGCCGGTCGCGGCACGGCTCGACCCCGGCGAGTATCTCGAGCATCCGGTCGGTGCTCGCGACGCCGCGCCCGCCGGTGAACGAATAGGCCTCGGCGCCGACGAACATGAGGTCCACCATCTCGTCGTCCGATCCGCCGCGGGCGACATACGAGGCGGCGACCGACACCGCCTCTTCGAGCACCGCGCTGAAGGAACTTTTCAGGAAGGTGTCGAGTATGATGCCGACCCGCGCGAAGTATTCGTTCTGGAACTCCTTGACGGTGAGCATCCCGGTCCGCGCCGTCGAACGCCAGTGTATCTTGCGGAGCGGATCGCCGGGGCGGTACTCGCGGACCTGAGTGAACTCCTCGGAATCACCGGTCTTATGGGCCGACGGCACGCCGCCCGGATGGTAGCGGCGGTGGCCGCAGAAATCGGGGGCGTTCACCGGATAGAGCCGCGGCAGGACGGTGAGCCGTCCTTCGGCGGGCACGACGAGCCCCCGCTTCCAGACGCCGAACGGGTCGCTCCGCTCGGCCCGCAGGCCGGCGAGCCGGACGACGCCCCGCCGCGTCGGGGTGAGCGTCAACTCGATGTCGCGCGTTTCGCCGGGAGCGAGCGTCGGCAGTTCGGCCGGCTCGAAGGTCGCGCCGATCCGTTTGCCTATGAGCCACTCCCAGCGGTAATACCGCATGAGCCGGTCGAACCGGTTGCGTTCCTCCTCGCCCGGTTCGGGGGTGTCGCGCCATTCCTCGAACGAGGGGGTCGGGTCCTCCGGCGTCTCGCGGAGCGTCAGCCCCTTCTCGGCGCGGTCACCGAGATTCCGGACGGTGACCGGGTAGCGGAGCGGCGTGCCGGCGGCGCCGTACTTGGGGAGATGGCGGCGCACGGCGAGTCGCGGGGAGAAGGAACGGTCGGCGAGCCGCGACAGCGTGAGCAGGGAAAAGAGTATCGCGAGTATCTGGAACACCATGCTCTTCTGAGTGTTCAGCCCGAAGATGAGCGCGGAAAAGAAGAGCACCCACACGAGCATGCCGACGGGGGTGAGCCGTTCGCGGAGATAGCGCGAGAACCGCTCGGTGCGGCGGTACCAGATGTAGAGCCGGCGTCTCATACCGGCGCCGGGATCCCTTGCAGGACGCGGGTGACGACCGCTTCGGCCGACAGCCCGGCGAACCGGGCCTGCGGGTCGAGGAACAGGCGGTGGGCGAGGACCGGTATGGCCATCTCCTGCACATAGTCGGGGGTCACGAAACCCTTGCCGTCGAAGAGTGCCAGTGCCTGCGCGGTCCGCATGAGGGCGATGGAGGCTCGCGGGCTCGCCCCGAGCGCGATCCCCTCCGCGGTGCGGGTGGCGGCGGTAAGATCGACGATGTAGCGTTTCATCTCTTCGCTGATGGCGACGCCCCGGACCGCGTGGAGGACCGCCGTCACCTCGGCGGCGTCGCTGACCGGCCGCACCTGCTTGAGCGGATGTTCGATACCCTGCGCCGACATGACCGCCACCTCTTCGTCGCGCCCGATGTAGCCCATCGAGAGCCGCATCATGAACCGGTCCATCTGCGATTCGGGGAGCGGATAGGTGCCGCGCGACTCGATGTTGTTCTGCGTCGCGATGACGAAGAACGGCTCGGGGAGCGGCCGCCGGACGCCGTCGGTGCTCACCTGTCCCTCGGCCATCGCCTCGAGGAGCGCCGACTGGGTGCGGGGACTCGCGCGGTTTATCTCATCGGTGAGCAGGATGTTGGTGAACACGGGCCCCTCGCGGAACTCGAACTTCCCGTCGTGCTGATTGTAGACCGATACGCCGAGGATGTCGGAAGGAAGCAGGTCGGGGGTGAACTGGATGCGGCGGAACGGGATGTCTATGGAGCGGGCGAGCGTCTTGGCGAGCGTCGTCTTGCCGGTGCCGGGGTAGTCCTCCAGCAGGACATGGCCGCCGCTGAAAAAGGCGGCGAGCAGGGGGCGTATCGTGCGGTCCTGTCCGCGGATGACGGTGGCGATGTTGTCGTGTATCTTGCGGTAGACGGCGCGGGCGGCAACGGTGTCCATGGGGCCTCCGTGGGTGGGGTGTGGCATGATTGTAGTTTTTCCGGCGCGAAAAGCAACGGTGGCCCCTCTCTTATTGCGTGACCTTGATTTCCTCTCTGCCCGGGAGTAGTATCCCCCCGATGTCAACGGCAGACCGGGGAGGATGATGAGCATGAGATGGTTTTTTGTTTTCTTGGCAAGTATGTCGGCGCTGTTCATCCTCTCCTGTGACGGTGGGAAGAGTAGCACGAAGGACGATGTTTCCGTTGCCGACAGCGACGAACTGACGACCTCCGACGACGATGTCATACAGGACTACACCGTGACCGGATTTGTCCAGAAAGGGCCGTTCGTGAAGAACAGCCAGATAGACATTCAGGAACTGGACGCCGCCCTTGCGCCGACCGGTAAGAGTTACAACACCCAGACCGAGGACGACCTCGGCGGGTTTGAGTTGCCCTCGAAACTGTCGGAAAAGTACGCCGAGATAAAGGCGTCGGGGTACTACTTCAACGAGATTACCGGGGGTGTCAGCGCCTCGACCCTTACTTTCAATGTGCTCGCCGACCTCTCACTGGGCGAGAAGACCAATGTCAACATCCTCACGACGCTGGCGCGGCCCCGCATCAAGTATCTCATCAGCGACGAAGGGAAGACTTTCTCCGAGGCGCGAGTGCAGGCCGAAGCGGAAGTGCTGAAGGCGTTCTACATCGAAGAAGATGGAGTTTCCTCGTTCCAAGAGATGGATATCTCCCAGCAGGGGACCAGCAACGCGATACTGCTCGCCATATCGGCGATCCTGCAGGCAGACAACACCGAAGGGCAACTCTCGCAACTGCTCGGCGACCTCATGGATGATCTCGAAGAGGATGGAACGATAGACGACGCGGGGATAAAAGAAGAGATAGCGGCCAACGCGCAGTATGTCGGCACGATGCTGGCGACCATCCGGACCAACATCGAGACCTACTACGCGGAGTTGGACACCACCATCACCGTTCCCGCCTTTGAGGATTTTTGCGACGATGACGGCGATACGGTGATAAACAAGTATGATTTTACCATTGTTTTTGCTCCGATTGTAGATGCTGAACTGTTGACGGAATACACATCCAACGAGATAACGATCGTCCTACCACCCTACGCCGAGACGGCCGATGCCACGGTGACCGGCGGAACGCTCGTGGTGAACGGCGTCGACCTCGGTGAGACGACCGCCGAACTGGTCGCGGGCGACCTCATCGCCGTCAAGGTGACCACCAGTGCGGAGTTGGAAACAGCTGTCGAGGCGACAGTGACCGTCGTTTACGCAGGGGTCTATACCGATTCTCTTGAAAACACAGGGATCTTCACTGTAAAAACGAAGAGCATCCTGACCGTACAGGAAGAAAATGGAGATATGGTTGTTGTCGACAATACGATAGGGCTTATGTGGCAACGAGATATCGACTATACGATGAAAAGCCACTACGATGCGGAAACCTATTGTCAGAATTTGACCTACGCTGGACATGATGATTGGCGAATGCCGACCATCTCGGAACTTCGCACTATCATTAGGGGTGACACGGCAACGGTCACCGGCGGGTCCTGCGGTGTTACAGACGATTGTCTTTCGATTAGTTGTTATTCCAATTCATGTAATAATAGCGAGCGGGCGAATCTAGGCCCCGGCGAAAACGGCCTTTTTTGGCAAATCGGAACTTGGAATTGGAAAGGCCAAGACTTTGCTTATCATTGGTCTTCTTCCATAATTTCGGACGATACCTCCAATGCATGGTGTGTCGCTTTTGACAGGGGCAATATTGACGGCAATTCTCTCGACCGAAACGACCTTATCTATGTTCGTTGTGTACGCTAAAGTATCAGCTCGAAAAAGGAGGAACGCATTATGAAATGCTTCTGGTGGTTGTTGGCAAGCGTGTCGTTCTTGTTGGTCGTCTCCTGCGACGGCGAGAACACGACGAAAGACCATGATGTTGACTACACCATCACCGGCTTCGTCCAGAAAGGGCCGTTCGTGAAGAACAGCCAGATAGACATTCAGGAACTCGACGCCGCCCTTGCGCCGACCGGCAAGAGTTACAACACCCAGACCGAGGACGATCTCGGCGGGTTCGACTTGCCGTCGACTCTAACGAGCAGATACGCCGAGATAAAGGCATCGGGCTATTACTTCAACGAAATAACGGGCGATGTCAGCGCCTCGACGCTCACCTTCAATGTGCTCGCCGACCTTTCGCTGGGCGAGAAGACCAATGTCAACATCCTCACGACGCTGGCGCGGCCCCGCATCAAGTATCTCATGGAACATGAGGAAAAGAACTTCACCGAGGCGCGAGTACAGGCCGAGGCGGAGGTGCTGAAGGCGTTCTACATCGAAGAAGAGGGCGTTTCCTCTTTCCAAGAGATGGATATCTCACGACAAGGGACCAGCAACGCGATACTGCTCGCCATATCGGCGATCCTGCAGGCCGGCAACACCGAAGGAAAACTCTCGCAACTGCTCGGCGACCTCATGGATGATCTCGAAGAGGATGGAACGATAGACGACGCGGGGATAAAAGAAGAGATAGCGGCCAACGCGCAGTATGTCGGCACGATGCTGGCGACCATCCG
>JAKLFG010000019.1 GCA_022711315.1 bacterium | reverse complement strand
AACGGGTCGTCGGGCTTCCCGGCGACCGGGTGAAACTTCAGGGGAAACGGGTCATCGTGAATGGTATCGAGGTCCAGCGCGAGCGGCTCGGCCTGTTCACCTATGTCGAAAGCCGGGGAGGCGAACGGGAGGCCGAGTGGTTCATAGAGACCAATCAGGACGGGGTCTCCTATCAGGTCCTCTACAGCCAGGGCTCCGACATCGATCATTCCGGGTTCCTGTTCGACTGCAAATTCTGCGATTCGGAATTCACGGTGCCCGACGACGCGCTCTTCGTGATGGGCGACAACCGCGATGTCAGCCTCGATTCGAGGTTCTGGGGCTTCGTCCCGATGGAGAACCTCAAAGGACGCGCCTCGATGATATGGTTCTCGGTCAGTATGCAGGAAGGGTTCCACCTCGACCGGATGGGAGAGTTCATAAAATGAGAAAGGGAGATACCGGCATGCTCGCCTATGCGGTCACCGGCGCCCAGTGGGGCGACGAAGGAAAGGGGAAGATCGTCGATGTGCTCGCCGAGAAGATGGAGGCGGTCGTCCGCTTTCAGGGCGGCAACAATGCCGGCCACACCATCGTCATCGGCGGCAGAAAGCATGTGCTCCACACCATCCCGTCGGGGATATTCCACGCGGGGATGCTCAACTTCATCGGCAACGGCGTTGTGCTCGATCCGGAGGAATTCCTGACCGAGGTCGATGGACTCACGGCGGGCGGCATCGCGATAGATCCCCGGTCACTCAAGATATCGCGCCGAGCCAGCATCATCATGGACTACCACCGCGTCATCGACAAGGCGCGCGAGTCGTCGAAAAGCGCCGAAACGAAGATAGGGACCACCGGCCGTGGCATCGGCCCCGCCTACGAGGACAAATCGTCGCGTTTCGGTGTCCGGGCGGCCGATCTGCTGAGTCCCGACCGGCTCAAGGAGCGCATCTCTCACGCCGTGGCCGAAAAGAACGCGCTTCTCAAGCACCTCTACGGCGCGAAGGAGAGCATAGACCTCGACGCAACGGTCGAGAAATACAGCCGGATAGGGGAGCGGCTGGCCCCCTTCATCGTCGACGATGAGCAGGCCTTCCTCGCCTCGTTCGCCGGGAAAAAGATCCTCTTCGAAGGGGCGCAGGGCTCGATGCTCGACATAGATTTCGGCACCTTCCCGTTCGTCACCTCGTCGAACACCGTCAGTTCCTACGCCTTTGTCGGCTCGGGCATCAATCCGGGCGGGCTCGCCGAGAATATCGCGGTGCTCAAGGCCTACACCACCCGCGTCGGCGGCGGCCCTTTCCCGACGCAGGATCCCGGCGAGGCGGGTCGCATCATGGTGCAGAAAGGGATGGAGTTCGGCGCGACCACCGGCCGCGAACGGCGGTGCGGCTGGCTCGATCTCGTGGCGCTCCGGAGCACCTTCCTCGTCAACCGGTTCACCGCCATAGCGTTGACCAAGATAGATGTCCTGTCGGGTTTCAAGACCCTCAAGGTGGCGACCGCCTATCGCGTGAACGGCGTCGAGACGCCCCATTTCCCGACCGACATCGCCCGTCTCGCCGCCGCCGAGCCGGTCTACCGCGAACTGCCGGGGTGGACCGCTGACCTTTCGGCCATCCGTAAGTTCAGCGATCTTCCCTCGGAGACCCGGGATTACATCGCCTTCATCGAGGATGCTCTTTCGACACCGGTCCCGATCGTGTCGGTCGGTCCCGGCCGCGACCAGATATTATTCACCAGACCCATCGGGTAGGGGACCATGGCGCACACGATACCTCCCACCGACCCCGCACAGATAGAAGCGGTCCGTGAACGGGTGAGGATCGCCGCCGCGCGGCTCGCCGCCGGCAGGATGGTCATCATGGTCGACGATGAGGACCGCGAGAACGAAGGGGACCTGACCGTCGCGGCGCAGTTCGCGACCCCCGAAACGATAAATTTCATGGCAAAGCACGGTAGGGGACTCATCTGTCTGTCGCTCGACGGGGCGATAGCCGATAGACTCGATCTGCCGCTCATGGTGAGCGACCGCAACAATCATTCCCGCTTCGGCACCGGCTTCACCGTGTCGGTCGAGGCGGCGGAGGGTGTCACCACCGGCATATCGGCCCACGACCGGGCGCACACCATCCTGACGGCGGTCAGGGACGACGCGAAACCCGACGACCTCGTTCGCCCCGGCCATATCTTCCCGCTCCGGGCACGGGATGGCGGCGTGCTTGTCCGTTCGGGCCAGACCGAGGGCTCGGTCGATCTGGCCCGGATAGCGCGACTCAAGCCGGCCGCCGTCATCTGCGAGGTGATGGACGAAGACGGCACGATGGCGCGACGCCCGCAACTTGAAGTATTCTCAAAAGAATTCGATATCCCCATCGTGTCGGTCGCCGATATCATCGCCTACCGGCTCGCCAGTGAATCGCTCATAGACCTCGTCGCCGAGTCGGTTCTGCCGACCCGCGCCGGCGGCGACTTCGCGATACGGGTCTACCGCAACCGGATAGACGGGGCCGAGCACATCGCCCTCATAAAAGGCGACATCGCGAAAGGGGATCCGGCCCTCGTGCGGGTCCACAGTGAATGCCTGACCGGCGACGCGCTCGGGTCGGTCCGGTGCGACTGCGGGTCACAACTCGAGAACGCAATGGCGATGATACGGGACGCAGGGCGAGGGGTCGTCCTCTATCTGCGGCAGGAGGGGCGCGGTATCGGGCTCGGCAACAAGATAAAGGCATACCACCTGCAGGACGAGGGGATGGACACCGTGGAGGCGAACATCGCGCTCGGTTTCCCGCCGGATCTGCGCGATTTCGGCATCGGGGCGCAGATACTCAAGGCGCTTGGCCTTCGCCGGATACGGCTGATAACGAATAACCCAAAGAAATTCATAAGTTTGAGCGGGTATGGCTTGGAGATAGTCGAGCAGGTGTCGAGCCGGGCGGTGGTCACGCCGCAGAACGAACGGTACCTCCAGACAAAACAGAAGAAGATGGGGCACACCATATTTACCGATCAACCGCAAAAAGGGGAAAAACAATGAAGACGAACGAATTTCATGGCGAACTGACCGGAAAGGGAAAGAAATTCGCCATCGTGCTGTCACGGTTCAACAGTTTTCTGAGCGAATCGCTCCTCAAGGGGGCGCTTGACTGCCTTGACCGGCACGAGGCGACCGATGTCGACATCGTCCGGGTCCCGGGCTCCTTCGAGGTGCCGTTCGCGGCCAAACGGCTCGCGACATCGAAGAAGAAGTATGATGCCATCATCTGCCTCGGAGCGCTCATTCAGGGCGAGACCCCGCATTTCCAGTTCATCGCCGCCGAAGCGACCAAGGGGATCGCGCAGGTCGCTCTGGAAACTGGCGTGTACTGCGCCTTCGGCATCATCACCGCCGACACGCTTGAACAGGCGATAGAGCGGGCAGGCACCAAGGGCGGCAACAAGGGTTTCGACGCGGCGCTTGCCGCCATCGAAATGGCCAATCTTGTGGAGAACACCAATAAGATCTGACAGATAGGGTTACCGCAGATGGGATTGAGAAGACGCTCGCGTGAGAAAACACTCCAGATCCTTTACGGGATGGATTTCAATAAAAAGGGATCCTACGAGGAGGCGGTGGAGGAATATTACATCTACTACAATATCCCGGCCGCTTGTCCCGATGCCGTGTCGGATGAGGAGGAGCGTCAATTCATCACATATCTGCTGGCGACCGTGTTCGACAATCGGGCCCGGATAGAGTCGCTCATCGAAAAGGCGGCCATCAACTGGCGGATAGACCGGATAGCGTTCATCGAGCGGAATATACTCAGACTCTCGGTGGCCGAACTGCTGGACGAGGGGAACGGCATCCCGTTCAAGGCTACCATCAACGAGGCGGTCGATATCGCTAAGAAGTTCGGGAACAAAGAATCGTCATCGTTCGTGAACGGCATCATCAACAAGGTAGCCGACATGATCGATATCAAACAAAGGAAACTCTAGGGAACAGGGTATGATGACTCGATGGGGCAACCGCTTGGATAGTATCGCTCATCCAGCGACAACTTCGCATAACATATATTATGTCAACTTAATGGGCCCCGATGGCAGAAGTTATGGAAGTATCTGATATCATTATAAGAGCGGCCGCTCGAAGCGTTCTGCCCCACGCCCTTCTTTTTTGGGGGCCGCTGTCGCAGGCGGAAAAGACCGCGATCGTTCTGAAACTCTCCCATCGGCTCCAAGGTCTGAAACGCCCCCTGTCCCTTGATGAGTACTCGAGTCGCGCAATGTTCGACCGCTGGAAAAAAAGAGAGAAGAGCGACGATGACGAGAAATCATCTTTCCTCCCTGATTTCATGCTGTTACTCCCAGATAGAAGAAAGGAATCAGATCGAGATACGATATCGGTCGAGCAGATCGAGCAACTCGCCGAAGAGATGATGCTCTACCCGTTCGAGAGCGCCAACCGCATCATCTATATCCCGTCCGCCGGCTGCATGACGGTGCCGGCCCAGAACACCCTTTTGAAGAAACTTGAGGAGCCACCCGCGAACAATTTTATCATCATGGATGTCGCGAAGCCTCATCTTTTACTGAAAACCATCATCTCCCGATGCCTCTCGGTCTACCTTCCAAGGGCAAAAAAAGAACCTGACATAGCATTCGAAGACCACCTTCATTGGTTTTCGAATAACGAAGACGCGAAGAAGCTTGTGTCAGATATTAGCATCATTTTTGAAAACAATCCCCTTAATAGCGTGAGTGCGCTCAGCGATATCCGCTCACTTCTCGCCGCCGGATCGACACTCTCCGACCGGGAGAAAATTCTCGTGCTGGCCCTTTTTCTGAAGGAACGCGCCCCTCAGGTGGCGCACGACCTGATCGTGTTCAACGAAAACCCGCAGAAAATATCAATGGATTCAGTATTCTATTATATATCTCAGGCAATGGTAACCTAAAGGAGTACCCATAGATGAGCGAAAGAAAGAATCATCATCACCTCAATTTCGACGAGCAAAGAGAACTAGAACTGCTTGAAAAGACTAAGAATGAGGGGTTTGTCGACGAGGAGGCCATCACCAAGAACAAAAAGGCGGGCGCCCCGATAGCCCCGCTCGGCGGCAGTCATGCCTATTATCTCGACCATTCAGACCCGCACCCCCCCTTCGAGGAGGTCCTCCCGCTCCAGTTCCAACCCGCCGGCAAGGTCTTCTGGTATCATTACCCGCCGCTACCGACCCTTTCGGGCGATCACCAGATACAGGAAGGTGACCATTTGGTCGCCTATAGCGAACGCGGCGTCGAGATCGCGGAGGTCCTCAAGAAGTCGATAAGCGACTATAACTCCCAGAACAAGGTCGATGTCATCAAACACGGTGTCATTCGTAAGGCGACCCCCGAAGACATGAAAAAGGACGAGAATCTCCGCAAGAAGGCGCTGGAGGCCCAGAAGATCTGCGAACAGCACAACCGCGACCTTGGCATCAACATGAAACTCCGTAAGGTCAAGTATACACTGGATGAATCGAAGGTCATATTCTACTTCACCGCCCCGGGCCGCGTCGATTTCCGCGAACTCATCAAACGGCTCGCGTCGAGTCTCCACCGCCGCATCGAGATGCGACAGATCGGCGTCCGTGACACCACCAAGATGCTCGGCGGCCTCGGCCCCTGCGGGCAGGAACTCTGCTGCCGTCGCTACCTGCACAACTTTGTGCCGGTCTCGGTCAAGATGGCCAAGGACCAGAATCTTTCGCTCAATCCCAACAAGATATCGGGTTGTTGCGGCCGCCTGTTCTGCTGTCTGGGGTACGAGGACCCTCTCTACACCGAACTGCGCCGGGAACTGCCGCTCGAGGAGAGCGAGATATTCGAGGCCGCACCGAGCGGTCGACGCGGATTCGTCAAAAAGGTCAATGTGTTGAACGGTACCCTGTCGGTCGTGTTCCCCTCAACCGAAAAGGAGAATTATGAGGAACGGATCGTCCAGAAATCGCAGTTGCGCCGTGAGGACCGTCGCTGGGAGATAGTCCCGCTCGCTCCATCGCTCAAGGCAGACACGGAACCGAATCCCTCCTCCTCGATGACGATCTCCCCGCGGCCCGTTACGGATGACAACCGACAACGGCCTCGCCGTGATGACCGTCCGCGCCGCGATGATCGTCCCCGTGATGACCGTCCGCGCGACAGCCGGCCCCGGGACAACAACCGTCCCCCCTCATCCTCGGGCGAGCCCCAGGACCGGCCGGCCCCTACCGCCGATCGACCCGGCGGAGAATCGCAACAGCAACCGCGGCAAGGCGACCGCTCCCGCCGTGGCGGGCGGAACCGCCATCGCCCCCGTTCGGGCGGCGGCGATCGTCCCGCGCAACAACAACAAACGCCACGACAGGCGAACGATGGTAAAAATTGACAGCCACGCCCATCTCCTGACGCTGATCACCGATAAAAAGATACCGGCGGAGACCCTTTTCGGCGACATGCTCTATAACGGGGTCACCGTCTGCGTCAATGTCATACTCTCGCCAGAGGAGGCCCGTGGTCGCGCCACCCTCGACAACACCTGCCGCGACACCGGCATATCGCTCTTCCATATCGCCGGCATCCACCCCCACGATGCGTCGAAATGGGACAGCGACGACTCGTGGATACGGGACATCGCCCCTGACATCGTCGCCATCGGCGAGGTCGGGATGGACCTGCATTATGACTTCTCTCCCCCCGACAAACAGGAAAAGATATTCCGCCGGATGGTCGAACTGGCCATCGAACTACGAAAGCCGCTGGTCATTCACGGGCGCAAGGCGGAGAGCCGGATATTCGATATCATCAACGAATATAAGGGCATCGAGGACCGTGTCCTCTTCCACTGCTACACGGGCGACGCCGTGACCGCCCGCCGCATATTCGACCGCAGTTGGTCGGTCAGTCTCCCCGGCATACTGACCTTTCCCGACGCCGAGGAGATGCGCGAAGTGCTCATGATGTCCCCCGCCGGACAACTCTGTTTCGAGACCGATTCCCCCTACCTCGCACCGGTCCCCCACCGGGGCAAGGTCAACACCCCCGCCCATGTCGCCGATATCTACCGGTTCGCGGCTCAACTGACCGGCCTGCCTCTACCGGTCTGGGAGGAGCGGGCCCTGCAGTGCTTCGAGCGGGTGTTCGGCAGAGGCATCGGATGAGTCGCGCCGTCGGAACGGTCGCCTTTACCACCACGATCCCGGTCGAGGTCATCATCGCCGCCGGATACCGGCCGGTCGATCTGAATAATGTCTTCGTCTCCTCCCCCGACGCTCCCCTCCTCGTGGAACGGGCCGAGATGTCGGGATTCCCGCGCAGTTGCTGTGCGTGGATAAAAGGCATATTCGAATCCTTCAGGCGGGGCCGTGACACCCTGCCGATAGATGTCTTTGTCGCCGTCACCGAAGGCGACTGTTCCAACGCCAAGGTGCTCAAGGAACTCATCGACCTCGAACGGGGGGTGAAGTCGTACCTCTTCCCCTTCCCGCAGGACCGCTCGCCCGACGCAATGCGGAGTGAAATAGAGAAGTTCGCCGCGTTCCTCGGCACCACCGTCGCGGCGGCCGAAAAGGTCCGGCACGATCTCCGGCCGCTCAGGAGGTCACTCGAACGGCTGGACGATCTTTCGTGGCGGCATCCGGGACTCGTCAAAGGGGTCGAGAATCACCGGATGCTCGTCAGCGCCTCCGACTTCAATGGTGACCCGGTCGCATTTCGCGCCGATGTCGAGCGGCTGGTGGCAGAAAAAGAGACGATCCTCAAGTCCGGCGGATATCCCAACAACCTAAAACCGCTCGCCTATCTCGGCGTGCCGCCGATATTCGACCTCTATTCGTTCCTTGAGGAAAAGGGGGCGGTGGTGGTCTTCAACGAGATACAGCGCGAATTCGCGATGCCGGGGGAGTTCCCCGATCTGACGGCGCAGTACCTCGCCTATTCCTACCCCTACTCCGCCGAGTACCGTTTCTCGAAGGCCATCAAGGAATTACGGCGGCGGAAGGTGGCGGGCATCATCCATTATGTTCAGTCGTTCTGCCACCGGCAGATAGAGGATATCATTCTGCGCCGGATGGCGGTCGAGGCTAACCTCGATATCCCGATCATCACGATAGAGGGCGACAAGCCGCAGAAGGAACTCGACGGGCGTCAGCGGACGCGCCTCGAAGCGTTCATCGAGACGCTGTGAGGGTTACTGACACCGCTGGGGATCCATCTGATTTTCTTCACCATAGATAGTGAGTCCGGAAATCGCCGTCGTCAATGTTTCGCACTGTGACGAAATGTCGGATATACAGTTGTCATCAAGATAGAGCACTCCCATCGCAACAAGTGTTTTGAGCGAACGGATATCCGTAATATAATTTGCGGACAGTTGAAGATAGGTGATTTTCACCGCATCGGATATCGGCTCGACATCTTTTATTTTATTGAAACTCAAATCTAAATCCTGTAGTTTTTCCAAGTCACGAATCGGCTCTATCGATTCAATCTGATTCTTGTAGAGCCGTAAATCGTTGAGATTCAAGAGTTTCTCAACTCCTTCGATTGATTTTATACCAGCATCGCTACAAGACAGCAATCCAACTACCTCTAAATCCTTTTCATTGTTTATGTTGTATGTCGTATCGTAGATGTCCGAGTACTGTGCAAGACGGTTCTCGATGCATGCCTTGAATGCCGGGTCGGGGAATGCCTCGTTGCCGTCATCGCAGGCGACGCAGAACGCCACAGCCGCCGCCATCACCGAAATTATCAACGCCCGTTTCATCGTGTCCCTCCCCTCAGCGCAAAGTCCAACACCCCCGCAAGCCCCCTGCATCAGGGGGCCTTCCGTATCTTGGCTCCCTGTCGCAGGGAGCTGGCCAATGGCCTGAGGGTGTTATGTCAGATACGGAGCCAGTTTCCCGAAGAAGCCGCCGAACCCGCCGTTGGACATCGCGATGACGACGCTTTCCTTGTCAGCCTCGGCCCGGAGCACTTCGATGATCTGGTCTGCCTCGGTAATGTGGCGCGCCGCCGGATAGCCCTTCACCCGGTTGATGGCGGCACAGAGCCGTTCGGGATTGAATTTCTCCTCGGGTTTGAGCGAATCGGCCTTGGCCGGCTTGCCGATGATGAAGAGGTCGGCGTCGGCGAATATCGTCGCGTAGTCCTTCTCGAATATATCACGGGCGTTGGAATTGGTCGCCGGGTCGAACACCACGATGTAGCGTTTCGCGCCGAAGAGGCTGCGGAACGAATCGAAGGTATAGCGGACCGCCGTCGGATGGTGGGCGAAATCGCTGTAGACCGGCGCACCGTTCAAATGCCCGAGGAATTCCTGCCGCCGCTTCACCCCCTTCATCCCGGCGATCGCCGCGGCCACCGCCGCGTGGTCGAGTTGGGGCAGTTCGTTGTGGACGAAGGCCATGAGCGCGGCGAGGTTCATGAGGTTCTGGTCGCCGAAGAGCGGGCTTTTGAATTCATCCCCCTCTTTGCCGTTCACGGTGACGCGGAACTTCATCAGACGGCCTTCGGAGCCGGTGCGGCGGGCGAACAGGTCGGCAGACGGGTCGGTTATCGAATAGGTGAAGAAGAGTTCTCGCGGGAAAAGGGCAAGGAGCCGTTTATTGTTCGCGAAGTCGATATTGAGAATGCACTTTTTCGTGATGATGCCGGTGAACTTCCGGAAACTTTCGAATATCGCCTCGAGCGACGCATAGATGTCGGCGTGGTCGTATTCGATGGAGGTGACGATGCCGATGTCGGGGCGGTAATGGAGGAACTTGGGCCCCTTGTCGAAAAAGGCGGTGTCGTATTCGTCCCCTTCGATGACGAAGTAGCCATCCTTCTCGAAGGCGGCGTTGGTCATCGAGAAGAGCGGGATGCCGCCGATCATGTAGGAAGGCTTTTTCCCGACCGCGGCGAGGAATTCAGCGATGAGGGTGGTGGTGGTGGTCTTCCCGTGGGTGCCGGCGACGACGACCGACCGGTGCCCCGGTATCAGGAATTCTTCGAGGAACGAGGGCATCGAATAGTACGGGATGCCGCATGAGAGGATGTAGGCCGCTTCGGGGCTTTTCCCCCACAGCGCGTTGCCGACGACGATGAGGTCGGGCTTTTCGCGCCCGATGATCGCGATGGTGTCGGCGAGCGGGTTCTCGGCGATCCCGGCCCGTTTGAGCGAGTCGCTGATGGGCGGATAGTAGGCCGAATCGGTGCCGAGGACGCGGGCCCCCATCCGCTGGGCGAACTGCGCGGCGGAACTGACGCCGGTGCCGCAGATACGGACGAACAGGACCGTTTTACCGGAAAGCATATCGATCAGAACATGCCGGAGAGGTAAAAGCCCCAGCCGACGATGAGATTGGACTCGCTGAGTATCCGTCCTCCCGAACGCTGATCGACGACCGAGGCGCCGAGCCACGGCGTCTCTTCGGAGTCGAGGCCGGGGACGAATCCGGGCTCGCGGATGAGGGCGTCGCCTTTCGCGGCGGTCAGGTAATGTTTATGCCGGTAACCGACCGAGGCATGACCGCCGAACTGGAAATATTCGAATATCCGGAAGTTCATCTTGAAGAGGAAGGTCGTCGAGAAGAAGGGATCCTCGAGCGGCAGGATGTGGTAATACTTGTCCTTGCCGGCCGGAAGGACCCAGCCGTAGAGCGCCTCGGGGTCGATGTCATCGTATATCCAGCGGGCGTCGGTGATGTAGTTGTAGGCATTGCCGCGGGTGGTGTACTGCATCCCGAGGTCGACCCGGAAGAATATCTTGTGGCCCTTGTCGAGGTCCTCGAGCGCGATGAGGTCGGTGCCGGCGTTGAAGGAGAACTCGTGGCGGCTCTTCTCGATGATAGAATTGGCCGAAGGGGTCGTCAGCGAGGCGAGCACCTGAAAATAGGGCTCGGCCACCTCATAGCGTTTCGCGACCGCGGTGCGCAGGTCGAACACCCACAATCCCTTGCCGACATTCCCGCTTTTACCGGTCTGCTGAATATCGTCGCCGATGGCGGTGCCGACCCTTTCATTCATACCCTGCGGCGTCGCGATGCCGGCGGTCGGCGAGGTCAGTTTGAACCCGACCAGCCACGAGAACTCGTCCTTGCCGCGCCCTTCGTTGAACGGTGCCCACTGCAGGCCGATGGCGATATCCCCCACTCCTTTGTGGTTGTAATACAGAGAGGCGGCGTCGGGGAAGAGGTTCTGATTGATGAGCGAGAATTCGCGCGGGATCGCGCCGCCGGAGGGGTCAAGATCGTAGTTCTCGAGGATCAGTTTATAGGCGTCCTTGAGCACTATCGGGAGATCGAGCGATATCGAAAGGTCCTGATAGAGACCTATCTCGGCGGCGATGACCAGTTCGCGCAGGAAGCGCGTTTCGGAGTTACCCTTGTATTCGAGCGTCTCGACGCGGCGGCTTTCGGTCGTGTAATACAGATTCCCGTCCTTGTCCTCGTAGGTCTTCGGCAGCGTGTTGTATTCCCTCTTGATATCGGCGAATTCGTGGGTGTTCTTGTAGTAGATGTTCAGGTTGAAGTCGAACGGATTGTCCTCGTCGAACGAGTCGGCGACATCGGTCACCTCCGCCGCGGAAAGCATCCCCGCGGCGCAGGCCGCGCCGAGTATCAGGAGCACCCTTCTCATCTAGCAGCCTCCGGCGAACAGGTTCGGCGGACTATACGACATCCGTTCAGGCGAGTCAAGAATAATAACGAGCGGGGCTCTCACGGCACCACCGGCGGAGGATCGCAGGGATACAGGGTCGTGCCGAGCGGTTGAACGGCGATGTTCTTCTTGCCGCCGGTACCGTCGGTGACGGTCAGCGAGAAGACATCCCAACAGGTATTGGTGTCGGTGAAAAGCGCCTCGGCGCTCGCCGCCTGTTCGGCGTGGGTATAGACCTTCACGATGGCCTTGCTGGGCCCGCGGCTCGTGTCGTAGGCATGCACGACGACCTTGTAGACACCGTTCGCCGGCTGGTTGACATAGGCCGTTTCGGGACCTCTGCCGGTGGTGTTGTCGATGTCGAGCGCCGGGTCGTCCTTCGTTTCGCCGACCACGCCCCAATCGGGCCGCGCACCGGCATACTGCGGCGAACAGTTGTAGAAATAGCAGTCGGTCGCCGGATCGCCGTACGCGCCGTCGGGAGCGACCAGATGGAGATCCATGTCGCTGTCCTTGTTGTCCCAGATCATCTTGACGATGAGTTCGTCGTTCGGGAGCGCCTCTATGTCGCAGTCGGCCCAGGTGCTCGTCAGGTTGTCACCGTTCTTGACCATGAGCCGTACGCTGTAGGTGCCCTGCAGGAGCGTCTGGAAGGTCGTTTTCGAGGAAGCGCTCCAGATGTTGGCGACCGGCTGGGTCTTGTCGTTGAGGTCCACGATGCTCGCGCCGCCGCCGCTCCCGCCGCCCGGCACCGAGGCCATCGTCCAGAAATAGGAAAGCCCGGTCGTCGTGACCCCGTCCACATCCACGCTTGTCGAACCGTCAAGCGCCGGCCAGGTCAGTATCGGCACCTGCGCCGGGCAGAGGAGTTTCGCCGTCGGAAGATCGGTGTTCTCGGGGCCGCACGCCAGATCGACGGTCAGGTGCTGGTATTTGGAATATTCGGTGACATCGTTGCTGATGATGACGAGTTGCCCGACGAGCCCGAGCGGGAAAGCCTTGTCGTTGCGGCATCCGATCTCGGCGGTCCGGGTACCGTCTATCGGTATCGAGACATCGGCGGGAATGTTCGTTTTGATGAAGAAGCCGGGATCGCCCGCCTTGGCCGACCCGCCGATGGTGATGGTCATCGCCTCGATGCGGAGCGAAGAGTTACCGAGATTGTTCACCACGAGCGGCGACACCTTTTCGTCGAACCCTTCGCCGAATTCCATCTTGAGGTCGTCCGGCAACGCGTCGTCGGGCGTCTTCACCTCTATCTTGGCGGCCGATTTCGCCCGTCCGGTGAGCGCGATGTCGAGTTCCGGATTGCATTTATCGTTACTATGGATGCGCAGGACGCCGGGGAAGGCGTCCCAACTGACCACATCGTAACTGATGCCGAAGGTGACCTTCTCGTCCTTTCCCAGTGTGATCGAGGAGACCGCCACCGGATTGGGCGACATCGAGAAGCCCGCCTCCTCGCTCTGCACGATCTCGGCGCTCCCTATCGTGAGCCCGCTCCCGGTGCAGGAGAGGCACCGGTTGGTGACGGTCACATAGCGGGTGCCGCCGAAGGTCTTGTAATAGCCGGTGAACTCGAGTTCCGTCGCGCTCGGCTTGATCTTGTTGTCGGTGCTCGAGTAGTTGCACGAAACCTTGTCGGCGTCGCTCTTCACATCGGTGTCGATATCGGGAGAGATCATACCGTCGGCATCGGTGTCCGGGTCGGTCGGATCACCGCCGCAACAGACAAGCAGAAGGATGGTCGCCGTAAGACAGAGGGTCTTCATAAGTTCTTTCATGGCGTCACTCCCCATCCTTGACACAACGGAAGCCGAGGTTGTAGTAGCGATAGTGCGGGAAGGCCTTGTCCCGCGAGTAGGTCGTCATCTCGGTCGTGAGCGACACCCAACTGCCGCCGCGGATGACCTTTTTCTGTATCGCGCCACCATCCTCGGGACCGGTCGGATCCTTCAGCGGATCGGCCGCGGCGCTTTTTTTGTAGTAGGAATCTATGTCGTACCAGGTCGCGGTCCATTCGGCGGCGTTGCCGGCCATGTTGTAGGCGCCATAAGGGGAAACGGCGCCGTCGAACGAGGTGACATCGGTGACATCGGCGAACAGCGCCGAATAGTTGGCTATCGCATTCTCGGCGTTGTCCTGCGGCTCCTCCTCTCCCCACGGGTATTTCCGGAAGGTCTCTCCGCGCGCCGCCTTTTCCCACTGGGCCTCGGTCGGCAGTTGCTTGCCCGCCCACTGGCAGAAGGTGTTCGCCTGATTCCAACTCACCCATAGGACCGGGAAGTTCCGGTAGGCCGGATCGTAATAGTAGTTGGGATATCTCGATGAGTTTATCTCGTAGGGCTCGGTGCAGACATCGGCATTCTGGCAGGCGAGGTACTGGGCGTTGGTGACCTCGTACTTGTCGATGTAGTACTCGGACAACTCGACGGTGTTGAACCCCTCTCCCGTCAGCACCCCTTCGGTCGCCTCGACCGCGCCGGTCGGCGTACCGGACGGGGCGCCGTATTCGAAGTTCCCTTTCGGTATCAGGACCATCTCGGATATGCCGGTCGTCTCGTTGTTCTGCCCCTTTACGAGTTCCTTCGGGAACCCGATATGGAAATAGCCGAGGAACTTGGTCGAAAGTTTGAAGATGTTGCTTTCGAGGTTTTGCTCGTACTCTCCCTCCGGTATCTCCTCGAAGTTCTTCCGGTCGATCGCGAAATAGGGCTTAAGATCTATCTCGTCGAGCAGGTCGGGGATATCGTCCTCGGTGTACGGGATGATTATCGTCACCGGCAGGTCGAATTTGAAGGCCATCGGCGAAAGCGCGTAGATATTGGTCAGCGTCGCGGAGAGATTGGTGAACGGGTCGGTGTCGAGCGCGTAGATGGTGAAGGTGATCTCCTGATCGAGCGCCTTGGGGGGAACGATGAGCGTGACGCCGTGTATCCCCTCGTGCTTGCCGCCGTTCGGACCGATCTTCTTGCCGTAGGCCTCGTAGACCGATTCGGTGGGGGTGCAGGCGCCGCACACAAGTACGACGGCCAGCAGGATATGGGTCAGGTTCCTCATAGCGTGGTATCCTCCCCTACTCGTCCATCAGCGTAAGCGTACAGCCGCCGGAACTCCGGATCTCGTAACGGGGCTCCTCGCCCTCCTTGACCTTGCTGTAGAAGGTCCCCGACTCGCTCGAATACCCGAACAGGGCGACCGTCGTGAACGGCTCCACCGGATCGTTCGAATAGAACTTGATGACCCCTTTCTTCACCCCTTCGTCATACGGTTTGAAAAAGACGGTCACCGCGGCGCTCTGACCCGGATCGAGCAGAAATTCCTCGGGAAGAACAAGGAAATTCGGATCGTTCGAAAGGAGGCGTCCTTCGAGAGCGCGGGTGCCGATATTCTGCACGGTGAATTCCCAGTGGTCCTCGTCGCCCGGCACGGTATCGAGGAACTGGTGGGCCCGCTCCTCGATGAATATGGCCGGGAACTCGAAGGCTATCTTCTCGGAATTGAATATCCAGTTCTTCTTGTCCCCGTAGAGCGGGATCTTTATCGGTATCGGGAACTCCAGTTCGAATATCGGTATCTTGAGTGTCAGCGTGACGGTCAGGATGATCTCGGTGTCGTAGTAGACGAGCGATTCGTAGTGGGCCGAGACCTCAAGCGTGGTGCCGACGAGCGGCGGGTCTATGACGAGATACTGGTTGTCGGAGAATATCGACCGCTGCGCCTTCTCGTCGAGCGCGATGCGGGAGCCGAACATCTCGATATACATGATGCCGTCGAGATCGAACGAAAGGTGTATCATGGAGGCGATGTTGCCGATGATGGGGACCGAGATGGGGACCCCGATGATATCCTCGAGCGTCCCGTCCCAGATATGGAACTGCTGGATGCTGTCTTCCATCGATACCGGATTCTCATCGTTCCCATCGAGCAGGAACGGCGTGAAGTTCTTCTCATCGAAGAATTGCAGGTCGAAATTCAGGTAGTCGCTGATGGGCTTTTCGACCCCATCACCGAAAGGTGGGCATATCTTATAGAGGGCGAACATCTTGATGCCGTAATCCATGAGCGCGTGGCCGCCGTCGATGGTCCCCTCGTAGGAGAGTTTCACCGACTCGGGCCACCGGGCGACCCCCTTGCCCTTCAACTCCATCTCAGAGTAGGCGCCGTAATGAAGGTTGATGTTTATGTTGAAGGGGCTACCGAACAGTCCGCCGCAGTCGCTGGGCACCCAGCCGTCGGTGCCGACATCCTCCGCGGGAACGAGTTCGTCGATGAAGTAATAGGTTATCTCTTCCGAGCGCTGTTCATCATAGACCTTGAACCCGTCGCCATCCTCGACGATGACCGCCTGCGACCAGAGCGGCGCCAGAAGCACGAGGGTCAGGAGCGTTCTTCTCATGGTCATACCTCGCTTAATTGGCGTCCATCGCGCATCGGAAGCCGATCATGTTCGAGTTGTTCTGCGGGTTGACGCCGCGCCGGTAACTCGTCCGGATGAGGTGCCGGGTGCTGGCCCAACTGCCGCCGCGCACCACCCGTTGGTCGCCGACAGGCGTCGGTACGCCGCCCTCGGCCAGATCGGTGTAGTAATAGAAGCGGGTGGCGACCCATTCCTCGGCGTTCCCCGACATGTCGTGGACGCCGTACGGTGACTCCCCTTTCTTAGACACGAAGTTCGGGTAGACGGTGCCGTTGAAGTAGCCGACCCAGGTAAGGTTCGGCGCGGGATACATCATGGCGAGTATCGCCGGGTCTATCTTTTCCTTTTCCAGTTTGCTCGGCTCGTACGGATCGCCGCTGTTGCGGAAATTGGCGCGGTACGGGGTCGACGCGGTATTGAATAGGTCCTCGTTGCCCCACGGGAACTCGTTGCATTCGGCATTGGCGTCGATGCAGGCCTGATCGCCCGCCGCGCACACGCAGTCGCCGACCGCGCGGGCGGCGAATTCCCATTCGTCCTCGGTCGGCAGACGGCGTCCCGCCCATTTGCAATACGCGTTGGCGGCGTACCAGCAGACGGTGGTCACGGGGAACCGCTCCTTTTTGCCGTTCAGGTACGGCGGCTGGTCCCAGGTCGAAAGATAATCTTCGTCACCGAAGCATTTTTCGACGCCGCGCGAGGCGTTCTCGATACGCCAGTCGAGATTGTTCGGGTCGTTCAGGAAATGCTTGTACTGCGCGACGGTCACCTCGTATTTGTCCAGATAGAAGTTCTTCTGCAGAGTGACGCGATGGCGCGGCTTCTCGGCTTCGTACGCCTCGGAGCCGAACCAGCCGCTCTCGCCGTCGGAGCCCATCGAGAAATTCTTGCCGCCCGCCGCGACGAGCACCATGCACCCCGGCAGGTCACCGTTCAGGTCGGAGCAGAGCGCGAGCCCCTGCGGGCGGACCGGCTCTTCGGTCGGGTAGATGATGGCCGGCTCATCGTCATCGTCGATGATCTCTTCGGTCTCGTTGAAATAATAGGTGTCGCGACCGGTGTCATGGTTGCAAACGGCGTCAGTGAACTCGATGACCGGCGCATCCATGCCTTTGAAACGACGAACGATATCAGGGGGCGCTATCTGGCCGTACACGAGATTGGAAGCCTTTTGCAACTGCGCGATGAAGGAGGGGCTTTGGGTCTGCTCGAGGATGTCGCCTATGAAGGAAACGCTCGACATGGTCCGCCCCTGGAAGGCGTTCTGGAACACCTCGGTCACCTTTTCATAGAGATCCCGCTTATAGGTCACCGACTCGAAGGAGGCCTCGCGTTTCTTCATGAAATCGTTGAGTCGCAGGCCGAGCCCGTGATCGCGGATACCCCGGGCTATCAGATAGACCGGATGTTGCGAGATGGGCTTGTCGGAAAGTTGGTCGTAGTTGAGCAGGACATTCTTGAAATTGTCGCCGATGTCGCCGGACAACTGGATGACCGGGAGCATCAACTGGCTGAAATAGGTCGCCCAGAGCGCATCGAAGGCGCGCGGTTCCATGTCGGCGAGATCGGGGCCGGGGAAGTAACCGACGAGGAAGCCCTCTTCTATCTGCTTCTTCTTGTATTTGAGCGGGGTCTTTTCGGTGACCGGCTCGAAGTTGTAGTAGGCGTTTATCTCGGCGTTGATAGTGTTCGACTGGTTCTCGGCGAGTATCGCCTCGGCGATCAGTTCCGTTTCCTCGTTCACGAAGCGTTGGACGAGATAGCGGAGTTTGGGCGAAACATAGTTCCTCGGCGGCACAAGTAGCACCGGCGCGGCATCCTTGTCTATGCCGGGGTCGCTTATCTCTCCCGGCAGGGCGGCTTCAAGCGGCACCGCGTCGACGAAATAGAATACCCAGCGCGGCATATTGTTGTACGCCTTCACCTCGGGACCGTTCTCGTTGTAGTACTTGACATACACATTGTCGGCCTCGCCCGGGTCCGGTTGAGGGATCTCCTTGAAGGGGACGCGGTAAAAATGTTCGGTCGTGTCGTCGGAGGACACGAGCCCGAGCGGCTCGATGCCGGCGAGCGGTGTCGTGGAAAGGTCGTTGAACAGTTCGTTGACCGCCGCGGCCACGACATTCTGGATGTCCACATCGCCCGAGACGATGACCGCGGGCGAAAGGATCGTCATCTTGTCCTCGAGGACCTGTTTGAGATATTCGAGCGTTTTGAGATTGCGTATCCGTTCGAGGAGCGCGGCATTGAAGAAGGGATTGACCGTCGCGAGGAGCGCCGGCTGAAGGAACACGAGCGCGGCCGCCGTTTCGCGGACGCTGAATTCGATATTATTTCGGCGGAAATAGCCGGCCCCGTTGGCGGGGAACACCGTGAGGAATACGGGCGCGTTCCGGTCGGTCTCCGGATAGTTGGTCTGCAGGACGAGCAGTGAGGTGCCGACCGCGTTGAGCCGCAACCAGAAGGTGCCGTTGACCGGGTCCACGCTCTGGCGGAGGTCGTCCTTGCCGTAGAGGACCTGCAGGTTGTCGTAAGGCAGGATGAAGCCCTTCGGCAGATTGACGCGACCGTTGTAGAACATCTTGGTCGTCGCGTAGGTCAACCCCGCGAACTCCTCCTGTTCCTCCATCGGGTTCTTCGGCTCCTTGAGGTTCTGGACGCATCGCCCCTCGAAACAGCGCTGTCCGAGGTCACAGTCCTCGAAGGTCGAACAGGTGATGCCGAAGTGGGACACCTTCGGCTCGCAGGCGGAAGCAAGGAGAATAGCCCCCATCAGCGCCGCGATGAGCGGGACACGCAACGATCCGTTCCTCATATCCTTATTCCCAGATGTTGAACATCACTTTAATGCGACCGCCCACGGTCCAGAAGTCGCGGTGGAGCGTCTGGCCGGTGCCGTCCTTGCCCTCTCCGGCCGCGTACATGAACTCGAAGCCGCCACCGACATAGACCGGATCTGAAACGCGGACGACATGCTCCAGCGCCGTGGAGAAATAGCCGCCCTCGAAGGTAATGATGCCGGGGCGCGAACCGGCCCCCTTGTAGGCGGGGGTCTCGGGCATCCTGAAATAGCCGCCGGAAGCGGAAAGCACCGTCCGCGACCGTTTGCTTTCGAGATACGGGATGTGGCCACGGATGACGCCGCCGCCGCCCGCGTAGAGCACATCGCTGTCGACCGACAGCGCCTTGAACTCGCCGCCGAACATGAAATACTCGTGAAGACCGTAGAACGCCGACACGCTGTAATTGCCGAGCATCTTGTAATTCTCGAGCCCGGGCGAATAGGCCAGCCCCACCGAAAGGTCACAGAACAGGCGATAGACCGCGTAGGTCGTGGAGGAAACATCGCTCCGTTCGACCCAGCCCTGCTTGCCGAGGAACTCGACCAGCATCCACCCCTCCTGTTCCTCGACCACGATGAGTTCGTCGCCTTTGAATATCTCGAATATCTTCCGGGAATCGGTGGAGTTCTCCAAGTAGAGGAAGGTCGGTCGTTTCGCGACGACTATCTCCGGCTCCTTGTATTCGTACACCTCTTCCGATCGCTGTTCGAGCGCGAACTCGTCTTTCGGCTTCTTCTCCGTGAACTCGTCTTTCGCGGGGGCCTCCTCGCCCTCGTCCTCTTCCTCACGGTCACGGGAACTTTCTTCCTCGTCTTCCTCTCCCTCCTCTTCCTCACCGGTGTCGTACACGACCGAAAGGAAGATGGCGCCGAAACGGGGCGTTGACGAAGCGGCCGACAGGGGGACCGCGAAAAAGACCACGACCCCGCAGAGAAGAGGGACAAAAAGAGAGATCCTCACGACGACTCCTGTTATCGGCGGTTTTTCAATTCGCCATAATATAGGAAAAGAACCGTAAAATCAAGATTTGGAAGGGACGGGGCCGGCTTTTATTTCTCGGCATCCTCGCTACCGCCCTCGTCGTCCGGCTCATCGTCGTCGGCGCCGTTGTCCGACGGTTCCCCTATCTTGGTGACGCTGACCACCTTTTCTCCCTCGGCGACGCGGAACAGGCGCACCCCCTTGGTATTGCGACCGATGACGCTGATACCGGAGGCCGGGATGCGTATCGCCTGTCCGTTGCTCGTAATGAGCATCGCCTCGTCGGTGCCGCTCACCTTCAGCACGCCGACCACGAACCCGTTCTCCGCTGAGGTCTTTATCGTGATGATGCCCTTGCCGCCGCGTGATTGGACGCGGTAATCCTCGAACGGGGTCCGTTTGCCGATGCCGCGGTCGGTGACCGACAGAAGCGTTTTTTCGGACTCGACCACCTCCATCGCCATCACCTCGTCGCCTTTTTCGAGCAGCATGCCCCGCACGCCGGTCGCGGCGCGCCCCATGGCGCGGACCTGCTTTTCAGGGAACCGTATCGACAGCCCGTTGCGCGACGCGAGGATCACCTCGTTGTCGCCGCTCGTTATCGCCACGCCGATGAGTTCGTCCCCTTCGAGCATGTTGATGGCCTTCTTGCCGTTGGCGCGCTGGATGGCGAACTCCATGAGATCGGTCTTCTTGACCGTACCGTGTTTGGTCGCCATGAACACGAACTTGCCGTCGACGAATTCGTGGATGGGAAGGATCTCCATGACCCGCTCGTCCTTCTCGACCTGCACCATGTTGATGATGGGCTTGCCGCGACTGCCGCGCCCCGCCTCGGGCAACTGATAGACCTTGACCCAGTAGACCTTGCCGTAACTGGTGAAGATCATGAGAAGCGTATGGTTGCTCGCGATGAAGATGTCCTTGACGAAGTCGTTCTCCTTGGGATTTATCGCGTTGATCCCTTTCCCTCCCCGCTTCTGTTTGCGGTACTGGGCAAGCGGCGTCCGTTTGATATAGTTCTCGGTGGTGAGCGTGACCACCATCTCCTCGTTGGGGATGAGGTCCTCGATGTCGATGTCGCCCGCCTCGTCGACTATCTCGGTGCGCCGCTCGTCGCCGTAGCGTTCCATGATCTCCTTGAGTTCGCCTTTGATGACCGACAGGAGCGTTTTCTCGTTGGCGAGTATCTCATTGTACCATTTTATCTTCTTGTGCAGTTCGGCGAGTTCGGCCTCTATCTTTTCGCGTTCCAGCCCGGTGAGCCGCGACAGTTTCATGTCGAGGATGGCCGACGCCTGCACCTTCGAGAAGCCGAATTTCGCCATCAGCGATTCGCGCGCCTCGTCGGTCGAAGGCGATTTGCGGATGATCGCTATCACCTTGTCTATGACATCGAGCGCCTTTTTGAGCCCCTCGAGGATGTGGGCGCGCTTCTCGGCCTCATCCAGTTCGAACCGGGTGCGACGGGTCACCACATCGCGCCGGTGCATCAGGAAGTAATTCAGCACATCGCGCAGGTTGAGCGTTCGCGGCACGCCGTTACAGATAGCCAGCATATTGATGCCGAAACTGGTCTGGAGATTCGTCATCTTGTAGAGCTGGTTGAGTACGATATCGCCGATCGCGTCCTTCTTGAGTTCTATCACCACGCGGATGCCGCGCCGGTCCGATTCGTCGCGAATGTCGTGGATGCCGTCTATCTTCTTGTCCTTGACCAGTTCGGCGATCTGGATGATGGTCTGCGCCTTGTTGACCTGATAGGGCAACTCGTGGATGATGATGCGCGGCCGGTCGTTCGCCTTGGTCCCCTCTTCTATGGTAGCGCGAGAGCGCATCCGCACGATGCCGCGTCCCGTCTCGTAGGCCTGCCGGATGCCGCCGCGGCCGAGGATGAGAGCGGCGGTCGGGAAATCGGGGCCTTTGACGAAGTTCATCAGGTCGGCCACGCTCGCTCCGGGATGCTCGATGAAATGAATGAGCGCTTTGACCACCTCGGTAAGGTTGTGTGGCGGGATGTTCGACGCCATGCCGACGGCGATGCCGGAGGTGCCGTTCACGAGCAGTTGCGGTATACGGGCCGGCAGGACCTCGGGCTCCTTGAGCGAGCCGTCGTAGTTGTCGAGCATCGTGACGGTGTCCTTGTCGATGTCGGCCAGCAGTTCGCCGGCGATGCGGGCCATGCGCGCCTCGGTGTAACGCATCGCGGCCGCCTCATCGCCGTCTATCGAGCCGAAGTTCCCCTGCCCGTCGACGAGCAGGTAGCGCATGGAGAAATCCTGCGCCATACGGACCACCGTCTGGTAGACCGCCTGATCACCGTGCGGGTGATATTTACCGATGACATCGCCGACGATGCGCGCCGATTTCTTGTACGGGGCGGTGTAGGTGCACCCCAGTTCCTTCATCGCGAACAGCACGCGCCGGTGGACCGGCTTGAGCCCGTCACGCACATCGGGCAGGGACCGTCCGACGATGACGCTCATCGCGTAATCGATGTAGGAGGTCTTCATCTGCTGTTCGATGCTGACCGGCTTTATCTTCTCATTGACATTGACGATATTGGTTTGTTCTACCATGGATGTCTCCCGCTCTTACACATCTATGTTCGCGTTGAGGGCATTCTCTTCGATGAAGCGGCGGCGCGGCTCGACATTCTCGCCCATCAGGATGTCGAATATCCGGTCCGCCTCGGCCGCGTCATCGGCCGAGATCTTGAGCAGGGTGCGGTTCCCCGGGTTCATGGTCGTTTCCCATAACTGTTCGGGATTCATCTCGCCGAGACCTTTGTAGCGCTGTATCTTCTGACCTTCGCGGGCGTGGTCGAGCGTCGCTTTGAGCAGGTCACGCCAACGGGGATAGACCCCGCGCACTTCTTCGGTCCCCTTTTCCTTGTCCGAAACGGTCACCGTGTAGGGGGCGGCGCCGAACGCGGCGACCTCGCCGCACAGGCGACCGATGAGGATTATCTCGGAGTTCTTTATGTAGCGGTAGTCGATGAGCGTCTGTTTCTCGACCCCGCTGTGGGTGGTGAATATCTTGAGTTTCAATTCGTTGTAGCGCTCGTTCTCCTCAAATTCCATGCGGACCGGCAAACGGTCGGGATAATCGCGTTCGATGAAGGCACGCACCTTCTCGAATTTGTCGGAAAGCGTTTTTTCGGTCTTGAAATCGGCCTCTTCTATGCCGCCGATGGAGGCGACCGCCTCGACCACCGCCGAATCATAGAGGAATTCGGTGCGGGTCAGGTTGTCGTTGAGCACCACCAGTTTCTTGATGAAGGATCGGAGTTTCCCCTCTTCCAGACGCCCTTCCTTCTTCTTACCGAACGAGACCGCGACCCCCTCGGTGCCGGTGGTGTTGATGAGGTATTCCTGGAACTCCCGTTCGTCGCGGACATAGGAGACCTTCTTGCCGCGCGTGATGCCGTAGAGCGGCGGCTGGGCGACATAGAGATAGCCGCGCGCTATGATGTCGGGCATGTAGCGGTAGAAAAGCGTCAGGAGGAGCGTCAGGATGTGGGCGCCGTCGACATCGGCGTCGGTCATGATGATGATCTTGTGGTAGCGAAGTTTCTCGACATTGAACTCGTCCTTGCCGATGCCGGTGCCGAGCGCCGCGACGACGGTGAGCACCGCCTCGCTTTTGAGCAGTTTGTCGAGTCGTGCCTTTTCAACATTGAGTATCTTGCCGCGCAGAGGCAGTATCGCCTGATTGGAGCGGTCACGACCCTGCTTAGCCGAGCCGCCGGCCGAATCGCCCTCGACGATGAATATCTCCGACTTGGCCGGATCGCGTTCCTGACAGTCGGCCAGTTTGCCGGGGAGCGTCGTGTTCTCGAGCGCCCCCTTGCGCCGTGTCATCTCGCGCGCTTTACGGGCCGCCTCGCGGGCGATGGCCGCTTCGAGTATCTTGTCGATGATGGCGCCGGCGATGTCGGGATTCTCGTCGAGATAGAGTGTCAGATATTCGGCCACGACATTGGAAACGATGGTCTGTATCTCGCTGGAGACCAGTTTATCCTTGGTCTGGGAACTGAATTTCGGATCGGGCATCTTGACCGACAGGACCGCCGTGAGACCTTCGCGGATATCGTCACCGTTTATCTGCACCTTCGCGTTCTTTCGGTTCTCGGCGATATATTTCTGGAATACCTTGGTGATGCCCAGTTTAAAGCCCGACAGATGGGTGCCACCGTCACGGTTGTTGATGTTGTTGGTGTAGCACAGGACATTCTCGACATAGGCGTCGGTCCACTGCAGGGCTATCTCGACCGCATGGGGCCCCTCGTTCCGCGCGATGCGGATGACATCCTTGTGGAGCGGGGTCCGGTTCTGGTTGAGGAAGGCGATGAACTCGACGATGCCCCCTTCATAATGGAACAGACGCTCCTCACCGGTCCGTTCATCGAGCAGTTTTATCCGGGCGCCGCTGTTGAGGAACGCCATCTCCCGCAGGCGGTTGGTGACCCGTGCCAGCGAGAATTCGGTGTTGGTAAAGACCTTGGGATCGGGCTTGAAGGTGATCTTCGTCCCGGTCTCATCGGAAGGTTCGGTCTTTTTGAGCGGGGCGACCGGATCGCCGCACCGATACTCCTGCACCCAGACGAACCCCTGTCGTCGTATCTCGAGCCGCAACCATTCCGACAGGGCGTTGACGACCGATACGCCGACGCCATGCAGACCGCCCGACACCTTGTAAGAGTTCTGGTCGAACTTACCGCCGGCGTGTAACACCGTCATCGCGACCTCGGCGGCGCTCCTTTTCTCCTCGGGGTGCATATCGACCGGGATGCCGCGACCGTTGTCCTTGACGGTGACCGATCCATCGACATGCAGGTAGACCGATATCTTGTCGCAGAAGCCGGCCATCGTCTCGTCGATCGAGTTATCCACGACCTCGAAGATCATGTGGTGCAGACCGCTACCGTCATCGGTGTCGCCGATGTACATGCCGGGCCGCTTGCGGACCGCTTCGAGTCCCTTCAGGACCTGTATGCTGTCTGCGCCGTACTGCTCGCCGTTCTTTACCGCGTCGTTCTCTTTCTTCACCTGTTCTTTCACCATGGGGAACCTCGTAAAAAACCGTTGTCGACCGATTATAGAGCGCGGGTGGCGAAAAGCAACTTTTTTTGCCACAAACATGCTCTAAAACACTAGCGATATCAGGCGGATGGCGAATCGAATAAAAATATTTTAAAAAATCGCGTAATGAAAGACTATGTTGCTGTATTTACAGGGATATCTCTTCTCAGTCGGCGTCAGACCGATCGTCGATAAAGAAATCCGAAATAAAATCAGTTAGTTCTTTTGTTTTTTGCGGGGTGAACACCGTCGACTGGGAACGATAACGGGGGTAGAGAAAAAAAGTGTCGCGGAACTCGGTCAGACGACCCGTTCCGTACGCATAGCGAAGCATCTCGCCGAAGGTGGATGACGCACCGCCGTTCCGTCGCTCTTCGAGGTACCGATCCAGCGACGCCAGAAGAAGCGCGCTCATCAGGTCGGCCGATTCCCGATAGGATGGATCTCCTCTGCCGAGCAGGTGATAGCCGACCGCCGAAGAGGAAAGCCACCGGTCACGGGCGGAAAGGAACAGCCGTTCGCCCGCTATCACGAAGGGGATCTTATACGCCGGGTCACAGCCTTCGAGCAGGGTGAGCGCGCGATTCGCGGTAAGGGCGTCGAACAGGTCGTTCCGGTACGGCGCCAGCATACGGTGCCGTTCGTCGAACACCGCGCAGCCGGCATCGGCGCCCGGTCGCGAGGTCCCTTCCATCGCCGCATACCACCGGTGGATGTCATCGGTATCGACGATCGTCACGGCCGGGAGGCCCCAGAGACTGTCGATGAACAGGCGCCCCGTGAAGCGCCGGATCTCCTCGACGGCGGCCCCGGTCTTTTTCTTGTCGCGGCGTTCCGGCATATTGACCATGCCCGCGACGCGGTCCCGATAGAGCGGGAAGGAGGGCAGAAAGGTCGTGTCGCCGACGGTGAGAAAACTGAAGACGCCGAGATAGGACAACAGCAGGTCGCTCTTCCAGAGTTGCCGATAGCGTTGCAGGAGCGAAGAGAAGAACGGGTCCTCGCTCTGATCGACGGAAAGATCCGCGGTCGAAAAGAACAGCGTCAGCGAACGATACAACAGCCACGCGTCCCGTTGGGCGCGGCCCCGTTTCCCTTCGGCGTAGAGTGACACCACCTGATCGAGTATGAAGAAAAAGCGATCGGAAAGAACGCTGGTCTCGGCACGGCCGTTCTCGGCGCGACCGAAAAGATCGGCCTGCGGATCGACGCGGCGGACGCCGGCCCCGACGAGAAAGGCTATCTCGTCGCCGAATTGCGCCGCCGTATCGGGATCACCGGACCGGTTCACGAGATCGATGAGCGTGAGGAGCGCGGGGAGGAACCGTTCGGATCGCAGGTAGGACCAGTAGCGGTACCCGGTCGTCGCCGGCGTATCGGGGAACCGGTCGAGTTGTCGTCTCAACGCGTCGGTATCCGATGAGGCGGCGTCGGCGAGGTCGGTCGAGAAACACTCCTGCGTCTCCAACAGGTGCAGCCCCGCCGGAAGAACAAGCGAAGCGGCGCAGGGAGGCGCCCCGTTCTCCGGAGCGGCACAAAGCGCCCACGGGAACGACAACAGGGCTATCAGTACCGGAAGATAGCGCGATCGCATGGGAAAAAAGACGGTCATCAGTCCGTCGGCGGAGCGCAGAGTCCCTTCGCGCCGTCGATGTCTATGCCGAGACCGGCCGCCGCCTGTATCCCGTCGTTGCAGACAAGATCCTCAGGGCAGTCATCGTCACCGTTGGCCGGGTCGCACCGGACCGCGCAGACATTCGGATTATCGGGATACAGCGTGCCGAGTACCGCCGAGCAGAAGGTCGCCGCACACCCCGTCGTCTTGCAGTCGGCGTGGGCCGTGCAGGGCTTGCCCATGCAGGCGGGGGAATCGGCATCGGGCGACTCGAGGAGGTCTTCGTCGGCGCCGCTTATCGCGTCCTGCCCGGTCGCGGTGTCGTTCGTCACGGCGTCCTTATCGGCCGCCGCCAGTTCGTCGACCTGCTGGTCCCAGAGAGTGGGACCGTCCTTTTTATCGGGGGACCACACACAGGAAACGGAGAGGATCGCGGTCAGCGCCGCGCAAAAAAGAGGCCGGGCATGACGCCCGGCCTGCGTAAAGGACTCTCCTGATATCGGCATATCAGAATTTCTTGGGACGCGCGATGTTGACCTTGATACGACGACCGTCGATCTCCTGATCGTTCAGGCTCTCGATGGCGCGATCCGCCGCCTGAGCGTCGGCCATTTCGACGAAACCGAACCCCTTCGAACGACCGGTCTCCCGATCCACCACTACCTTCGCCGAGGTGACCTCGCCGAACTCCGAGAACATTTTCTTCAGCGATTCCTCGGTCATCTGGTAACTCACATTCCCAACATACAACTGTGTAGCCATAACGAAACCCTCAAAACAAAAAAACCATAATACGCCCCCTGCTCCGACCCGGCGTCACTGTGACGAAAGGCCAGCAGGATGGGGGCATTGTAGCGAGGCGGTGAAGAAAAGCAAATATTTTTTTATTTCTTTCCGGTATAGGTATGCGCCTCCGGACAGGGGCGGAGGAATATCTCGCCGGCGGTCCCCTCGTCGCATATCCCGGCGCCGAACAGGGCCGCCGCGACCGGATCGGCAAGCGCCGCGGGCAGTATCATCGTCAGTTTCTCGCGCGCCGGGGAAACGACCTTGCCGGGCGGCGTATCGTCGGGGACCGGTCGGCGCAGGCGGCTCAGGGTGGCGCCGCTCGCCCCGGCACCCATGGCGACCTTCGACAGTTCGAAGGCCCGCCCCTCCTGACAAAGGAGCGTGAGATCGACGAGTCCGCGCATATATTCCCGTTTTTTCGAACGGGCGTGGTCGCTGGTGCCGGTGAATTTGCGCCGCCACGCGGTGGTCCCCTTCAGTTCGTCCAGCGCCGCGACTATCTGCCCGAGACTCGCGGCCGACAGGTGACGCCCCACATACAGACGGGTGTTGAGCAGTCCGCGCGCTATCGGGTAGGTGAAGATGAACCCCCTTCCCGGCTGGTCGAACTTGCCCGCCTCGATGAGCCGCGCGAGGACCCCTTGCGCATCGTGCTGGGTGGTGACGAGGTTGACCACCTCCTTCTCGGCCGGTATGGTGATGCGGATGAGTCCGAGTTTGTCGCGCAGACCGGCGCCGATGCCGAAGGTGACGCTCGGCACGCAGATGCCCATCTCAAGCGAGCTCCGGACGATGATGTCGCTCTGTCCCCGCTGTACGATGCAGGAGATGCCGACGAGGTGCTGTATCATGGGGTAATGCGGCGGTTCCGCGGCGATATGCGGCGGCTCGTCGCCGGGGCACTCGTCGTCGCGCGATATCCGCTCGGCCTGTTCGCTGTATATCGACCCGCGCCCCTCCTGATCGAGCATCGCCGCCTGTATGAGACGGTGCATCACGGCGAGTTCCCGTTCCGCCGGCACGGTAAAGGAATAGATGTCTATCGGGTCCTCCAGCAGTGTCGTACCCGACGAAAAGAGCCCTCCCCTCCTCTCGCCGAGCATGATGGAGCGGCCCGACTGGATGTAGGGGCGCCGGATCCCGATCGAGCCGAGCGCCGAGAGGACGGTCCTCGATATCTCCTGATAGACCTCGCAGGTTATCCGGGCGCAGGGGATCCGTTTCATGCGGCAGCCTCCCCATCGTCGCCCACAGGGAGCGATTCCTCCTCCTGTCCCGCGCCGGACCGTTTGCGCATATAGGCCGCGTAGAGGCCGGTGAGGAGCACCGAGAGTATCGGGTAGACCGACGCCATGGCGAGGATGCCGAACCCCTCGACCACGCCGATGCGCGTCCCGATGCCGAGCCCCATCGCGAGCACGAGCGGCACGGTGACCGGCCCGGTGGTGACCCCCGCGCTGTCCCACGCGATGTTGACATATTCCTCGCTCGACAGGTAGGTGACGACGAGCAGGATCGCATAGGGCGGCGCCAGCAGCCAGACGAGCGGGATGTCCCAGATGATCTTGGCGACCCCGAAGGCGATGCCGACGCCGACGCCGACGGCGACCGCCTGCATGAGGAATGTCTTCTTGAAGGTGCCGACCGTCAACTCCTCGACCTTGATCCCGAGCGCGTTCAGCGCCGGCTCGGCGAGCGTCGCGCCGTATCCCATGACGAAGGCGAACAGGAGGGCGACCAGCACCCCCCAGATGCCGCCGAACAGCGGCCCGACCTGCGGGACATAGGTATAGGTGCCGGTCATCTCGTCGTAATTCTTGTCGTCGTACGGTATCGGGTCCACCACGCGATCATGCCGGTGGAAGAAAAATCGGGCGACGCCTCCCTTTTCGGCGTCAACCGCGCTCCCCACGATGTCGGGTGAGAACCCGTTGATGGTGGCTCGCTGTTCCTCCAGCGGAAGCGCGGTGAAGGAGGACGGCACCTTCCCGCCGACCTGATCGCCCAGTTTGGAAAGTCCCGTTTCCATGCCGATGTTGAAGAAGCCCATGCCGAGAAGCGCGATGACGATGCCGAAGATTATCTCGTCGGTGTGCGGCAGTCTCTCGCGCAGGACGACGAAGAACACGAACAGCATGAACAGCGTGAGCGGGATGATCGCCTGCGCCGCCGTCTGAAAGTTGCGCAGGAACAGCGACGCGATCGAGGTCCGGGGAGGCGGCGGCGGTCTCAAGGTATATTCGCGGGCCGACTTTATCGACCCGAAGAGCGTCATCTTCTCGGCGTCGCTCCCGTGGACCGCCACCCAGCGCATGAAACGCGGCTCGTCATCGCCGAACAGACGGGTCCGGGCGCTCCCATCGCGGGCCATGTCGGCGACGAAGGCGCGGCGGTTGGCGTCCTCTCCGAAATAGGCACGGACCTCGTCACCGCCTCCCTGCGCGAAGGCATAGCGGAGCAGGTCGTCCTCCCTGCCGCCGAACAGGCCGAGCGCCGTGACGCGCTGGGCGGGGCTCATGAATTCGGGTCCCGGCATCGGCTGGGGCACCGTGCCCGAGAACGATACGCCGAGCAGGAGCACCGCGAGTATCGGGAACAGCGACGCGAGCGTCACGACGCCGAACCCCGACGCGCCCGACTCTCCCCTGCCAACGACACGGGTGATGCCGATGCCGAGCGCGAGTACGAGCGGCACGGTGACCGGCCCGGTGGTGACCGCGCCGCAGTCCCACGCGAGCCCGGTGAGGTACAGCAGGTTCGGATCGAACGCGGCCCAGATCGATATCGCGGTCAGTATCGGGACCAGCACATACAGGAACGGCTTGAGCGACCAGTTGTAGAGGAACCGCAGCATGCCGGACACCACGGCGAGCCCGACGCCGGCGCCGACGGCCCACACCAGATAGTCCGGGTAGGTGTTCAGGAGCGTGAAGAGGAGCGGGGCGTCCCACGCCTTGACGGTGCCGCCGAGTATCTTGAGCGCACCGATGGCCGGCTCGGCGAGCGTCACGCCGAACCCGAGCAGAAGGGAGAATATCAGTATGACGGCGAGCCCCGCCTTCTGCGGCAGTTTGAGCCCGATGAGTTCCCCCAAGGGCATGAGCCCGAGCAGGAGACCTTCCATGAAGAAGGCGAGCCCGATGATGACCATCGTCATCCCGAAGGCGATGATCGCCCCGTCGACGATGGGTATCTGGAGCACGAGCGTCTGGAATAATATAAGGTAGAGAAGGATGAGCCACACCGAACGGATCTGTTCCATGATGCGGCTTTTGATGTACGGGATGATGAGACCTATCGCCTGCTGGAACGATATCTCTACGCGATCTTTCGGCTGTCGAGGGGTCTTGTTCCCGGTCACCCGTTGGTTCTCCCGCACGATACGGGATGACCCTAGCATGTCACGCGGGACAAGTCAAAAAGTTTCGGGAACGGCTCACAACCCGTCGAAATCGTCGCAGTCGAGCGGGGCGCCCGCGGCGGTGAAGCAGAGGCAGTCGTCGGTGGTCGGCCAGTAGAAGCCGAGCGACGCGGGATCGGCGACGAGGTTCATCGCGCCGAACAGTTTCACCGGCTCCCCTATCGCGAATTCGTCATTGCCGGCGTAGCACGGCAGGATCGAGGCGCCGGTATCTTCCGGGTCGCGCGCCGCGACGAAACATTTTTTATAGGATATCTCGCCGTTCCTTATCTTCTGCGTGTAGCGGTGGATGCTGAAGAAGAACGCGTCGGCGGCGGTCAGCGAGACCTCCTCGTTCAGTTTCGCCGCCTCGAGCGCCGCCACCGGCACGATGAGTTCCGTCGCGTTGAAGGTGTAGGTGTTGGCGTTTAGCGCCTGCAGGTCGCCGAAACTCTGCGCGAAGAGAACCTCCTCCCCCAGCCCGTTGTCGGTCCGCGTGGTGAAGTTGTTGTAGGATGTCGCGTCGAACGGCGCGCCGTCCCAGCGCAGGTCGTGCCTCACCAGCCCCTCGACGGGGGAGTAGGCATAAGGATGCTCGATGGCGCCGACGATCCGCAGGTGGGCGTAGGCATCGCCGGTCGCCTCGAAATAACCGTCGGGCACCGCGCAGTCGAACAGGTCCTCGATCGCGGGACACGATACCACGCCGCCGCTCGCATTGTAACAGCGGCACTGTTTCTCCTCCTCGATGTCGCGCGAAAGCGGCAGATAGGCGAACAGGCGCACCTCCTCGCCCGCCGAGAAGTCGGTGTTGCGGTCAAGGCAGGGCTCGACACGGGCCATCGTCCCCCCACCGGCGGGAACGCCGTTCTGACACCGCTTGGTCACCCGCTGGGTCGCCTCGTCGTACCAGTATTCGATGCTGGAATAATCTATGAGCGGCGACTCTATCGTCCCCTCGCCGCTTTCCTTCGTGGCCGCGAGGAGCGTCAGGGGGATGAAGAGTTCGAACCGCCTGACCCGCGTCTCGCCGGTGTAGAGCCGCCGTTTCTCGGGGCACTCCTCGATGAGATACAGGCTGGGCGATTCCCCCTCGTCGGAACGGAAGGCGTATTCGGCGCAGAACAGGTTCTCGCCGCCGGTCTCCCCGGTCCGGTAGTAGTGGGCGGCGGCGGTCGCGGGATCTTCAGCGTCGATGCCGTGAACGATGCCTTTGAACCGGACCAGTTCATGGTCCGGGGCCGGCGTGTCGGGGTGCGGGTCGCGGTAGTTGCAGGCGTCGGCCACCGGCGCCTTCTCGGCGTTCGCGACGAGCGCGACTATCCGTTCGAGAAGGAACGCGCTGTCCATCACCGTCGGGTAGTTCGCCTGTATCGCGAAGGCGGTCCGCATCTGCGGAAAATAGGCCCACAGCCCGTTGAAGTTCACGAGCGAGCCGTTGTGGCCGTAGCCACTCTTCGCCGCGGCGCTTTCGAACGAGAAGACCCCGAGTCCGTACGAAGTGCCGGACCCGGTCGAGACCATCGTGACCATATCGTCCAGTGCCGCGCTCGATATGATCCACCCGCCGAACAGGCGCGCGGCGAAATGGGCGAGATCGGAAACGCTCGACACGATGCCACCGTCGGCCCATGCCGGGTTGAGTCCGGTGTAGGGCGCCGGAGCGTTCTCATCGTACAGGTGCCCGGCGGCGAGAGCGCCGGCGAGTTCCTGCTCCTTTTCCAGCGCGGTGACCGTCAGTTCGCCCCGCGCGAACACCTCGTCGGCGAGCACCTCACCGAGCGTTTTGCCGGTCACCTGCTCGATGATACGGCCGAGAAGCACATAGTTGGTGTTCGAATAGGACCACCCGTCGCCCGGCTCGAACAGCCGGGGCATGAGCGCGGTGCGGGCGATGATATCCTCCGGCTCGCCGACGACGATATAGTCGCTGATGCCGGAGGTGTGGTTAAGGAGCATCCGTACGGTGATGCGGTCGGCCTCGGGATAGTCGGGATACCAGCGGTCGAGCGTGTCGGAGAGTTTTACCTTCTGGTTATCCATGAGCCGCAGGACCGTCGCCGCGACAAAGGTCTTGGTGATGCTCGCGACGCGGAACAGGTGGTCGGCCGTCAGCGGCGTCGCTTTGGCAGCATCGCTTTTCCCGGCGGCGACCGCGTAACGCCTGCCGGTGCGCAGATCCTCGACGCCGACCGCTATGCCGACGCCGTTGGTGAACAGGATGTGTTCCTCCAGCAGGCGCCGTACCCCCTCCTCCATCGACGCCGCGGCGTCGGTGTCGGTGTCGGTGACGAGGGTGTCCTCGTCGACCGCCGCATCGCCTTCGGGAAGGGCGAAATCGAGTTCGTAGGTCTTCGGGGACTCCTTGCAGGCGACCGCGCCGCACAGGACGCCGACCGCGCACAGCAACACCGTGACAAGACGCATGACCGTTCCCCTCGCAATAAAAACCTCATCTATTATATACGGGTCGCGGCGGATATCGAGAAAAGTTTTTAGCCCTTCTTATCTTGCATTTTTTCCCGGGTACGGGTACTATCGGTGCCGGTCATGCGCTGTGAGGGAGCATCCGTCGTGCCGAAGATCTTTTCGCTACTGCTTGTTTTTTCGTTCATCGCCTGCTCGGGCATCGACGACATCCCCTACAAAGGTCTCTTTGTCAATGGCTCCTCCTACACCCTTGCGATAGCCCCCTCCGGCGGCCAGAGTTGGGAACCGTTCACCCTCGCGCCGGGCGACGAAAAACGGATAAGCGTGGACGAGGACCGGGTGTTGTTCACCGTGTCGCCCGCCGTCGTCGTCTGGGTATTCAACGAAAAGGAAAGTACCGTCACCTTCTACGACCGCGACCCGAACAGTGACGACGACACGCTGTACTGCCTCGACGGGGCGACCGCCTGCGACGGGGTCACCGCCATCTACTACTGCAACGGCGGCTTCTGGAAACAGCGCACCTGCGCCGACGCCTGCGTCGATCTCGGCTACTCTGCGGCCGTCGGATGCGGTTACAGTTCGAACGCCGGGAAGGACCAATGCTTCTGCGAATAACGCTCTTCGCCCTCATCCTGTCCGCCCTGCCGCTCGCCGCGGCGGATGGCGACGCAGAGGAGAAAAAGGAGGAGCCGGCGAAATTCATCTTCGGTTCCTACGGCCGGGTCCAGCCCTCGACCGATCTCGAAGGCGGCTCCGGCAGGCACACCAACATCGTGTCACACGGCTCGCGGCTCGAACAGCCGACCTATCTGGAACTCGACTTCGTCTATGACTTCGCGAACAAGCCCGATGAGACCGATTTCCACCTCGTCACGACGCTCGCGTTCGGCGAATCGCTCTTTCACGACACCGGCGTGTTCGCCGCGCTGTCCACCATCCGCAACCTCTTCATCCGCGCCGAGGGGGTCGGCTACAAGCCGCTTTCGCTCTGGGCCGGGAGCCGCATGTACCGCGGCGACGACATCTACCTGCTCGATCTCTGGCCACTCGACGATGTCAACATCTACGGCGCCGGGGCGGGACTGCGTTATACCGACACCGAGGTGGATATCCACTTCGGGTTGAACCGGCTGGAGACCGACTGGCAGGTGCAGAAGCGGGAGGTACCATCAGACACCTTCGGCACCGAGACGGTGGAATGGATGGACCGCCAGCGGATCATCGTCGGGGCGAAGGCGACGCAGTACTTCCTGCGCAAGGAGAACTCCGATTTCGCGCTCAAGGCGAAACTGTTCGCCGAGATGCAGAGCATCGGCTCCGGGACCCGCATCAGTGAACGGAGCGTCAACGCGGCGACCGAAGAGGACCGTGTCACCTACCCCGCCGACATCGGCTGGTCGGTGGGCGCGCAGTTCGGCGCGGTGGGGCTGGGGCGCAACGGGTTCGCCCATGTCATGTTCAAGTATTCGGGCGGGCTCGCCGCCTACGGGACGCTCGCCGAGCCGTTCGGTTACGACATCGACCGCAAGACCACCAAGGCGCAGGAATTCCTGACGGCGCTCACCGGGAATTTCGAGTTCTGGCGGATGAGCGTGATGGTCGGATCCTACGCCCGCTACTTCACCGACGCCGACCCGAACAAATACGACAACGACGACGGCTGGGAGTTCATCCTCGCGGTGCGCCCCCATATCCACATCCATGACTCGCTCGCCTTCGGGGCCGAGGTGTCGCACCAACTGCGCAAACCGAACGGCATAGCACCCGATACCGCCGAAGAGACCCTGCCGATGATAACGAAACTGTCGCTCTTCCCCATCGTGTTCAAGGGCGATTCGCTCTCCTACGGCCGGCCGCAGGTGCGGCTCGTCTACACCGTCGGTTTCGTGAACGGCGACGCCCGCGCCACCTTCCCCGAAGGCGACAAGCGGCGCGACCGGCAGATACAGCACTTTCTCGGCATCGGTGCCGAGTGGTGGTTCAACACGGAGTACCGATGATGAAATATCTGTTGTCTGTATGTTCTCTTTTTCTCTTCTCCTGCGTCGATACCGGCAAGGTGTCCGGCGACATCCCGATAACCAGCAATGTCACCGACTGGCGCGACGAGGTGATATACCAACTCATCACCGACCGCTTCGCGAACGGCGACATCAACAACGACCACAACGCCGACCCGTCGAACCTCGCGGCGTGGCACGGCGGCGACTTTCAGGGGATCATCGATAGGATACCCTATCTCAAGGAACTCGGCGTCACGACGCTCTGGATAAGCCCGGTGGTGAAGAATGTCGAGGAGGACGCCGGCATCGCGGGCTATCACGGCTACTGGACGCAGGACTATCTTTCGGTCAACCCGCACTTCGGCGATCTCGCGAAACTGCGCGAGATGGTGCAGATACTCCACGACAACGACATCAAGGTGATACTGGACATCGTCGCGAACCATGTCGGGCAACTCTTTTATTATGACATCAACAAGAACGGCCAGCCCGACGAATCGGTGATGGGATCGTCGATGGATTGTTACACCTACTGCCAACGCATCATGACGCTCCCGCAGGCCGACGGGGAAGCGATCTGCGAGCCCGAATACAGCAACGATTTCACCGAAGGTGCCTGCTGGGGCGTTGACGGGTGCGAGAATAAGCCCTGTTTCGACACCTGCATGACCCGGTGCGCCGACGGATATCCGCAAAAGATAGAGGTGAAACGCTACAGCGAGTGGGACCCCGACTTTGACCCGCGCGGCGTCATGTCGTTCTCCGAGGCGGGCGAATCGGGCCCGGCCCCCGTCCGGTGGATATACATGCCGGAGATAAACCGCGTCCCGCCGCTTCCCGCCGAGTTCCAGAACGAGGAGTGGTACAACCGGCGCGGTCGCATCGTCACCTGGGACAGCCCCTATCAGGTGGTGCGGGGCGACTTCCCGGGCGGTCTCAAGGATCTCGACACCACCCGCGACGATGTCCGCAAGGCGCTCATCCGGGTCTATCAGTACTGGATCGCCGCCGCCGACCTCGACGGGTTCCGCATCGACACCATCAAGCATGTCGAGCACGAGTTCTGGCGCGCCTTCTCCCCCTCGATGCGCGAGTTCGCGAAAGGTATCGGCAAAAAGAACTTCTTCATCTTCGGCGAGGCGTTCGACGGCGACGACGCGCTCATCGGCAGTTTTACGAAGAACAACGAGATGGATTCGGTCTTTTACTTCTCGCAGAAATTCCAGGTGTTCGACGCGATATTCAAAGGGGGCGGCCCCACCCGCAACTTCGAGGACATCTACAACGGCCGCGCGGTCAACTACGGCACCGTGTCGGGGGTGACCGACGCCGACGGAAAGGTTGTTTCGCCGCAGAGACTGCTCGTCAACTTCATGGACAACCACGACCTGCCCCGATTCCTGTACGACAAGCCCGACGGGGCCGCGCTCCGCAACGCGCTGTCGCTCCTCCTCACGATGGACGGCATCCCCTGCCTGTATTACGGCACCGAACAGAACTTCGACGGCGGCAACGACCCGGCCAACCGCGAGAACCTCGCCGTGTCGAACTACGACACCGTCAATGCCACCTTCCGCCACATCGCGGCGCTCACGGCGCTCCGGCGCGAACTGGAGCCGCTCCGGCGCGGCGACCTGACGATCCGCTGGTCGACCGATCACACCGGCGATGAAGAGGATGCCGGGATGCTCGCCTTCGAGCGGACCTACAAGGGACGGACGGCGCTCGTCGTCCTGAATACCCACCCGACGCGGACCTCCAAGACCTCGTTCGACGGCAACGACATGCAGACCTCGTTCGCCGCCGGGACCACACTGGTCAATCGCGCCCCCGGCGGCAGCGCGCAATTCACCGTCGGCGCGGGCGGGACCCTGCGAGTGTCGGTGCCGCCACGGACGCTCCGCGTACTGACGACCAACTAACGGGAGATACCGACATGAAAAAACACCTGCTGATCGCCGCGCTTTCGGTCCTGACGGCCGCGCTCCTCGCCGCCGCCGAACCCCAGCCGGCATCGCCAACCGAGGAGGCCCCCGCCATGAAAGCACAGGAAGCGAAGGTACTGGTCGTCTATTTCAGCCGTTCGGGCAACACCGGGGCGGTGGCGAAGGAACTGGCCGCCGGACTCGGCGCCGACAGCGAGGCGCTCACCGAACAGGGGACCGACTGGTCGGGCGTCTGGGGCTGGATAACGGCGGGCCGCGCCGCGTGGAAGGAGGAAACATCCTCCATCGAAAAACTTAAGAAAGAGCCGAAGGACTACGATCTCGTCATCATCGGCACCCCTATCTGGGCGTGGAACATGACCCCGGCGGTCCGCGCCTTCCTGACCATCTACAAGGACGATCTCAAAAAGGTCGCTTTCTTCGCCACCGAGGGCGGCTCCGGCCACGAAAAGGCGTTCAAGAACATGGAGGCGCTCGCGGGTAAACGGCCCGTCGCCACCGCCTTCTGGTTGGAGAAGGAGGTGAAGGATCCGGAGAAACTGCGCGAGAAGATGACCACCTATGTCGCCGATATCAAAAAGACTCTTCCCCCCTCCACCGAACTCTGACATCTTTTTTGACTTTTTCCCCGTTTTTTGAGATACTCGGTCCGTTTCAGGAAAACCCCTGTTCCCGTGTTCTATAAACCAACGCTCATGGAGGTATGCATGAGGATCGTGACGCTTATCGGGGCCATCGTGATGGCGGCCTTGCTGACGGTCTCCTGTGATGGGACCAAGACGAACAATCCCCCCGTTTCCTCGGTCACCGTGACGGCGACCTATGTGGAGAACGGCGACACCATCGTCGTCGAAGGCCTTAATTTCGGCACCACCGAGCCGAGCGGCACCCTGACGAAGGTCACGACGAGCGACGCGCTCACCGACCTTCCCATTGAACTGACCGTGACCGATTTCAGCGAGACCCGCATCGCGTTCGCGCTCCCCGAGACCTTCGCCGAGGGGAACTACATCCTCGCGGGCGAAACGGCGAACGGCGGCTTTGTCGTGACGCTCGTCGGGCTCAAGGGCGAACAGGGCGACCCCGGCGATCCGGGCGACCCCGGCGACCCCGGTGAGGACGGTGAGGACGGCGAAGATGGCGTGGACGGCGAGGACGGCACCTCCTGCACCGTCACCGACAACGGCGACGGCACCAAGACCATCGAATGCGAGGACGGCACCACCGTCACCGTGACCGACGGCACCGACGGTGAGGACGGCGAGGACGGCGAAGACGGCGAGGACGGCGAGGACGGCACCTCCTGCACCGTCACCGACAATGGCGACGGCACCAAGACCATCGAGTGCGAGGACGGCACCGAGGTCACCGTGACCGACGGCGAGAACGCCGCCTGCTACGGCAACGCGGCACCGGCGATCAGCGCGATAACCTTCGACATGGCGCCGGGCAAGAATTTCCGTAAAGGCGTCCCGACGACGATGTTCCTTGAAACGGTCGACGCCGACGGCGACGAACTCGACATCACCTTCTCCGGCATGGGCGCCACATTCGTCCCGAACGACGACGGCACCCACACCCTCATCCCGACCATGCTCGGCGGCCCCTTCCTGTTCACCGTGATCGTGAGCGACGGCTGCGCCACCGCGACCGCTTCGTTCAAGATAGCCCGCGTGGTCAAATCGGTCGGTGTCATGTACGCCATGACCGGCGCCGGCAGTGCCGACAGTTATCTGTACCGCGTTGATCTGGAGAACGAGACCCTTGAGGAGATCGGCAACACCGGACTGAACCATGTCACCGGCATGGCCATCAACCCGCTGGACGGCAAAATGTATCTCGTGTGGAGCGATTACTCGTGGAACGAGAGCGCCAAATTGTATGAGATAAATCCCTCGACCGCCGAGGTCACTGAAATAGGCGCATTGGGCACCAACACCGTTCCCGACATCGCCTTCGGTCCCGACGGCACCCTGTACGGCTGGACCGAGAACAGCGATAATCTCATCACCATCGATCTGGCGACCGGCGTCGCGACCGTTTTCGACGCCCTCTATGTCAACTCATGGCACACCGGCCTTACTTACGGCCCGGACGGCCTCCTACTCAAGATAGATCTGGGTGTGTACCTTCTGGAACCGGCGAGTAACGGTAGCAACTATATCGCCGAGATCACCAATGCTCCGGAACTTTACAGCATTTTCAACTACAATGACGCGGATGGGCTTTTCTATTCGATCTACCATGACGGGAACAGTTACCTCTATTCGATCGATCCGTCGAATTGGGAGGCGACCGAACTGTTCGACACCGGCATCACGGGCATATCGGCCATCGCTACTTATCCGGATACCTCGGCCCCGGCAGAGGTCACGGACCTTGCAATGGATGAGGACGGCAGCGGATGCCGCCATATTCGTCTTGACTGGACCGACCCGAGCGACAACGATCTCGACTTCGTCATGGTGACCTGGACCCCGAACGGCCCGGAAAAACCGCTGATCGTCGATGGCGGGAATGGCGGCGTGCTTATCGGTTCGGGATTGGCCCCGGAGACCGAATACACCTTCACGGTGCGCGCCGTGGATATCGCAGGCAACCTGTCGGCGGGCGTCACCCTCACCGGGAGCACGACGGCGTGCCCGATCCTTGCGGCCCCCGGCACACTCTATGCGCTCACCGGCTCGCCGTCGGGTAACGGTGTCCTTTACACGATCGATCCGCTGACACTGGCGATGACCGAGATCGGCGACACCGAACTGGAGGAAACGGTCGGGCTTGCCGTCAACCCGCTGGATGACGCGATGTACATCATATCCAACGACACCGGCATGCTCTACTCGATAGATCCCGCAACGGCCGAGGTCACCGAGATCGGCGCCACGGGCGCCAGCAGCCACATCAACGACCTGACCTTCGGCCCCGACGGCACACTCTACGGCTATGTGCGAAACAATAACCAGTTCATCACCATCGATCTGGCCACCGGCGCCGCGACCGTGGTCGGCAATTCGTTCGGCGGCTGGGCCATCGGCATGGCATACGGCGCGGAGGACCTGTTCGTCAAATCGGGCAACGACATGTATGAACTGGATCCCGCGACGGGCGCAGGAACCTACTTAAGTGCCATTTCCGGCGTACTCGACTTCAACGGTTACAACTACCTTGGGAATGTCCTCGCCTATGGCGCCAACGGGCATTTCTACAGCGTACAGCGCACCAGTACCACCAGTTACCTTTACACCATCGACCCGAGCGACTGGAGCGCCTATTTCCTCGGCGATCTGGGCGTTGCGGATGTTGCCGCCATCGATTTTGTGAAACCTTAACGGGGAGGCGGATATGAGAACGATAACCACACTGATCGGGGCCGTTCTGGCGGCCCTGTTCGTTGCCTCCTGCGACGGCGCGAACAAGACGAACGCGCCGGTCTCCTCGGCCACCGTAACGATGGCCTATGTGGAGAACGGCGACACCATCGTCGTCGAAGGGACCGACTTCGGCGCCACCGAGCCGAGCGGCACCCTGACGAAGGTCACCATCGGCGAACGGACCACCTATGTCCCCATCGAACTGACGGTGAAGGATTTCAGCGAGACCCGCATAGCGTTCCTGCTTCCCGAAGAGTTCGGCGAGGGGAACTACATCCTTGCCGGTGAGACGCAGAACGGCGGATTCACCGTGACGCTCGCGGGCCTTAAAGGCGACCCGGGCGAGCCGGGCGAGCCGGGTGAGGACGGCGCGGACGGCGAAGATGGCAAAGACGGCGCGGACGGCGAGGACGGCTCCGACTGCACCGTCACCGACAACGGCGACGGCACCAAGACCATCCGGTGCGAGGACGGCCCCGAGGTCACCATCACCGACGGCACCGACGGTGAGGACGGCGAAGATGGCGAGGACGGCGAGGACGGCGAGGACGGTGCGGACGGCACCTCCTGCACCGTCACCGACAACGGCGACGGCACCAAGACCATCGAGTGCGAGGACGGCACCGAGGTCACCGTGACCGACGGCGAGGACGCTTCCTGTTATGGCAACGCCGCCCCGGCGATAACCGAACTGAAACTCGATATCGCGCCGGGCAAGCACCCCCGCATCGGCATCCCGACCGCCCTTATCATCATGGTCGAAGATGCCGACGGCGACACCCTCGACATCACCTTCTCCGGCATGGGCGCCGACATCGTCCCGAACGAGGACGGATCCTACACGGTGACACCGATGATACTCGGCGGCCCCTTCATGTTCGGCGTTACGGTGAACGACGGTTGCAACCCCGTCACCAGCCACTTCACTCTCGACCGTGTGGTCGGAGCAAAACTCTCGGCCCAGCTCTATGCGATAACCGGCGCGGGATCCTATGAGACCCCCACGAGTCTCTACCGGATCTACCCGGAAGACGGGACGGTGGAACTCGTCGGCGACACCGGTCTTATCCACGCGACCGGCCTTGCCGCCAACCCGATCAACGGCATGATGTACATCGTCGCCGGCGACTGGGACCACGGCTCGCAACTTTACTTGGTGAACCCGCTGACGGCTGAGGTCACGATGATAGGCGATCTGGGCACCACCACTATCCCCGACATCGCCTTCGGACCAGACGGCACG